>NZ_CAXBKN010000066.1:0-16715 GCF_963976135.1 uncultured Maricaulis sp.
ACCGCAAACGAAGAATGACCCGCCAGAACAGCAGCGCCGGCGGGTCATCATTGAGATATCAGATCATGCCATTGCCGGGGTAGAGGGCGAGGTATCGGGCGAGGTATGAGACCAGGCATGGTCCCAGCGCCGGCACGAATCCGGGCATGAATCCGGGCGCAAACCCCGGCATGAGGCCAGCGCGCACTCGATGGCGGTGAGCGCAGGCCCCCTACGCCTTAGTGATAGCGGCGGATCAGACCGACCAGCTTGCCCTGGACCTTGACCCGGTCGGGGCCGAAAATTCGCGTTTCATAGGCCGGGTTGGCCGCTTCCAGGGCAATCGATCCGCCCTTCTTGCGCAGGCGTTTCAGCGTCGCTTCCTCGTCATCGACCAGGGCAACGACAATCTCGCCGCTATCGGCCGACTGGCCGCGCCGGATCAAGACAATATCGCCATCGAGAATGCCGGCCTCGATCATCGAATCGCCATTCACCTCGAGGGCGAAATGCTCGCCGCCGCGCACCATGTCGGCGGGGAAGGCGAGGCGGTCGGTCTCGTGCTGGATCGCGGCGATCGGCACACCGGCGGCAATCCGGCCGAGCAGCGGGATCTCGACCGAGGCTTCCGGCGTATTCTCTTCGGCATTGCGCTTGAAATTGGCGCGCACGACATTGGCGCCAAGATCGGCATCGCCGGCCAGAGGCTGATCCAGGCTGGCGGCGGCAGATTCGGGCAGTTTGATCACTTCCAGCGCCCGTGCCCGGTGGGCCAGGCGGCGGATGAAGCCGCGCTCCTCCAGCGCCGTGATCAGGCGGTGAACGCCGGATTTCGAGGCCAGTTGCAGGGCCGTCTTCATTTCGTCGAAGGAGGGCGAGACGCCGGTATCCTTGATCCGGTTATGGATCAGAAGCAGAAGCTCGTGCTGTTTACGGGTGAGCAAGTCAGCCCCCTTTGACAAATGCCGGCACATCAACCGGAAGAACAAATCAGGAATGTGTGTGTTTGTTCTACAAAGGTTCCCGATTCAGGTCAAGCCGGGTTTTGCCAGTTCATCAAGGCGGCGGTGGCGGCGGTGACATCGTCCTGCCGCATCAGGCTTTCGCCGACCAGCAGCGCCCGGGCGCCGGCCGCCTGCAGGCGGGCGGCATCGGCGGCGGTGAATATCCCGCTCTCCGCGACCGGGAAAGCGGCGCCCGCCAGCATCGGTGCCAAAGTCTCGAACGTCTCCAGCGCGGTTTCGAAGGTGCGCAGATTGCGGTTATTCACCCCGATCAGCGGCGCGTCCAGCCCCAGCGCGCGCTCCATTTCCGGCGCGTCGTGCACCTCGACCAAGACATCGAGCGACCAGCGCGCCGCTTCCTCGATCAGGGCGCGGGCGGTCGCGTCATCGACGGCGGCGAGAATCACCAGGATGGCATCGGCGCCGAGCATGCGCGCCTCGGCGACCTGGTAAGGATCATAGAGAAAATCCTTGCGCAGCACCGGCAGCTCGCACGCCGCGCGCGCGGCAATGAGATAGCGGTCCGAACCCTGAAAGCTTGGCCCGTCGGTCAGGACGGACAGGCAGGTCGCGCCGCCGTCCTGATAGGCGCGGGCCAGCGCCGGCGGGTCGAAATCGGCGCGGATCAGGCCCTTGGACGGGCTCGCCTTCTTGATCTCGGCGATCAGGCCGAGGCCCTGGGCGTTGGCTGCCGCCTCAAGCGCGGCGTGAAAGCCGCGTACCGGCGGGGCATCTTCGGCCTGGGCCGCGATCTCGGCATAGGGCAGGGCGGCCTTGCAGGCGGCGATATGGTCGAGCTTGTAGGCGCCGATCCGCGCCAGCGTGTCGGGGACATCAGTCATCTCAGGCTTCCCCGCGCGAGATGGCGGCCATGCGCGCCAGCGCCGTGCGGGCGCGGCCATCATCGATCGCGGCGGCGGCCAGTTCGGCACCTTCGGCCAGGGTTTTGGCCTGGCCCGACAGGATCAGCGCCGCGCCGGCATTGAGCAGGACGATATCGCGAAACGCCCCGGCCTCGCCCTCAAGCAGGCGCAAGATGGCGGCGGCATTATAGGCCGGATCGCCGCCCTTGAGGTCGGCTTCGGTGGCGCGGGTGATGCCGGCATCCTCGGGCGTGACCGTATAGGTGGTGATCTCGCCATCGCGCAGCTGCGCCACATCGGTCCCGGTGGTGGTGGTGATCTCGTCCATCCCGTCCTGGCCGCAGATCACCAGTGCATGCTCACAGCCCAGATCGCGCAGCGCCTCGGCCATCGGCTGTAGCCAGCGCTGGTCATAAACCCCGAGCAATTGCCGCTTCACGCCGGCCGGATTGGCCAGCGGGCCGAGCAGGTTGAACAGGGTGCGCACGCCGAGATTCTTGCGCGCGCTGGCGACATGGCGCACGGCGCTATGGTGGGCCGGCGCGAACAGGAAGCCGACCCCGGCCTCGGTCAGCGAACGCTCGACGGCATCGCGCGGACAATCCAGCTTCACCCCGAGCTCGGCGAGCACGTCCGAGGAGCCCGATTGCGAGGAGGCGGCGCGATTGCCGTGCTTGGCGACGATGGCGCCGGCTCCGGCGGCCACGATCGCGGCAGCGGTTGAGATATTATACGCCCCCTTGCCATCGCCGCCGGTACCGCAGGTATCGATCGCGCCCTCGGGCGCTCTGATCGTCGCCATGCGGCCGCGCAGGACCCGTGCCCCGGCGGCAATATCCTCGGGCCGCTCGCCCAGCGCGGCGAGCCCCATCAGAAAGCCGCCGATCGCCGCATCGGGCGCATCGCCTTCCATCAATTGGTCAAAAGCGCCGGAGATGTGTGCAGTCTCGGGCCGCTGGCCCTGGCTGAAGGCCTGCAGGCATAGGGCAAGATGGTTCATACCAGTCTCTCGATTTTTGAATATTCGTGTCGGATCGATCATCGCGCCATCGGCGCGCGCGCTACAAGCTTGCCGTCAAGCCGCGCCATCGACCGTCAACCACCAGGTATCGAACGCGCGTCACCGCCACACGCCCGCCACGCGGCGCGATGGCCGCGCGGGGATGGGCGGGAAGGGCGGATGAGATCGGCATACCGGCTGACTTTCAGTTGAACCAAGCGAACCGGTGAAGTGATAATGCGGGTAGGGGCGGTTTTCAATGCGGGGGGTGAGTGGAGAGGGTAGCACCGGTCGGGCACCGCCGGGACATGCTTCGGCTTTGCCGGTGCGTGTCCCAGGCGGCAGCTGATAAACAATTGCTGGTAGACTGGCCAATCCCCGGTGGAGGCATGTGGACATGCAATATTCAATCAAAACCCTTGTCGAGGTCGACCGGACGCGGTTCGAGGTTGCCGATGGCGATATTGTCTCGGATACCTCGGATTCGCTGCCCAAGGCGATTCTCGCGCGTCTCGATCTGAAACCCCACTATCCCGAAGTTGGGGAAAACCAGTTTGATGACCACCTCTATGGCCTCAAGCCTGCGGATTTAAAGGGCATGGAAGACCTGTCTGTAGTGATCCCTGCTGATTCCCTTGATGAGGTTGCGGCCAAGCTGGCGCGCGCGCTGAATTGCCTCGACATCCTGTCCCGCCACCTGGACCGTGCGATGGCGAGGACACACTGCTGCATCACTCTCGTTGTTTGGGCGAAGTAAGGCTGAACAGAGCGCCGCGCGACCGAGCGAGGTGTCTATGAGCCGTATGGGCTTCCAACGTGGAAGGGGCTCGGCATGCTTTTCAATGCGGGGGGGAGCGAGCAGGTCGCCTTCAAGTAGACTGGAGCGTCTTCCCGGCTTGTTCAGTGCCAACGCTATAAGCCGTTGTCATCCCTGACGAATGCCCGGACGCGTCAGCGATCCGGGCGCAGATCAGGGACCCAGACGCCCGACGGTTGGCATCCGGCCTCGTCCCTCCAGTCTGGATGGTTTTGCGATGGTGGTTCTAGGTCCCTGATCTGCGCCCCGCCTTCGCGGGGCATCCGTCAGGGATGACAAGGTTTTGAGAATACATGGGGACACACACCATTATTGCGCTTCGCGGGCATGCGCCTTGACGACTCTGAACCCCGGTGGCTGAATCTCGGCATGAGCTTCAAGGCGGGGACCGGGCGCTGCGGCTGCCCGTCTTTCCCGCAAGGGCCAGTTCAGCGTCATTCCAGCGCAGGCTGGAACCCAGATTCAGGCGCCGCCGTGAAATAGGTTTGCACCTATTCTCCAACCATTTGAGTGCTATGAGCTGGGTTCCAGCCTGCGCTGGAATGACGCCGTTTTAGCGGTTGTGGACCTATGGAGTCGCGCGGTGTCCGTCGGCCGGTCATGGTGTTACCTGGGCCCGCGCCAAAAATAATCTTATCCCCACCCCTCCAGGCCTCGCCGCATAATACCGGCATGACAGGTATCCAGAGAGATGAAGTTGAGCGGGCGAGATTGCAGGCCCGGGCGCGGGCCCTGCGGGAGCAGGGGCTGACGATGGCACAAGTGTCCGATGAGACGGGGGTGTCGGAGACGACGCTCAATCGATGGGCGCGGCGCGGTAGCTGGCGGCTGTCGGATATGGCCGGCAAGGCACCGGGCGTCGCGGCGGTGTCGCTGGATGCGAATATCCCGGACGATATTCCCGATCTGCCGCCGGAGGAGGCGGCCTCGGTGCTGGTGGCGCGGGCGAGCCGCTATGCGCTGGCGGGGCAGATGGCGCGCTCGGCGGTGGCGGCCAGGCTGGCGCGGCAATTGATCGAACTCTCCCTGCGTCAGGCGGAAGTGGCGGCGCTGAAGGCGAAGGCCGACCTGGCCTCGCGCCGGCGCCTGCCTGCGGAGCTGGTCGGCCTGCCGCTGGACGAGGATTGCCGCCCGCTGGAATTTCCCGAGGGCTGGGACATGGCCCGGGCTGAAAAGGAGGGGCGTATGGATCTGGTTCCGATCGAGCGCTTGCGTGATGATTTGCGCGAACGCTTGATCGTGAATCCCCCGGCCTGGATGCGGGACCGCGACCAGGAGGCCGGCGAGCAGGCGGGCCAGGATGCCGAGGAGGAGGCGGCCGATCCCGAACAGTGCGAAACGGCCGAAAATCCCCCCGCCGCGATGACAGACGATGACAGGCTGACAGACGCGCCAACCGGGTCTGTCACGCCGGAAACGCCTGCGGACACAGGGCCGCGGATACGTTCATTCTGGTGATGGCAGGATGGCAGACAGTTTTTCGGGTGACAGTCTGGATGGGCCGTCTGTCACGCCGCCTGACAGTGCGTCTCCCGGGTCATTTCGAGGAAATTGCGCAGCAGGTCATGGCCATGTTCCGAGGCGATCGATTCGGGGTGGAATTGCACGCCGTGGATCGGGCGCTCGATATGGCAAAGGCCCATGATTTCGCCGTCGCTGGTATGGGCGGTGGCGCGCAGGCTCGCTGGCAGGGTTTCCGGCTTGACGGCGAGAGAGTGATAGCGCGTCGCCGTGAAGGGGCTGGGCAGGCCGGCGAACAGGCCGGTGGCGTCATGGTCAATCGCGCTGGTCTTGCCGTGCATGATCTGCTTGGCCGCGATGACATCACCGCCAAAGGCCTGGCCGATCGCCTGGTGACCGAGGCAGACGCCGAGCAGGGGCAGGTCGGCGGGGAGCTGGCGGATGATGTCGAGACAGATGCCGGCACGGTCCGGATCACAGGGGCCGGGCGAGAGGATGATACCCGCCGGCTGCAGCGCCAGGGCCTCGGCTGCACTCATGGCGTCATTGCGGATGACGCGCGTCGTCGCCCCCAATTCCTGGAAATAATGCACCAGGTTGAAGGTGAAACTGTCGTAATTGTCGATGATGAGCAGCATGCAGGGCCTCCGTCGCGGCAAACTAGGGCGATTGTACCGCGCCGCCAATCCCGCGACGTGGTTAACGCGGCATTAATCAGCTCAGGGCCAGCTGGTGACATGCCATCCAGATCCGTCAAATCGATTCGCCCGCATAATGCCGCCATGCCTGCCCTGGCAGGGGCGGTGGTTGCGTCGGCCTATCTGGCGGCGGCGGTGGCCTTTTCAGTCGCGAACGCTGCGCCCGATCGCCCGATCCGCTCTGCGGCCCTGGCGGAGCCCACTGTGCAGGCTGAGACTCTGGCCGTCGCAGCGGTGAATGAGCCGGGGGCCGGAAGCGCTGTGCCCGTTCCTGCGCTGGACAGGCTGCCGGCCGCCAGTGCCATCGCCTCGGCCGAGGTCCGACTGCCGATTGCGGCACCGCTCACCAGCGGCGCAATTGCCGGGCATCCAAGCATCGCCCTGATCATTGATGATGTGGGCCTGGACGCTGCCGCCGCCGCGCGCGTGCTGGCCCTGGATGCTCCGCTGACCATTGCCATTCTGCCCTATGCCGAGGCGGCCGCCGCGACAGCCCTGGCGGCGCGGGCCGGTGGCCGCGATGTTCTGGTGCATGTGCCGATGGAACCGCTGGGCCTGGATGATCCGGGACCGCACGCCTTGCGCGTTGATCTCAGCGATCGTGATTTGCGCGCCCGCATCCGCTGGGCGATGGCCCGCGTGCCCGGCGCGATTGGCCTTAATAATCATATGGGTAGCCGTTTCACCGGTGATCCGCGGGCGCTGCGTGTCGCCCTCGGCGCGATTGCCGATCAGGGCCCGCTCTTCATCGATTCCATGACCATCGCCGATAGTCGCGGTTACGCCGTCGCTGAAGGTCTGGGACTGCCGGTCCTGCGCCGGGATATTTTCCTCGACCACGTCATCGAGGCTGGTGCGATCCGGGCCCGCCTGGCCGAAGCCGAGACGCTGGCCCGCGCGCAGGGACATGCCGTCCTGATCGGGCATCCCCATGACGCCACGCTGGAGGCGCTGGAAAGCTGGATCGGCGAGGCCCGCGCGGCGGGCTTTGATTTCGTGACGGTGACGGCGCTGTCGGCGCAGCTGGCGCGTGCGCCGGCCGAGCAGATTTCGGCGTCAATCGTCCCCTGATTTCCTGCGACTGTCCCGGACAACATCCTCGGCGGCGCGAAACAGCGCCATCGCCTTGTTGACGGTCTCGACCCGTTCCGATTCCGGATCACTGTCGAGCACGACACCGGCCCCGGCCTGGACATGCATGCGGCCATCCTTGATCACCGCGGTGCGCAAGGCGATACAAGTGTCCATGCCGCCATCGGCGCTGAAATAGCCCACGGCGCCGGCATAAATCCCGCGCCGGTGCGGCTCCAGCTCGTCGATAATTTCCATCGCCCGCACCTTGGGGGCACCCGAGACGGTGCCGGCCGGAAAGCCGGCGAACAGGGCCGAGACGGCGTCCTCGCCTGTCGCCAGATCGCCTTCGACATTCGAGACGATGTGCATCACATGGCTGTAGCGCTCGACATTCTCGCGCGAGGTGATGCGCACACTGCCCGGTCTGGCGATGCGGCCGACATCATTGCGG
Source organism: uncultured Maricaulis sp. (assembly GCF_963976135.1). Classification (GTDB taxonomy): domain Bacteria; phylum Pseudomonadota; class Alphaproteobacteria; order Caulobacterales; family Maricaulaceae; genus Maricaulis. The sequence goes on from NZ_CAXBKN010000066.1 coordinate 7,348, forward strand.
CCCAGGTCGAGCAGCATCAGATGTTCCGAGCGCTCCTTGGGATCGGCCAGCAGATCGGCCTCCAGCGCATCATCCTCGGCCGGGGTCGCACCGCGCGGCCGGGTGCCGGCGATCGGGCGGATCGTGACGGTATCATCGCGCAGCCGCACCAGGATTTCCGGACTGGAGCCGGCAATCTCGAACCCGTCCATGCGGAAATAGAACAGGAAAGGCGAGGGGTTGAGACGGCGCAGCGAGCGATACAGCCAGAAGGAATCATCGCTGAATGGCGTCGAAAACCGCTGGCTCGGCACGATCTGGAAGGCATCGCCCGCGCGGATATAATTGCGGGCCTTCTCGACCGCCGCGCGATAGGCCGCCTCGCTTTGATTGGAGCTGATCTCACCCGTCCGGCCGGCCGGCGCGGCGATCACAGGCAGCGGGCCGGCGAGGATATCGAGGGTCGCCTGCAGCCGCGCGGCCGCCGCGTCATAGGCGGTGCGGGCCGTTTCGCCCGGCGCTGGACGGATCGTGCAATAGACCTGGATTTCCTGCTTCAGCGCATCGAACACGACCACGGTTCGTGGCCGGATCAGACAGGCTTCCGGCGTGCCGAGCGGGTCGGGCGCGGCGTTCTCGGGCAGTTTTTCCAGATAGCGCACCATGTCATAGCCGACATAGCCAAACAGGCCGGCGGCGATAGAGGGGGCGCCATCGGGCAGGGCGCAATGCGCATCTTCGATGACGGCGCGCAGGGCGGTCATCGGGTCGGCATCGAGATTCGTGAATTTTCGCGCCTCAATCGCAGCGCCCCGTGCTTCGCTGGCGACGCCATCCCGGCATTGCCAGATCAGGTCCGGATCGAGCCCGATCGCCGAATAGCGGCCGCGCCAGGCCCCGCCCTCGACGGATTCCAGCAGACAGGCATGACCATCCGCCTGGGCGAGCTTGAGATAGGCGGCGACCGGGGTCAGCAGATCGTCCGGCTTGCGGGCCTGCAGGATGACCGGCTCGCCGGCGCCCAGACGCGCCTCGATAGCGGCAAAATCCGGGCTGGTCCGGCTTTGAGGCGCCGTCATCACGGCGTTTCGGTTTGGCCCAGTGCGGCCGCACGCAGACGCTGGTCGACCGAGCTGCCATCAATCTCGTATTCGCTCAGCAGAGCGGTCTGGGCCGAGACCAGGATGTCATCATTGATCTGGGTGGCAATGGCTGCGGCGCGCTGTTCAACTTCACCCAAGCCCGCCCGGGCCAGATCGGCCGGGAGGATCTCGTCGACGATGACAATCATGTGCGGACCGGCGCCCCGGCGAACGACCTGGCTGGGAATGCCCGGTTCGAGGCTGAAGGCCTGTCCGACGACATGGGCCGCAAAACTTCCGGCGGTCTCATCGCGTTTCAGGGTCGAGGTCTCGATGCGGCCACCCGAAGTCAGGACGACAAGTTCCATATCATCGCCGGCCTGCAGCTGGGCCAGGGCCTCGTCAGCGCGGGCCTGCAGCTGGGTGTCGGCTTCCGCGGCGCGCCAGATCGCCTCGGCCTGCTCGCGGACATCCTCCAGGGCACGGGGCTGGGAGGGGATGATGTCGTCGACCCGAAGGGTGAACCAGTCGGTCTCGTTATATTGCTCGAGATTGATGGCAAAGCCCGCGAATTGCTCGAAGGCGACGCGCAGGACATCGGAGGCCAGGGACTGGAAGCGTTCGAAATCAATCTCTCCATCCTGGGCGCGGGCATATTGATCAAGCGGCACATAGGCCTCCAGCGGAACACCGGCACGCTCGGCCGCATCTTCCAGGGTCGCACCATTGGAGCGCTCCTGTTCGAAGGCCGCCATGGCGTCATACATCGCGTTGGTGGCTTCGGCGCGCGCCGCTTCGGTGCGCAGCGCGTCGAGCTGGTCATCGAAGCTGGGCACAACCGCGTCGGTGGCGGCCGTGATCTGGATGGCGGACCAGCCGAAACTGCCTTCGATGGCGCCGGTCTCCCCCTCCGTCATCGCGAAAATCGCGATCGCGAGCTGGCTGTCCGGGACCTGATAGGCCTGGGCGTCGGTCTGGGACAATGGCGTGTCGAGCCCGAGCTCGGCAGCAATGGCTTCAGCCGATTCGCCCGCGGCAAGCCGGGCCGCGACTTGATCGGCCGTTGCCTGGTCAGGCGTGATGAGCTGGACGAAACTGCGTTGGGCCGGGGTGCCGAGTACACCATTTTCGACCTGGTAGTCATAGGTCTCGCGCAGAATCGATTCGTCGAGATCGACATCGAGGATGTAATCCTCGAGCTGGAAACGAACCAAGGTGATGGCGCGGAATTCCGGGGCATTGAAGACGGGCAAGCCAAGCCGGTCGACCTGGTCGGGATTGGCGTCGATGAAAGCCTGCAATTGCTCATCGGTCGGATCGGGAATCGGATCGGCTTCGGAGGCGTCGAGGATCAGGGCGCGAATGCGGCGTTGTTCCTGCTGCACGAGATAACGCGTCTCCGCCATGCGTGTCGGGTTCAGATCGCCTGCGGTGAGGGCGCCGGCCAGCTGCGAGCGGGTCATGTCCTCGGCGATGGAGCGTTCAAATTCCGCCGGCGCGTAGCGCGCATTCTGCAGGGCACTGCGATAGAGCGAGGCATCGAATGCGCCAGTGACCGGGTTGAGGAAGGCCTGGTAATTGCGCAATTCGGTGGTCAGGGCACGGTCGGAAGTAACAATGCCGAGTTCGCGCGCCTTGGCGTGGAAGGCAGCCTGCACGATCAGGCGCTGCAGGACCTGGTCGCCCAGCCCGGCTTGCAGGGCTTCTTCGCGCGTCAGGTCAGGATTCTGCTCCTGCACGGCCTGCATTTCACGTTCAAAGGCCTGCGCGAGTTCGCGCTGGCTGATCTGCTCATTGCCTACCACAACGACGGCTGTGCCGCTGCCGGTGAAAATGCCACTGACCCCATAGAGCGCAAAGCCCAATACCAGCAGGACGATGATCACCAGCGCGAAGGGCGATTGGGCGAATGCGCGAAAATTTGTCAGCATGGATTGGCAGGGCCTCTGGAAAGCAATGGCCGCAAGGTAACGGCGCAGATTCGCTGTCGCAAGCATCAGCGGCTGTGGCATCGGCAAATGCAGACGCTCAAGATTGCCGCCAGCGTGTTTGCGGCTTACTCCTGCGTCCAATCGGGTGTTGATGCGCCGGGAATAACGGGGGTGGGAGAAATGGGGGGCGAGATGACACGACGCATGCTGATTGCCGGGAACTGGAAGATGCATGGCCTGCGCTCGGATCTGGGTTTTTTCGACCAATTGGAGCCGCAAGCCGCCCTGGCAGCCGCGGCCGGGGTCGATGTTCTGGTCTGCCCACCGGCCACCTTGCTGGCCCCGGTCGCCGGGCATTGTGGCGATAGCGCCATTTTGATCGGCGCACAGGACTGTCACACGAATTCCAGCGGTGCGCACACCGGTGATGTCTCTGCCGGGATGGTTCGCGATGCCGGCGCCGGTTATGTGATTCTGGGACATTCCGAACGCCGCAGCGATCACGGCGAGACTTCGGCGCTGGTTTGCGCGAAGGCGGAAGCGGCGATCATGGCCGGCCTGATCCCGATCATCTGTGTCGGTGAAACGCGCGAGCAGCGCGAAGCCGGTGAGGCGTTCGGCATAGTCGGCGCACAATTGGCTGCCTCACTGCCCGCCGCGGCCCGGATGGCGGTAATAGCTTATGAGCCAGTGTGGGCAATCGGCACAGGTTTGACCGCATCACCCTCGGATGTCGCGCAAATGCATGCCTTTATCCGCACCCGATTGCCGCGTCCGGCCGGGACACGCATTCTCTATGGCGGGTCGGTCAAGCCTGGCAATGCTGGGGAGTTGATGGCGCTGGATGATGTTGACGGCGCGCTGGTCGGCGGTGCGAGTCTGGATATTGGGCAATTCGGGGCGATTATCGACGCTGCAATCCATGGATGTGCAGCGCAGTAAGTGGATTGAAACCTATTCCGGCAATGATGGCTTCAGATTTATGTCCTGAAGCATTGCCGGGGAGCGCACGGCGCATGACTGAAGTTGACTATGCCAGAGCCTCTGTCCTCCTGTTTGACCCCGTGCATGTCAATCAGCGCACTTCGCGTTACGCCCTGTTTGAAATGGGGTTTCGCAAGATTGAGACCGTGTCCAGCCTGACCGAATTCAAGTCGGCGCTGGCCGAGACCGCGCCCGCGCTTGTGGTCGCCGAGAGCAGTGCGACCGATGCAGATATCTTCCGACTGGTCCGTAGCGTGCGGCGCAGTGATCTGGGCCGCAATCCCTTTGTGGTCATCCTGCTGACGACCTGGAGCCGTGATACAACCCATATTCGCCGTGCCATTGAATGCGGTGCCGATGATGTCATCGTGCGGCCTTTCTCGACAATGTTTGCGGCCGAGCGCGTGCGGACACTGATCCGGGACCGCAAGGATTTCATTGTCACAAGCGATTATATCGGACCGGATCGCCGCAAGAGCACGGACCGCGATTCTGATACGCAACCGCTTACCGTGCCAAATTTCCTGCAGGCAATTGTCAATGGCGATGACGCTGCGATTGAGCGGGCCAGCAGCTGGGCTCGCGAAGCCAAGGATGTGATCATTGCCGAACGCCTGCGGCGCCTGGCGATGCGGATCGTCATTTCCGTCGAGATCCAGCTGACCAAGCCTGAAAACAGTACGGTTTCAGTGCGCCTCGATGTGGCGGACATGGCCCGTACGGCCCGCGAATTACGCGTGCAGATGGTCAAGGCATCCCGGACCGAAGCAGCGGAAGTTGCAGCCGCCCTGATCGACCAGATCGGTGCGCTGGGTGACGGTACGGGGGCGACCCCGCGCACGCTGCAGCTGATCAAGGAGTTGTCGATGGCGACCTATGCCGCCTACGCCAATGGCGAATCGCTGGAACGCTCCAAGGACGAGATCGAGCGGACGGTGGCCAATCTGAGGGTCCGCCTGCAGACCCGCTCGGCCGACGAACGGATCCGGGCCCAGATCGAAGCGGCCAAAGCCAAGGATGCCGGGGACGCAGAGGCTACGGCAGACGAAACTGGCCAAGCCGCCGGTGCTGGTATAAAACGCGCCGCCATGTGACCGGGTTGCATGCGGGCGGGCCGGGGGCCATGTCTGCAGGGCAGAACCCAAATCTCAGGCGGTATTCATGACAAACGTGCTTCTCATCATCCAGCTTCTGGTGGCGATTGCCCTGGTGGCAGTGATTCTGCTGCAACAATCCGAGGGCGGCGCGCTTGGAGTTGGCGGCGGCGCGGGCGGCGGCATGATGAGCGGTCGCGGCGCAGCCAGTGCGCTGACGCGGACGACGATGATTCTCGGGGCATTGTTCATCGGCAATTCCATCCTTCTGGCCGTCGTGGTCGGCGTGAATTCCGAAGGCCAGAGCGTGTTTGAGCGTAATGCCGATGCGGTCCTGCCGAGCCTCCCAGCCGAAGACGAACCCTCTGACGGCGTTCCGACAGACGGCTGAGCCGAACGAAATCCACAGTCAAATTTGAAATTGCGCCTTTCGGGACGCACGAATCTCCGATAGGCAGATTGCCCATGCCGCGATATATCTTCATCACCGGCGGCGTGGTCTCCTCGCTCGGAAAAGGCCTCGCTTCAGCCGCCCTTGGCGCCTTGCTGCAAGCACGCGGCTATTCGGTGCGTCTGCGCAAGCTCGACCCCTATCTCAATGTCGACCCCGGAACGATGTCGCCCTATCAGCATGGCGAATGCTATGTGACGGATGACGGCGCGGAGACCGATCTCGATCTGGGGCATTACGAGCGCTTTACCGGCGTGCCGGCGAGCCAGTCCGACAATATCACCACCGGGCGCGTCTATCAGCGCATCATCGAGCGCGAGCGGCGCGGCGATTATCTCGGCGCGACCGTGCAGGTCATCCCGCACGTCACCGACATCATCAAGCAATTCGTCCTGTCCGACGCCGGCGATGCCGATTTCGTTCTGTGCGAGATTGGCGGCACGGTCGGGGATATCGAGGGCCTGCCTTTCTTCGAGGCGATCCGCCAGCTCGGCCAGGAACTCGGCCATGAGCGCGCCGTCTTCGTGCACGTCACCTTGCTGCCCTTCATCAAGGTGGCTGGCGAGATGAAGACCAAGCCAACGCAGCACTCGGTCAAGGAATTGCGCTCGATCGGCATCCAGCCCGACATCCTGCTCTGCCGCTGCGAGATTCCGATTCCGCCCGGCGACAAGCGCAAGATTGGTCTTTTCTGCAATGTGCGCGAGAGCGCGGTCATCGAAGGGATGGACGCTGCATCGCTGTATGATGTGCCGCTCGCTTACCACAAGGAAGGCCTCGACCGGGAAGTCCTGCGCTGTTTCGGCATTGGTGATGCGCCCGAGCCGGATCTGACCAAATGGCACAAGATTTCCCAGACGATTGCCGAGCCCGATGGCGAGGTTACGATCGGGATTGTCGGCAAATATGTTGGCCTGCTCGACGCCTATAAATCGCTGATCGAGGCGCTGGCCCATGGCGGTATCGCCAATGGCGTCAAGGTCAAGCTGAGATGGCTCGATAGCGAGCAGTTCGAAAAAGACGATCCGTTCGCGCCCCTCGAGGATGTTCACGCCGTGCTGGTGCCCGGCGGCTTTGGTGGCCGTGGCGCCGAAGGCAAGGTCGCCGCAGCGCGCTTCGCCCGCGAGCGCAAGATTCCCTTCTTCGGCATTTGCTACGGCATGCAGATGGCGGTGCTCGAAGCGGCGCGCGATATGGCCGGGATCGAGCATGCGACCTCCAGCGAGATCGACGAGAATGGCGAGCCGGTGATCGGCCTGCTGACCGAATGGTCGCGCGGCAATGAGGTGGAGACCCGTTCGGAAGCCGACGACAAGGGCGGCACGATGCGGCTCGGCGCCTATCCGGCCGTACTCGCCGAGGGCAGCCGCGTGCGCGAGATCTATGGCACCAGCCATATCGAGGAGCGCCACCGTCACCGCTATGAGGTCAATATCGCGTACAGGCAAAGGCTTGAAGAGGCCGGTCTGATTTTCTCCGGCATGTCGCCCGATGGCATTTTGCCGGAAATCGTCGAGATCAGGGATCATCCCTGGTATATCGGCGTGCAATTCCATCCCGAGCTGAAATCACGGCCGTTCGAGCCACACCCGCTATTTGCCAGCTTTGTCGCCGCGGCGCTTGAACAAAGCCGGATGGTCTGATCTGGACCGGATGCAATGCCCGGCCGGATTTTTCCGCCGGGATGCATCCAATCACAATCCCACATGCATCATGGATGAAGGGCGCTATTCTGCCCGGCATGGATGAGTGATGGGAGATGAATATGCGCAATCTGGTTTTGACGGCCATCGCGGCCGCGACACTCTCGGCAGGGCTTGCGGCCGCCGAGGATGTTCAACAACTCGACCTGACAGGCTTTGACAGCATCAATGCCGGTGGCGGTTACCAGCTGGTCGTCACGGTTGGCGAGACATGGTCGGTGAATATCGAGGGCGATGCCGATGATTTCGACCGCCTCAAGGCCGAGGTCGATGGCGACGAACTCTCCCTGCGCCAGCGCACCCGGTTATTCCAGCGAAACCGCGGGCTTGATCTGACGGTGCGGGTCACGATGCCGGCCGTTGAGGCGCTTGATTTTCACCGCGGCATCGCCAGTCACGTGTCCGGTATTGCCAGTGATTCCCTGTCCGTCGAAGTCAGCACCGGCGCCGAAGTCCGGCTTTCGGGGACATGCGGCCGGCTCGATCTGGATCTTTCCACGGGGGGTGTGCTGAGCGCGCGTGACCTGGTGTGCCAGTCCGTGGACATCGATTCCTCGACCGGCGGCGAAGCCCGTGTCTTTGCCAGCGACCGCGCCGAGGCGAGCGCGTCGACCGGCGCCTCGATCCGGATATTCGGCCAACCGGCCGAGCGCGAGACGCGCGCTTCGATGGGCGGGGAAATCCGCTTTGACCGCGGCGATTAACGCGCCAGTTCGGCCAGCACATCGATCGCCATCATCACATCCTCGCGGGTGCAGTCGAACTGGCCGACCTGGAAGCGGATGACAAATTGGCCGTCATGCACGGTCTGGGTCAGATAGGTGCGGCCGTCGGCATTGATGCGATCGAGCAGATCGCGGGTCGCAGCCTCGCCCTGGTAGCGGAAGGTGAACAGGCTGAAGCGGCACGGCGTTACAATCTCGAAGCCGGGCAGGGCGGCAATCGCCGCCTGCGCTTCGCGCGCCCAGGCGATGTGATTGCGGATCCGGCTGCGCAGCCCCTCCAGCCCGTAGGCGCGGATCAGGAACCATAATTTCAGCGCCCGGAAACGGCGGCCGAGCGGCACGGTCCATTCGCTGTAATTGACCAGGCCTTCGGCGCCGCCATCATCGAGGCCGGGCGTTTCGAGATAATCCGGCCGCAGACCGAGCGTGCGCACTTGCGGGCCCGGATCGGCGAGGAACTGGATCGAGCAGTCGAACTGGGCGCCGAGCCATTTGTGCGGATTGAAAACGATCGAATCCGCGCCCTCCACCCCGGTCCAGACCGTGCGCAATTCCGGACAGATCATCGCCGAGCCCGCCCAGGCCGCGTCAACATGGCTGTAGAGGCCTTGCGCCGCCGCGATGGCAAGGATGGCGGCAATCGGGTCGGAGGCGCCCACCGAGGTCCCACCGACGCACAGCACGACACCGGCGGGGACATGGCCGGCGGCGCGGTCGGCGGCGATGGCGGCGCTTAGCGCTTCGGGGCGCATTGAATCGGTCTCATCGGAGGGGATTTTGACCAGATTTTCCTGACCGATCCCGGCAATGCGGATCGCCTTGTCGATCGAGGAATGCGCCTGGGCCGAGGCATAGATGCGCAGGCGTGGCTGGCCAGACAGGCCGGCGGTATTGCCCGACCAGCCGAGGGCACGCTCGCGCATGGTCAGGATGGCGGCGAGGGTGGCGGAGGAGGCGCTGTCCTGGATCACGCCGCGGAAACCGGCCGGCAACCCAAGTGCCTGGCGCATCCAGTCGACCATGCGGGTTTCCAGCTCGGTCGCCGCCGGCGAGGTCTGCCACAGCATGCATTGCGCCGCCATCGCGGCCGTGAGCTGTTCGGCCAGCATCGAGGCCGGCGCGGCATTGGCGGGGAAATAGGCGAAGAAGCGCGGATGCTGCCAATGCGTCATGCCATCGGGCACGATGGCTTCGAAATCGGCAAAGATGCGCTCCATCGCTTCGGCGCCTTCCGGCGGCGCGGCGGGGAGCTGGCGCAATATGTCGCCGGGCTGCGTCTGGGCGCGCACCGGGCGGTCGCGCAAATTGCCGAGATAATCGACGGTCCAGTCGGCAATCCGCCGGGCCCAGAGGCCGTATTGTTCCAGATCCATGGCCTGTCCTGCCTGTGATGGTGTTGCCCGGGTCCAGTTCGCAAAA
>NZ_CAXBKN010000067.1:0-16639 GCF_963976135.1 uncultured Maricaulis sp.
GGGATGTGCCGGTGATGGGGTGTGCCGGTGATGGGGAGGTGTCGCGAGTGATGAAGTCAGATGCCAGCGCGGGAGATCGCGGACGGCCGGGCGGTGCAGGCTTTGCACTGACCACGCCGGGCACCCGGCTGGCGGCCATCCTCCTGTTCGGTCTCGGCGCCACGGCGCTGACAATTGCGGTCGCGCAACGGGCAAACATGGACCCCGGTCTGCCGCTGATCTTCTGGTGTGAGATCGGCGTCGGTCTGGGCGCCCTGACGATTTCGGGCTGGGTCTGGGCCCTGCGGCCGCGCGAGATGGCCACACGCCTGTTCGCGGTCAGCGGGCTGGCGACGCTCGCCTTCACCTTTTCCGCCGCGAGCTTCGCCGGCGGAGCCGTTGACCCGCGCAGCCTGGCGATTGCGATGATCTGGCTCAACACCATCGGTGCCAGTGGCTTTGGCCTCGCGATGATCTGGCTGTTTCTGGTTTATCCGGTACGCCTGTCGCACTGGCCCTGGATCACGGCCGTTTGCGCTGTCTTCGTCAGCGCTTTCGCTGTCCTGTCGCGCAGTGGGCATCTGCCGGCCTGGGCCTCGATCCATTTCCTGACCGTGATCGAGATGGCGGCGATCGCGCTGGCGATTCTCGGACAATTGATCGCGACGAGGCGGGCGCCGCGGGACCGGGCGATCGCGGTCTGGTTCGGACTCTCCGTCCTGTTCGGCGCCGGCGGTTTCATTGCCCTCAACGCCTTGCCGCTGGTGCTGGGATATCAGGCAGTGATCAAGGCTGGCTATGCCTTCATGTTTTTCCTGCTCATCTATATCGGCGTGGCGGCGGGGCTGCGGCAATACCGGCTGTTCGAGCTCGGCGAATGGGCCTTCCGCATCCTGTTCTATGTCGTCGGTTCGCTCGCCCTGGTCGCGCTCGACGCGGCGCTGGTCGGCCTGTTGGCCATCGGTCCGGGCATGGCGCTCGGTCTGTCATTGCTGGCCGTCGGCTTTCTTTATCTGCCGCTCCGGGATGCGCTGGCGCGGCGTTTCACCTCTCGTCCCGGCCTCAGCGAGCAGGAAGTTTTCCGCGAGGTTGTCGCCCTGGCATTTCAGCCGGTGCAGCAGGATCGGCCTGGCCAGTGGCAGCAATTGCTGACGCGCCTGTTTGATCCGCTCGAGATCCGCGCCGCCAGTGACGCCGGCGACGAGCCCGAAATCCGCGAGGACGGGCTCGAACTCGTGCTGCCGTCGGTCTCCAATATCCCCGCCACCAGCCTGCGTTACCCCTGGGCGGGACGCTCCCTGTTCGGGGCGGCGCATGTGAAGAGGGCGCAGCATTTGCTGCAGCTGATGGCCCATGCCGATGCCAGCCGTGATGCCTATGATCGCGGTGTCGCCGAGGAGCGTGGCCGTATCGCCCGTGACATGCATGACAATATCGGCGCGCAATTGCTTGGCGCCCTGCATAGCCGCGATGACGAGCGCAAGAATTCCATGATCCGTGAAACCCTGAGCGACCTGCGCGACATCATCAACAACGCCTCCCATGGCGCACCGACCCTGGACGAGACGCTGGCCGATCTGCGGGTCGAGACGGCGGAACGCCTCGACTCGGTCGAGATCGCGCTGGACTGGTCGAACAGCTTCGACGAGGCATTACCTCTACCGGCCGCCGCTGCGCATGCCCTGCGCTCGGTGGTCCGCGAAGCGGTGAGCAATGCGATCCGCCATTCCGGCGCGCGCCAGATCCGTATCGGGATCAAACGCCTGGCGGGCCGCCTGACCCTGACAATCGAGGATGACGGGCACGGCTTCGATCCCGAGACGGTGGTTGCTGGCAATGGCCTGGCCAATATGCGTGGCCGCATTGCCGGCCTCGGCGGGGAGTTGTCCTTCTTGCCGCTCGAGCCGGGCAGCCGGCTCGTGGCGGCCTTTCAAGCCGGCGAAAGCCAGGGGCTGGTGACATGAACCGGATATTGATCGTCGAGGATGTCAACGAGACGCGCAAATGGTTGTGCGAGATCGTGCGCTCGGCCTTCCCCGCCTGCAAGATCCGCGAAGCCGCGACCGTGAGGGCCGGGCTGGCCGCTGCTGACGACGCCGGATTCGACCTTGCCCTGATTGATCTGGGACTGCCCGATGGTTCCGGCCTGGACGTGCTGCGCCGCCTGCAGCTGACTTGCCCTGGCGCCATCCCGATCGTGACGACGGTGATGGGGGATGATGCCTCCATCGTTGCCGCCCTGTCGGCCGGGGCGGAAGGCTATCTGCTCAAGGAAAGCCCGGTCGAACTCCTCAAGCGACACCTGCTTCAGCTCGCCGAGGGCATGCCGGCGATCTCGCCCTCGGTCGCGCGGCGCATTATGGAGCATTTCCGCCGCACCGGCCCGGCTGCCAGCCCCGATGGCGAACTGACTACCCGTGAACGCGAAGTGCTCGCCCTTATCGGTCGCGGGCTGCGCAATAGTGAAGTTGCTGCCGATCTGGGCATGGCCGACAGTACCGTCGCCAGCCATATCAAGACGATCTACCGCAAGCTGGGCATCTCATCGCGCGCCGAAGCCTCCTGGCACGCGACCCGAATGGGCCTCACCCCAGACCCATAGCCCGCACCGCCGCATGCCTCGGGCAATCGATTTCATGGTCATTGACCATGCCCACCGCTTCCATGAAGGCATAGACGATCACCGGGCCGACGAATTTGAAGCCGCGCTTCTTGAGGTCCTTTGACAGGGCGGTGCTGAGCTCGGTGTGGGTTGGCAGGCCGGTCTCGCGGGTATAGCGGTTCTGGATCGGACTGCCCTCGACATAACCCCAGAGATACTCGGAGAAATCCGTCCCGGCCTCGCGCATGTCGAGCCAGGCTTGCGCATTGGTGATCGCGGCTTCGATTTTCAGCTTCGACCGGATAATGCCGGGATTGGCGAGCAGGCGCTCGCGATCGGAATCATCATAGCGGGCAATGATCTCCGGATCGAAGCCGTGGAAGGCTTCGCGCATCGTCTCGCGCTTGCGCAAGATGGTGATCCAGGCGAGGCCGGCCTGAAACCCGTCCAGCATGAGTTTTTCCCATAGCGCCCGGCTATCATATTCCGGCACGCCCCATTCGGTGTCGTGATAGGCGGCATAGATCGGGTCCGGGCTGTTCACCCAGGCGCAGCGCTCGGAACACATTAGACTTTTTCCGCCGGAGCATCAGGACGCAGATTGTCCGGCACGGCGATGCGGCAGTCGTGGCCGTTGGCCTGGGGTGTTTCGCTGGCCGCTTCCAGCCGGTCGAGGCGGATCAGGCCGATGGCATGGTGGCCGTGGGATGAGGTGATTTCGCCAATTGTGCTGCTGCCTGCGGTCACCGGTGTGCCGGCCGCCGGGGCTTCACCGGAAAAGCTCAATGAAAGTGAGCGCTTGCGAATGGTGCCGCGGCGTTTCATGCGCGAGACGACTTCCTGGCCGATGAAACAGCCCTTTTTCCAGCCTATGCCGCCATAGACGTCGAGATTGACGTCGGTCGGGAAGACTTCGGATTCGCCATAATCGCGGCCGAAGACCGGGATTCCGTGCAGGATTTCAATCGTGTCGAGCGAAACGGCATCGTCACCCCGATTGCCAATCCCGCGATGGACGCCCTCGCCCAGGCGTGGATCGGGGGCGGAGCCTTCAAACGGGTGCTCGCTCCACAAGGCCGCCAGATCGGTATTGATAACGATTTCGGCCTTCGCGCGCAGCTTGAACATCGACAGGCGTTTGGCGAGCGCATCGGCGGCCGCGCCGGCTACGTCCAGCCATACTGTTTCCCCATCGGCAAACATCAGGAAGTCTGCCGCAAGCTTGCCCTGGGGCGTCAGCAGCCCGCCGGGCCGGCATTGGCCGGCCTCGAGTGTCTCGATATCGGCGGTGATGACGCGCTGGAGCAGCGCGCGTGCCTCCGGCCCCGAGACGGAAAGAATGGTGCGGGCGGGGGCGGTGTGAATCGCGGGAGCGGGAGTGTTCATGGCGTAGGTATCGCATTGCCTTGATTGCTGGCCAAGCGGGATGAGGCGCTGTATTTGCGCATGTATGCAGAATATCCTTCTGATCACATCGACCCGGATCGGCGATGCCATCATCAATTCCGGTGTATTGCGCTATCTGGTCGAGACCCGGCCCGGGGCGCGCTTCACGATTGCTTGCGGGCCGCTGGCGGCACCGCTGTTTGCCGCCGTGCCGCGGCTCGAGCGCGTGATTGTGATGAGCAAGAAGAAGGCCGGCGCTCACTGGTTCGATCTCTGGCGGGCGACGGTCGGTCAGAAATGGGATCTGGTGGTAGACCTGCGTTGTTCTGCGACAGCCTGGGCGCTGCTGGCGAAGGAGCGGCGTATCCTGCAGCAGACCAGCGCCCCGATTCACAAGGTCGCCGAGGCGGCGCGCGTGCTCGGGATTGACACGGTCCCGGACCCGAAAATCTATCTCTCCGATGCCGCGCGTGAAAGAGCCGCCGAATTGCTGCCCGAAGGCGCGCCGGTGCTGGCGATCTGTCCCTCGGCCTCGATGCCCTACAAGGTCTGGCCGGGGACGCGTTTTGCCGAGCTGGTCAAGCGGCTCATCGCGCCGGGCGGGGCGATGGCCGGCGCGCGGGTGGCGATTTTTGGCGGGCCGGGGGATGAGGTGGCGGCGGCGCCCATCCATGCCATTCTGCCCGATGCCGGCTTGCTCGATTTCACCGGTCAGCTAGGCCTGATGGAAGTCGCGGCGTGTCTGCAGCGCGCACGCCTCTTCATCGGCAATGATAGCGGCTTGATGCATATGGCGGCGGCGATGAAGACCCCGACGCTGGGCCTGTTCGGTCCGTCTGACGAGCGCCGCTACGGGCCTTATGGCGCGCATTGCGCAATCGTGCGTGGCGCGGCCGGATTTGCCGAAATCGATGCCGCCTTTGCCGATCGCCGCCAGCATCCCGACAGCCTGCTGCTCGACCTCGAGGTCGATGCGGCCAATGAGGCTGCCACCGCGCTTTTGCAGCGGACCTGATGGACGGGCCCGGCGTTTTGAGCTGACCCATGCCGCAGGCGAGCGCGTTACGGCAGCGCGCAAGGCATTGCGCCCATCGCTGGCCAAGCCCTTCGCGCCGCGCTATTGGCGAGACCATGCAGCGCGTCCTTTTCATTACGTCGACCCGGATCGGCGACGCGATCATCAATTCCGGTGTTCTCGACCATCTCGTCCGCACGCGCCCGCAGGCGCGTTTCACGATTGCCTGTGGCCCGTTGGCAGCCTCGCTCTTCTCCGAGACGCCGCGCCTGGAGCGCATCATCGTGATGCGCAAGAAGAAGGCCGGGCTGCACTGGTTGGATTTGTGGCGGCAAACGGTCGGCCTGAAGTGGGATCTGGTGGTCGATCTGCGCTGTTCGGTGACGAGCCATTTCTTGCGCGCGCGCCAGCGCCGCATTCTCGAAAAGAGCAAAATCCCCATTCCCAAGGTCGCCGAAGCGGCCAGCGTGCTGGGGCTCGATGCGCCGCCTGATCCGCGTCTTCACCTGTCCGGGGCGGTGCGTACAGAAGCCGCAGACCGCTTGCCCGGCGATGGCCCCTGGCTGGCGATTTGTCCGTCGGCGTCCTGGATTTTCAAGGTCTGGCCAGCGGAGAATTTTGCCGATTTCATCCGGCGTTTCACTGCATCCGGCGGAGTGATGCCCGACGCGCATGTCGTCATGCTGGGCGGCCCTGGTGACGCGGTTTATGCGCAGCCGATTTTCGACGCCCTGCCGCAGACCAGCTTTGTCGACCTTGTGGGCCTCGGCTTGCCCGAGACGGCGGCCTGTCTTGAGCGATGCCGCCTCTATGTCGGCAATGATAGCGGGTTGATGCATATGGCCGCAGCGGTGGGAACACCGACGCTGGGCCTGTTCGGTCCGTCCGATGACCGTTGCTACGCGCCGTGGGGCGAGCATACTGACGCTGTGCGCGGCCCGGCGACATTCGCTGAAATTGACGGCGCCCATGATGACCGGCGCGAGCATCCGGAAAGCTTGCTTGCGGACCTGACGGTCGACACGGTGTATGATGCCGCGAAGGCACTCTTTGAAAGGACCGCATGACCATGACCCAGACCTATGATGTGATCTTCAAGGGCGGCGAAATCGTCAATCATGACGGGCGTGGCCATGCGGATATCGGCGTGATTGACGGCAAGACCGCAGCGATCGGCGATTTGTCGCGCGCCTCCGCCGGCGAAGTGGTCGACTGCACCGGCTTGCTCGTCTTGCCCGGCGTGATCGATACCCAGGTCCATTTCCGCGAGCCGGGCCTGGAGTGGAAGGAAGATCTGCAATCGGGCTCGCTGTGCGCGGTGATGGGCGGCGTGACGGCCGTGTTCGAAATGCCCAATACCGAACCGACCACGACAACGCCGGACATGCTGACAGACAAGCTCGCCCGCGCGAAGGATCGCATGCATTGCGATCACGCCTTTTATGCCGGCGCGACCAATGAGAATGCCGATATCCTGCCGGTGATGGAGCGCATGCCGGGTTGTTGCGGCGTCAAGGTTTTCATGGGCGCCTCGACCGGCTCGCTGCTGGTCGCCGATGATGAGGGTGTTGAACGCGTGCTGCGGGCGATCAATCGCCGCGCCGCCTTCCATTCCGAAGATGAATACCGCCTCGTCGAGCGCCGCCATCTGGCTGTTGCCGGAGACTGGACCAGCCATCCCGTCGTGCGCGACGCGGAAGCCGCATTGATGAGCACGAAACGCCTGGTTCGCCTGGCGCGCAAGACCGGCAAGCGCATCCATATCCTGCATGTCTCGACGGCCGAGGAGATGGATTTCCTGATCGATCATCGCGATTACGTCACGGTCGAGGCGACGCCGCAGCATCTGACCCTGGAAGGTCCGGGGATTTATGAGCGTATTGGCGCGCGGGCTCAGATGAATCCGCCGCTACGCGATGCCCATCATCGCGCCGGGCTGTGGCGCGGCCTGCAGGGCGGGATTGTCGATGTCATCGGCTCCGACCATGCGCCACACACGCTGGAAGAAAAAGCCAAACCCTATCCACAAAGCCCCTCCGGCATGCCCGGCGTGCAGACGCTGGTCCCGATCATGCTCGACCATGTCAATGCCGGCCGGATGAGCATTGAGCGCTTCGTCGACCTGACCTCGGCCGGCGCCCAGCGCGTTTTCGGGATTGCCGGCAAGGGCCGTATGGCGCTGGGCTGGGATGCCGACTTCACCCTGGTCGACATGAAGCGGACCGAGACGATCACCGATGCCTGGTCGCAATCGAAATCGGGCTGGACCCCGTTTGACGGCATGTCCGTCACCGGCTGGCCGGTCGGTACGATTGTGCGCGGCCGCTCGGTGATGCGCGATGGCGAGCTCATGGTATCGGGTAGCGGCGAACCCGTGCGCTTCATGGAAGCCCTTCCGCGCAACTGATCATCTGGCCAGGTGAGACCTGCCAGCATCCGACACAAGGTATCCTCATGCCCATGACTATCCTGACTGCGATCGCTCCGGGTGAGCTGATCGACAAACTCACCATCCTGCGCATCAAATCGGAGCGCATCGAGGATGAGGCCAAGCTGAAAAATGTCCGCGCCGAGCTCGCCATTCTCAATGAGACCCTGGTCAAGGATGTGCCCGCCAGCGCGGCGCTGAGCCGGCTCGACGGGGCATTGCAGGCCGTCAATGAGGCGCTCTGGAAGATCGAGGATGATATCCGCGATTGTGAGCGCGATGGCGATTTCGGCACGGAATTCATCCGTCTCGCCCGCGCCGTCTATGTCACCAATGACCAGCGCGCTGCCCTGAAGAAGGAAATCAATCTCCTGCTGGGCTCGGATATTGTCGAAGAAAAATCCTACGCCGCCTATTGAGTCGCACGCCGCGCCTCGCTAAGCGGGGGCAGCCCAGCCCGCCGGACAGGCGGATGCCAACAAGGATGCCCTCGTGGAACGTCAGAGCTTCTATTTTTTCGATATCGACGAGAATATCCTGCATCTACCGACGCGGATCCATCTCCTCAACACCATGACCGGCGAAGAGCGCGCCATGCGCCAGCACGAGTATGAGGACATCAAGGCCTATCTCGGCGTGCCCGGCCTGTGGGAAGACTGGGCCGATCCGCCGGCGCGCGCCTATCGTGAATTCTCCGACGGCCAGGACCGCAATGGCGAGGAATACCTGCTGCGCGATGTCCGCCGCGCCCTCGACAGTGCCCACTGGAAGGGCCCGTCCTGGGATATCTTCAAATACGCCGTGCTGAAGCGCCGCCCGATCGCCGTTATCACCGCGCGCCAGCATTCGCGCGAGATCATCCGCCAGGGCCTGCGCCTGCTGGTCGATGCCGGTCATATTCCCGAAGAACCGGATTATCTGGGGATTTACCCGGTCTCAAACCCGGAAATCCGTGACGAACTCGGCGCGCATATGACCACGGCGGGGCTAAAGCGCACCGCGATCCGACATTGCGTTGAGGCCGGTCTGGACAAGCATGGCCGCGATCTGCCGCACTCGTTCGGCATGTCGGATGATGATCTCAAGAATGTCGATCTCATCACCTCAGCCATGCTCGAGTGCAAGCTGGATTATCCCGACAAGCGCTTCTTCGTCATCTCCACCAATCGCCGCCGGCATGTGAAGATGGAAATCCTGCCGCCGCACAAGGAGCAGCAAAAGCTGCGCGAGGCCGAGGATGATTATTACGGCTGACGGGGGCCGGGACTGACGGGTATCAGGACTGATCCGGCCGGGTGCCCGATCAGTCCTCGACATCCTCGGTCAACTCCTCGCGGGCCCGGGCCAGGCGCAGGGCATAATCGACCCCGGCCACGATGGGCAGGCCGCCCTCCAGCCGGTCGATCAGGGATGTTGCGGCCTGCGTTTCGGCGTCATCGGCCAGCCTGTCGCCATCGACCAGCCGGTTGAGCATTTCGAACAGGACGATGGCTTCCGCCTCGCTCAAATCGACCTTCACCATTTCGCGAACCCTAGCTCCGGTGGACGGCGAGCAGCGGTACGGTCGCTGCGCGGATTGCCGGGATGATGCCGCCGAGGAAGCCGACGATCAGGGCAAGCCCGAGGCCGAGACCGACCGACATCGGGGTCACCGCGAAGGAGAAGACAACCTGGGTAAAGCTGGAGCCCAGCGTCGAGGCGCTGACCCCGTTGAACAAGAGGTAGACGCCCGCCGCGCCAATCAGTCCGCCCAGACCCGCCAGGGCCAGGGATTCGACCATGGTTCCAAACGCTGCTGCGAAACCGGAAAACCCGATAGCCCGCAGGGTTGCGATCTCGCGCATGCGGGTGTCGACCGAGGAATACATCGTGTTCCAGGCACCGGCGAGGGCGCCGATCGCCATGGCGATCGAAAGCGGGACGCCCAGATAGGTGATCAGCGAAGCGGTACCGCCGGCCTGGCTGGCGAAATAATCGACTTCGCTCTGGAGATCGAGATTCAGACGCGGATCGTTTTCTGCATAGGCGCGCACGTCCTCGATCGCTTCGGGGCTGGTCAGGCGGGCACGGATCGACTGTACGGACGTGCCGCGCTGATAGAGATTCTGGATCACGGTCAGATCGGTCCAGATTTCACTGTCGAATACGGTTCCGCCGGTCGAGAAAATCCCGACGACGACCCATTCATTCGAGCCGAGACGGATGGTCTGACCGAGGTCAAAGCCGGCAAATTCGCGGATGATTCCTTCACCCACGATCAGCTCGTTGGTGCCTGCTTCATAGGCGCGGCCCTCGACGATGGTGAAGCCTTGGCGCAGGGACTGGGCGGCCGGTCCGACGCCGCGCAGCGGCAGATTGGCCTCGGTCTGGGAGGCCCGCTTGATGCCGTCGACGATGACGAACAGCTCGCCGGAGACGACGGGTATGCCGTTCGCGTCCCGGGCAATGCCTGGCGCCTCCTCGATCAGGCGCATCTGGTCGACGGAGAGGCCCGAATTGAGCTCGGTCTGCGAACCCGTCCGCAACATCACGGCGACATCGGCCGAGCCCGTGCCCTGCATGGTCTTGCTGAAACCACTCGACATGGCGAGGAAACCGAGCAGGACCATCACCACCAGGGCGATGGAAAAGACGGTGGCCCCCGACAGCAGGGCGCGCTGCGGGATGGAGCGCAGGTTGATCAGGGTTACGGCTGCGATCTGGTCGAACATCTCATCCGTCTCCTAGAGCTTGCCAAGGGCGGTGACGATGGTCACGCGCTGGGCGTTGATGGCGGGAATAATGCCGGTGATGAAACCGAGCCCGATCGCCAGGGCAAGGCCGATCGCGAGCACGAGCGGGGGCATGCTGAGGCCGGGCAGGAAGGCCGCCATGGCTGCAGCAGCACCCCCGACCGCCAGGCTGGCCAGGCCCAGCCCGAGCAGGCCGCCGACCAGGCTGAGCAGGATGGATTCGATCAGGACCATGCGGAAAATACGCGGCGCCGGGAAGCCGAGGGTCTTCATCACGGCGATCTCCTTGGTGCGCTCATTGATTGCCATCACCATGGTGGTGCCGACAATCATCAGAATGGTCATGAAGGCCGCGCCAACCACGAATAACAGGATCAGCGCGATATTGCCGAACTGGGCTGCGAAGGCCTCATTGAAGGCGGCTTCGGTACTGGTCTCGGTCTCGGCCGGTGAATTGGCGAACAGGGCATCAATCTCGCGCATGATGCGGTCATTCTGCGCGGCATCGGTCGTGGTCAGGACCATCCAGCCGAGATTGTCCCGGTTGAAGGCCAGCGCTTCATTGTAATATTCGTAGTGGAACATCGCATAATTGGTCGGGACGGTATCGTCCTCGGCGTCGAAAACCGCGCAGATCTCAAAGTCCCAGCTCGATGTGCCGTCCTGCTTCTGCCAGATGTTCGAGAGCAGCGGGATGCGCTCGCCAACGCTCCATTCGTACTGGGCGGCAAGGTCGGCGCCGACAAGAAGGCAGTCGCGGGTATCGAAGAAGGCGGCGCGCTGGTCGTCCGGCATGGTCAGCTCGGAATAGACGGCCAGCCAGCTTTCCGGATCGACCGCGAAGGTCTGCACGAAATTCGCCGGTTCCTGATAATAGCCGCCGAACCAGCTGGCATGGGAGATATTCGTCACGCCCTCGACTGCGCTCGCCCTCGCCCAGTAGGCATAGGGCATGGAGACGGTGAAATTGATGCGATTGACCGTTACCAGCCGGTTTTCGGCTGCCGTCGACGAACCCGAGGTCCAGACCGAATAGAAGGCCCCGAGCGCGCCGAAGATCAGGAAGGCGATCATGATCGAGAAGATCAGCAGGATGGCCCGCATCTTCTTGCGGAAGAGATTCTTCCTTATCAGGGTGAAATCATTCATTGGGCCAGCTCCGAGGCTTCGACGAAGCGGCCCTTGTCGAGATGCAGTTCGCGGCGGGCATATTTCGCGGCAGACGGGTCGTGGGTGACCATGATGATGGTCTTGCCGAGATCCTTGTTGAGCAGCTGCAGGGTCTCGAGAATTTCGTCGGCGGATTTGCGGTCGAGATCTCCGGTCGGCTCATCGCAGAGCAGGACTTTCGGGTCGGCGACGATGGCGCGGGCGATGGCGACACGCTGTTGCTGGCCGCCTGACATCTGACGCGGCGAATGCCGGGCGCGGTCTGACAGGCCGACAATATCGAGCGCCGTGGCGACGCGTTCCTTGCGCGCCTTGCCGGACAGGTTTGTCAGCAGCAGCGGCAATTCGACATTCTGGGCCGCATTCAGCGTCGGCATCAGATTATAGAACTGGAAGATGAAGCCGACATTGGCGGCACGCCATTTGGCCAGCTTGCCTTCCGACAATTTGTCGACGCGCACGCCCTGGCATTCCACCGAGCCGGAGGTCGGCCGGTCGATGCCGCCGAGCAGGTTGAGCAGGGTCGTCTTGCCGGAGCCGGACGGGCCCATGATGGCGATGAATTCACCTTCATCAATCGACATCGTCAGATGTTCGAAAATCGTGATGGCCTCGCGTCCGCGCGTATAGCCCTTGGAGAGATCGGTCAGCTGGTAGAGCTTGCTCATCGGCGGGTCCTCATTTTGTGCTCATGGCCGCAATTGCGGACGATTGGTTTCACGATGGCGTCCGGCCCGAAGGCCGGTCCGGCCTATTCCATAAAGATGACGCGCGACGCCATGTCCGGCAGGATGCGATTGTCGCGTTCGTCGAAGGCAACGCGCACCTTGATGGTGGCGCGGCTGCGGTCGGCGGTCGGGATGATGGCCTCGACATGGGCCGGGATGCGCCAGTCGGGATAGGCATCGAGGCGGGCCTCGACGCGCTGGCCCGGTGTGACGCGGCCGATCTGGCCCTCATTGACGTCGACCTCGATTTCCAGCGATTCCATGTCGACCAGTGTGGCGACGCCGGTGCGGGTAAATCCGCCGCCAGCGGAGGATGGCGACAGGATTTCGCCGATCTGGGCGTTTTTGGCGATGACAATACCGGCGAAGGGCGCGCGCACGATATGGCGCTCGACCAGGTCCTGCTGGCTGGTGACCATGACGGCGGCAGCCTCACGATCGGCGCGGGCGGCGGCGAGCTGGGCGACCAGGCTGTCAACCTGCGACCGGGTGGCGCTGACATTGGCCTCGGGCCCGATATCGCGCGCCGCCAGCTCGCTGGCGCGGGTGGCGACCAGGCGTGCCTCGGCCAGTTGCGCGTCGAGCGAGCGGATGCGGGCGGTCGCGGCATTGAGCTGGGATTGCAGCAGGTCCAGCTGGATGCGGGCACGGGTATCGTCGAGCAGGGCCAGGACCTGGCCTTCCTCGACGCGCGTGCCTTCCTCGACCAGCACGTCGCGGATGCGCCCGGTGATCTCGGCCGAGATGGTGGCCTGGCGCCGCGCCACGACATAGCCCGATGCGACCAGTCCCGATGTGCGCGGTGCCGGTGCCGGGCTCGTGGCTTCTGATGGCGTGGTCGTTGAGGTGGTTGCCGCGGTGGTGACCGGTGCCGCCGCCGGGGCGGGCGCTGGCGGGGTTACGAAAAACCACATTACGGCCGCAGTAGCGATGATGGCGCCCACAAGCAGGCTGAGCATGGTGATGAGCGAGATACCCGAACGGGGTTCTGGCTCGTCGCGGTCAATGCTCAAGGAATGAAGCTGGGCACTGCGGTCGGTCATTCAATTCCCCCCAAGGTCCTTGCGAATGCAGGTCTCCTATACAACGGCTGTCAGAGCAGCACACCCGGAATTGTACGGGCGCGCGTCCCGCCCGGATCAAAATTCGCCAATCGCCGCGTCGCTTGCGTCAGCGACCAGATCCGCCGGCAAGCGGGCTCAGTCGAAATAGGCGGCGCGCATCATTTCCGACAGGTCATGGCCGCGATGGGCCAGGGCGCGGCGCTCGATCTCGACCTCCTCGCCGCAAACCGGGCGGCGGCGTTGCTGCACGCGATAGCCATCATTGAAGCTTTCGATCATGCGGTCACGGCGGCGGCCGGGCTCGGCTGCTTCCATCGCCAGTAATTCAATCATGCGCTGGCGCCAGGCCTGGGAGTCGAGGCCTTCACATGAGGAGGCGAGATAGTGTAATTCGCCCAGCGTATAGGCGAGATAGGGCAGGGCGCGCTCGGTGTCGCCAACATCGCGCTGCTGGCTGGACGCGGCGCTTGTATGGGTGGCGAGACGGTCAATACCGCGCTGGATTTCGCGCTCATTGCGCGCGGCTTCGCGCGCGCTGGCCCGGTCCGGCACACGTCCGATGCGCTCGCCAGGCTTTTGCGCCTGTGCCGCGCCGGCGGTGAGCAGGAGGACAAGCGAAGCAGCGAGAAGGGCAGGCAAGGAGCGCATGATCGCCATATTGGCGAGATTTATGGCGTGGGCAAGGCAGCGATCATCGCGCGGGCGCGCCCGATCACATCGCGCGTCTGGTCCCAGCGCGTCAGGCGCAGGGCCTCGTCGAGCGGGAAGAAGGCGGCTGCGGTGACATCGTCGGCCGCGACCGGCTCGCCACCCGTCCACACGGCGGCGAAGTCACAGAGGACATAATGCCAGTCGCCCGGATGGCCCGCTTCGCGGGCGCCAATCGCATCGATGACGTCGATCAGCCCGATGATGCGCGCCGTGGTGCCGGTTTCTTCCAACAGTTCGCGCAGCGCAGCCTCGCGCACGGTCTCGCCAAACTCGACCTTGCCGCCGGGAATCGACCACTCACCGGTATAGGGCGGCTTGCCGCGACGGATCAGCAGGACTTCATCGCCGCGCCAGACGACAATGCCGGCGCCGGGGACGGGGTGTCTTGAATCCGGGGGGCTGGCCTCAGCCATATTTGCCGTGTTCCGAATAGATGCCGAGTTGATTGCCGCTCGGGTCTGTGAACAGGAAACGCCGTCCGCCCGGATAGTCCTCGCGCAGGCTGATGCAGCCGCCGGCGGCCTCGACGCGGCCTTCCGCCGAAATAATGTCTTCGGCCCGCAGCAGGATCAGGGCGCCGGTCGGAAACGGCTTGTCTTCCAGTCGCAGCCCGCCATCAATGCCGGCATTCTCGAAGGCGGCATAGGTCGGGCCGTAGTCGAGAAAGGTCCAGCCGAAAGCGGCCGAGTAGAAGGCCTTCGCCGCCTCCATATCGGTGACCGGCAATTCGTTATAGTCGATCCTGAGAATGCTATCGGTCATCTCGCGGTCCAGCCTCCGTCAATCGTGATCGCGGTCCCGTTGGCATTGGCACCGGCATCAGAGACCAAGTATAGCAGCGCACCGGCCAATTGCTCGAATGTGACGAATTGCTTGGTCGGCTGCGCCGCCAGCATGACATCGCGCACGACCTCCTCCTCGGAGATGCCGCGCGCCTTTGCCGTGTCGGCGATCTGGTTCTCCACCAGCGGCGTTTTCACATAGCCCGGACAGATCGCATTGCAGGTGATGCCGTCTTCGGCGAGCTCGAGCGCCAGCGTCTTGGTGAAGCCGATCACGCCATGCTTGGCCGCGACATAGGCCGATTTGAACGGTGAGGCGACGAGGCCGTGGACCGAGGCGAGATTGACGATGCGTCCGCGTCCCTGGCGTTTCATGACCGGGATCGCTGCGCGCGCGGCATGGAAGACAGACGTCAGATTGATCGCGATGATCGCATCCCATTTCGCCACCGGGAAATCCTCAACCGGTGAGACATGCTGGATGCCGGCATTGGACAGGAGAATATCCAGCCGCCCGAATTCACGCTCCGCATAGGCCACCATGTCGGCGATCTCGTCCGGCTTGAGCATGTTGGCGCCGTGATAGCGTACCTCGACGCCGTGATCGCTCGCGATCTTGGCGCGCAAGGCTTCGGTCTCGGCCGCATCACCCAGCCCATTGAGCACGATATTCGCCCCGTTGGCGGCGAGCGCCTCGGCCATCGCCTGGCCAATCCCGCTCGTCGAGCCGGTAATGAGGGCCACCTGGCCGGAAAGATCGGTACGGATTGCGGACATGAATCACCTGTCAGGTTTGTGCAGGTGCGAAGAGACGGGATCGGCGCCGTTGGGTCAAGGCTCAGGGTGCGAGCGCTTTGGGAGAGTGCACGCATGGAGGGTGTTTGTGTTAGAATAAAAACGCCGGCCATTTAGGGGCCGGCGCAATCCAAGGAGGGAGCAATGTTTCGGTTTCCGAAATGCTGCCTCGTCCTCTGGGTGAGGAAAAGGCGGATCGGCGGCTGGACGCTATTGATCCGTCTATCCATCGCCTGAAGGGCGGCCAAAGGAGGCGATCGTACCCGTCTCCGGCGGCCCTTGGACCATAACATATCTCCGGGATGCGGGGAAGAGTTTCGCCCTCAGGCCTCCGCCTTCGCCTTGGCACCTGCTGCCGCCGGCTGGGGCCGCGTGAACAGCAGATCGCTCTCGCTGGAGCCGACCTCATCATAGGTATAACCACCGGCATCGAACTTCACCAGATCCGCCGGATCGCTGATCCGGTTCTCGATCGCCCAGCGCGCCATCATGCCGCGCGCCTTCTTGGCGAAGACCATCAGCATGCGGGCCTGGCCGTCTTTTTCTTCCTTGAAGCTGGCAGTGATGACGCGGGCTTTCAGAGCCTTTTGATCGACAGCCTTGAAATACTCATTGGAGGCGAGGTTGAGCACGACCGGGTCGCTGTCACCGGCCTGCAGCTCATTGAGATGCTGCGCGATCTTGTCGCCCCAGAAATCATACAGGCTCTCGCCGCGCCGCGTGTGCAGCTTGCGGCCCATCTCCAGCCGGTAGGGATGGATGCCATCGAGCGGGCGCAGCGCGCCATACATGCCCGAGAGAATACGCAAATGATCCTGGGCGTAAGCGAGATCGTCATCGTCCAGCGTGCCCGCTTCAAGCCCGCGATAAACCTCGCCGGCAAAGGCCAGTGCGGCTTGTTTGGTGCCCGGCTGGTCGGCATCAAAGGCCTGGAAGCGTTCGCGATTGAGCCTGGCCAGATCGGCACTGATCTTCATCAGCGATTTGATCTTCGAGGTCGACAGCCCGCGTGTCGTTGCCGACAGGGTGCGCGTCTCGTCGAGCAAGGCCGGCACCGTCACCGGCAGTTCGCGCTCGGGCGCGTCGAAATTCATGTTCTTGGCGGGCGAAAGCAGAATCAGCATGGGTCGTCTCCTTGGCAGGAGAGATAGGCAAACTTGCCGCGCCGCGAAAGGGGCGGGGTGTGCGCTACCCCAGCAAAACCCGCGGGTTCATGATCCCCTTCGGATCCAGCGCCTGTTTGATCG
>NZ_CAXBKN010000068.1:0-16621 GCF_963976135.1 uncultured Maricaulis sp.
CCATAGCCCTGATCCTTCATCATCGCGGTCGGCGCGTTGAGGATATGGGCGGGCGGCATCAGCGAGCCGGTCTCGCGGGCCGATTTCTGGGCGCGTTTCCAGGCGGTGTAGACGGCATTCGATTTCGGCGAACAGGCCAGGTGCACCACGGCCTGGGCCAGGGCCAGATCGCCCTCGGGGCTGCCGAGAAACTGATACGTATCCTTGGCCGCCAGGGCGGCATGGATGGCGGCGCTGTCGGCCAGGCCGATATCCTCGATCGCCATGCGCACGATACGGCGGGCGAGATAGAGCGGGTCCTCGCCGCCCTCGATCATGCGGGCGAGCCAGTAGAGCGCCGCATCGGGATCGGAACCGCGCACGGATTTGTGCAGGGCCGAGATCAGGTTGAAATGCTCGTCGCGCGATTTGTCATAGACCGGCGCGCGCTTGTTGAGCAGACGGCCCAGCTCGGTGCGGTCGATCGGCGTCTCGCGCTCGAAGGTGAAGACTTCCTCGACCAGGTTGAGCAGATAGCGCCCATCGCCATCGGCCATGGCAGCGAGGGCATGGCGGGCATCATCGTCGAGCGGCAGCTTGCGCCCCATTTCCTCTTCGGCGCGGGCGATCAGATCGTCGAGCGCCGCATCATCAAGGCGTTTGAGCACCAGGACCTGGCAGCGTGACAACAGGGCCGCATTGAGCTCGAAGGACGGATTTTCCGTCGTCGCCCCGACAAGCGTCACCACCCCCTCCTCCACAACCGGCAGGAAACCATCCTGCTGGGCGCGATTGAAGCGGTGGATCTCGTCAACAAACAGCAGGGTGCCGCGACCGGCCGCGCGGCGCGCCCGGGCGCGCTCGAAGACTTTCTTGAGATCGGCGACGCCGGAGAAAACCGCCGAGAGCGGCTCAAACTCAAGCCCGCTATCCTCGGCGAGCAGACGGGCAATCGTGGTTTTGCCGACGCCGGGCGGACCCCACAGGATCAAGGACGCCAGCCGCCCCTGGGCGCGCATGCGGGCAATGGGACCATCGCCCTTGAGCAGGTGATCCTGACCGACGACCTCGTCGAGCACGCGGGGCCGCAACCGGTCCGCCAGCGGGCGCGGCGCTTCGGTCTCGAGACCGGCAGCTTCAAACAGACTCGACATGTCGCTAGGCTAGAGCGCCCGGACCGGGTTGCAAGTCTCGCAGACCGTGCCGGGCCCGCATGCTGGCTAGTAGAGCCGCAGAGTCGGTTGATAGCGCTGACCACGTCGGTCGAGCACGATTGGCCACTCACGCTCACCATCGAAACGGCTGGCAATGCTGGCAGCATCCTCGAGGGTCTCGATGGGCTGTCCCATCAGCGAGACCAGACGATCGCCGGGACGGAAGCCATAGCGTGCCGCGACCGAACGGCGCTGGACATTCATCACCACGACGCCATCCAGAAAGGGATCAAGCCCGACGGTTTCGTTGAAAGCCGGCGACAACTGGACCAGGCGAACACCGGAGAGTGGGTTGCGCCCCTCAACAGGCAGGAGTTCTGGCGTGGTCGCACCCGGTGCCGGGGCCACAGGCACATCGAGCTCGATCTCGTCCTCGCCCCGCAAGACCGTGAAACGGGCCGTCTCGCCGGCGGCGCGAATGGCCAGCCGGAAACGGGCACCGGCATCATTACTGATTTCATGGCCGTCAACGGCCAGCACGATATCGCCCTGGCGCAGCCCGCCATCATCGGCTGCCGCTTGCGGATAGACCTCACTGACCAGCGCCCCGCGTGGCCGGACCATGCCAAAGCTCGAGGCGATATCGCCGGTCACGGGCTGCAGGCGCGCGCCCAGCCAGGGCCGGATCAGCTCGCCTTCGCTCAGGGCCGTATCGACCACACGCCGGACCATTTCCACGGGAATCGCAAAGCCGATACCGTTCGAGCCGCCCGAACGCGAGAAAATCATGGAATTCACGCCGATCAGCTGGCCGCGCATATCCACCAGCGCTCCGCCGGAATTGCCCGGATTGATCGCCGCATCGGTCTGGATGAAGGATGCAAAATCGGTCTGGCCAACATCCGTGCGGGCCAGGGCCGAAACAATGCCGCTGGTGACCGTCTGTCCGACGCCAAAAGGATTGCCGATCGCCAGGACCAGATCGCCGACTTCCGGATCATCGGTCATGTTGAAGGGGAGCATGGGCAAAGGCTCGTCAGTCTCGATCCTGAGCACGGCCAGATCGGTCGCCTCATCGGTCAGCAAGACGGTGGCTTCAAATTCGCGCCGGTCAGCAAGCACGACGCGCAATTCAGTCGCGTCGGCGACGACATGGTAATTTGTCACGATGACGCCGGAATGGTCGACGATCACCCCGGAACCCAGGGAGTTCTGCTCGCGCGGTTGCGAGCGGAACATGCGCGAGAACACCGGATCATTGGCAAACGGGTTCTGGCTGTTCACGACCCGGCGCGAATAGACATTGACCACGGCCGGTGCGACATCGCGCACGATAGGCGCAAAGGAGAGCTGCATCTCGACGCGGCTTTCGGGAACAACCCGATCCTGGGCGGCGAGAGCGTTGTCCTGTGCGGCGACGGGGGCCGCAAACAGGATGGATGCAAGAAGCAGATGTTTGATCATGGTGCTCATATAGTCCTGATTTCCGGCATGAAAAAGGCGGCTAGCCTGAGCTAACCGCCTTGATCTGATATTTTGATGACGACAATCTTACTCGTCAGTCATGTCGTTCGCGGCTTCGGCGCGGGCACGGTCGACAGCGCCCTTTGCCGCTGTGTCGCGATCGACCAGCTCGATGACGGCCATCGGCGCATTGTCGCCATGACGGTAACCGGCCTTCAGCACGCGGGTGTAACCGCCGCTGCGCTCGGTGTAACGGCCGCCGAGTGTGTCGAACAGCTTCTTGACCTGGTCCTCGTTGCGAACCTTGGACATCGCCTGACGGCGGCCATGGATATCGCCACGCTTCGCCAGCGAGATGAGCTTGTCCATGAACGGAGCCAGCTCCTTCGCCTTTGGAAGGGTCGTGATGATTTGCTCGTGCTCGATCAGCGATGACGCCATATTGGCGAGCATGGCTTTGCGATGCGAGTGCGTGCGGTTGAGCTTGCGATGTGCGATGCCGTGACGCATGGCTTGATCTCCTCAGGTCCAGTCGGGAGCCTCTCGGCTGCCTTGCTAGACGTGGTCCTCGAAACGTTTGGCGAGATCTTCGATGTTCTCCGGCGGCCAGTTCGGCGCTTCCATGCCAAGATGCAGACCCATCTGGGCGAGAACTTCCTTGATCTCATTAAGTGACTTGCGGCCAAAATTCGGCGTGCGGAGCATTTCCGCCTCCGATTTCTGGATCAAATCACCGATGTAGACGATGTTGTCGTTCTTCAGGCAGTTCGCCGAACGCACCGACAGTTCAAGCTCGTCAACCTTGCGCAGAAGCGCCGGGTTGAAGTCGAGCTCAGGCTTGTCATCTTCGGCCGGACGCGCTTCCACAGCTTCTTCAAAATTGATGAAGATCTGGAACTGGTCCTGCAGGATGCGCGCCGAATAGGCGACAGCATCTTCCGGTGACACGGTGCCATCGGTTTCGACTTCAAGAATCAGCTTGTCATAATCGAGCACCTGGCCTTCACGCGTATTTTCGACGCGGTAGGACACGCGCTTGACCGGGCTGAACAGGGCATCGACGCCAATCAGGCCGATCGGCGCATCTTCCGGACGATTACGGTCGGACGGGACATAGCCCTTGCCGGTATTGACGGTGAATTCCATACGGATTTCAGCGCCAACATCGAGCGTGCACAGAACGAGATCCTTGTTGACGATCTCGATGTCGGCCGTCTCTTCGATATCACCGGCTGTCACCACGCCCGGGCCCGACTTGCGCAGAACAACGCGCTTTGGACCCTCACCATGCATGTGCAAGGCGATTTGCTTGATGTTGAGCACGATATCAGTGACGTCTTCACGAACACCGTCGATCGACGAGAACTCGTGCACAACGCCATCGATATGTACGTTGGTAACCGCTGCGCCCTGAAGCGAAGACAGCAGCACACGACGCAGCGAATTGCCCAGCGTCATGCCAAAGCCGCGTTCGAGCGGCTCGGCAATGATCTTGGCATGTCGAGCCGGGTTATGACCCGGTTCGATTTCCGGCTTCATCGGGCGGATGAGTTCTTGCCAGTTCTTTTCGATCACGTTCTTACTGCCCCTTCATCAGCCGCGCGGGATATCCCGACGGCGCGTTCATTATCCGACTTGCACAAACACGTACTAGACGCGGCGGCGTTTCGGCGGACGGCAGCCATTGTGTGGAATCGGCGTGACGTCCTGGATGGTCGTGATGGTGAAACCCACCGACTGCAAGGCACGCAGAGCCGACTCACGACCCGACCCAGGACCCGAGACTTTCACCTCGATGGTCTTCATGCCGTGTTCCATGGCCTTCTTGCCAGCATCTTCCGCCGCCATCTGGGCTGCATAGGGAGTCGATTTACGCGACCCCTTGAAGCCCATGTGGCCAGCCGATGACCAGGAAATAGCATTTCCTTGTGCATCGGTGATGGTCACCATGGTGTTGTTGAAGCTCGCGCTCACATGGGCAACGCCCGATGTGATGTTTTTGCGTTCGCGCCGCTTAACGCGGCCCTGTTCCTTAGCCATAATCTAGGCCCTACTTTTTCTTGCCAGCAATAGGCTTGGCGGGACCCTTGCGCGTACGCGCATTGGTGTGAGTGCGTTGACCACGAACCGGAAGGCCACGACGGTGGCGCAAGCCACGGTAGTTACCCAGGTCCATGAGGCGCTTGATATTCACGGCAACCTCACGGCGCAGATCCCCCTCCACTTGGTGATCACGATCGATCACTTCGCGGATTTGCAGGACTTCTGCATCCGTCAGCTCGTTGACGCGGCGCTCAGACGCAATGGAAACCTGCTCGCAGATCTCCTTCGCCTTGGCCGGGCCAATGCCGTGGATATAGCTCAGCGCGATTTCCACGCGCTTATTCGTCGGAATATTGACGCCGGCAATACGGGCCACAATCCATCTCCCAAAATCAGAACGCCGTGCGCGAGCGAACCAATGGACAACCTTTCGGTCGCCACATGAGCTCGCCCGTCTCGCGAAGGGCGCTATCTACAGTCAGCATTGCCCCCCCGTCAATGGGGTTGCAACAGGGTTGGTTCAGTTCACGGACAAAGCAGCAGATATTCCTGCAGCTACATCGTCCACAGAGCCCATTCCTGGCACTTCCCGCATTTTGCCTTGAGCGGCATAGAACGGGATTAGTTGCGCCGTTTGGTCCTGGTAGTTCTTGAGGCGCACTTTGAACGCCTCGATATTATCGTCTGCACGTCCTTCTTCGGCCGCACGCTTTTCCATGCGGGCCACAAGTTCCTTGTCATCCACCATCAGGCGAATCACGCAATCCACTTTGCTGCCACGGCGGGCGAGCGCTGCATCCAGCGCCTCTGCCTGCGCCACAGTGCGTGGAAAGCCGTCAAAGATTGCACCGCCGGCAGCTTCCGCCTCCGGCAGTCTCTCCTCGATCAGTTCGATAACGATCGCGTCGGACACCAGATCGCCGGCATCCATGATCGCGGCAACCCGCTGGCCCAATTCGTTCCCCGCAGCCCTGGCGGCGCGCAGCATGTCACCAGTGGACAACTGCACCCAACCGCGCTCTGCGACAAGCCGCTTGGACTGTGTGCCCTTGCCGCAGCCTGGAGGTCCGAACAGGATGACATTCATCGTTTACGGCCCCGCAGCTTCGATTTCTTGATCAGGCCCTCATACTGGTGTGCCAGCAGATGCGACTGGATCTGGGAAATCGTGTCCATTGACACCGACACCACGATCAGGATGGACGTGCCGCCCAGGCCCGCATTCGTGCTCATCATCATCGGCACCAGACAGATCAGGGTCAGATAGAGCGCCCCGATCAGGGTCAGACGCGAGAGCACATAGTCGAGATATTCAGTGGTCCGCTGGCCCGGCCGGATGCCCGGCAGGAAACCGCCATATTTGCGCAGATTGTCCGCCGTCTCTTCCGGATTGAACACCACCGAGGTGTAGAAGAAACAGAAAAAGATGATCAGGGCCGCATAGAGCGCCAGGAAGAGCGGCGAACCGGCCCCGAGATAGGCGACAGCCGTCTGCAGCCATTCCGGCCCGGATTGCGACTGGAAACCGGCAGCGGTTGCTGGCAGCAAGAGCAGCGAGGACGCGAAGATTGGTGGAATAACACCGGCTGTGTTGAGCTTCAGCGGCAGGAAGGAGGTATCTCCCCCAACCATACGATTGCCCTGCTGGCGCTTGGGGTACTGAACCAGAAGCCGACGCTGTGAACGCTCGATAAAGACGACCAGCACCAGGCCGGCGATGATCATCGCCAGACCGCCGAAGAAGACGCCCGGCGACATGCCACCACTGGCACTCAGGCTGAGCGCATTGCCGAGCATGCCCGGGACAGCGGCGATAATGCCGGCGAAAATAATCAGCGAAACGCCATTGCCGACGCCGCGCGATGTGATCTGCTCGCCGAGCCACAGCAGCAGCATGGTGCCGCCAACCAGGGTGACCACGGTCGAGATAATGAAGAAAGGCCCCGGATTCAGCGCCATGCTGAGCCCGTCAGCATTGACCGCATTCATACCCATGGCGATTGCCAGGGCCTGCCCCGTCGCGAGCACGACGGTCAGATAGCGGGAATACTGGTTGATCTGCTTGCGGCCGGCCTCGCCACCTTCCTTTTTCAGCTTTTCAAGGCTGGGAATGGTCGCGGACATCAGCTGCATAATGATTGATGCCGAAATGTAGGGCATCACGTTCAGGGCGAAAATCGCCATGCGCTCGACGGCACCACCGCCCAGCACATTGAACATGCTCAGAATGCCCTGCGAATTCTGTTCGAACACCCGCGCATACTGGACCATGTCGATACCCGGGATCGGAACCCAGGTCCCGAGACGGTAGACAACCAGAATGATGATTGTGAACAGAATACGCTGCTGCAGCTCCTTCGCCTTGGCGAAGGAGCTGAAATTCATATTTGCAGCAAGCTGTTCGGCAGCTGAAGCCATTAGCTATTCCCCTCGCGGCCGACGCTTGACCGCTTATTCCGCGGACGCTGCCGCGGGCAGATTGACTTTACCGCCGGCTTTTTCGACAGCCTCGATGGCTGGCTTGGAAGCGCCGGCAACGGTGATCTCAACCTTGGTCTTCAGTTCGCCCTTTGCAAGGAGGCGGATGCCATCAAGCTCACGACGCACCAGTCCGGCAGTGCGCAGGACATTGGTGTCGATCGGCTGCTTCGCATCGATCAGTCCGGCGTCGATCGCCTTCTGGATCCGGCCGAGATTAATCTCGGCCCAAGCCTTGCGGTTCGGCTTGTTGAAGCCGCGCTTTGGCAGACGCATGTGGAGTGGCATCTGGCCACCCTCAAAGCCCTTGATGGCCACGCCGGAGCGTGACTTCTGGCCTTTTACGCCGCGGCCGCCGGTCTTGCCCTTGCCAGAGCCGATACCGCGACCAACCCGAAAACGGTTCTTGGTCGAGCCATCATTGTCGCGCAATTCATTGAGACGCATGTCATTCTCCATTCGAAAGAGCGGTATCCCGCAGGGGACCTACTCTTCGACGATTTCCACCATATGGCTGACCTTGGCGATCATGCCACGGACAGACGGTGTATCTTCCAGGACGCGCTCGCGGCCGATCTTGTTGAGACCGAGGCCGACCAGAGTTGCGCGTTGATCTGCCGGACGACGGATAGGACTCCGGGTCTGGCGTACTTTGAGTGTCTTCTTGGCCATGACAGCGATCCTTACGCTTCGATCGCTTCGGGTGAGGACGCGCCGTCATCGCGGCGGTTCACCACATCACCAACCTTCAGACCACGCTTGGCCGCAACCGAGCGTGGGCTCGCCTGCGATTTCAGCGCGTCGAATGTGGCGCGGATCATGTTGTACGGGTTGGACGTGCCAACCGATTTGGCAACCACGTCGTGAATCCCGAGGGTTTCAAGCACGGCACGCATCGGGCCACCGGCGATGACGCCGGTACCTGGAGGCGCAGCGCGCAGAACAACCTTGCCGGCACCGTGACGGCCCTTGCCGTCATGATGCAGGGTGCGGCCCTCGCGCAATGGCACACGGATCAAGCTCTTCTTGGCTTCTTCAGTGGCCTTGCGAATGGCTTCAGGAACTTCGCGGGCCTTGCCCTGGCCGAAGCCAACGCGGCCCTTCTTGTCACCGACGACGACAAGCGCGGCGAACTGGAAGTTACGGCCGCCCTTGACCGTCTTGGCAACACGATTGATGTGAACCAGCTTGTCGACGAATTCGTCTTCACGCTCTTGTTCACGACCGCGACCGCGTCCGCGACCCCGATCACCACGATCGCGCTGCTGCTCGTTTGGATGAGCCATGCGTCCGCTCCCTTAAAAGCTCAGGCCGCCCTCGCGGGCCGCCTCTGCAAGCGCTTTGACGCGCCCGTGAAACATATTCCCGCCGCGATCGAAGACGACCTCTTTCACGCCAGCCTTGACGGCGCGTTCAGCGATCATTTTACCCACGATGCCAGCAGCCGTGACGTCGCCCCCCTTCGGGTGCTCCTTCTTGGCGGCTTCCTCGAGCGAACACGCCGCGGCGACAGTGACGCCGTTGGTGTCGTCGATGATCTGCGCGTAGATATTCTTCGAAGAACGGAAGACGGACAGGCGCAAACGCCCATTGGCGAATTTCCGCAGACGGGTCCGCGTGCGCTGGGCGCGACGGACAGATTTTTCGCGTTGGTTTTTCATCGCTCGCCCTACTTCTTCTTGCCTTCTTTGCGGCGAATGTATTCGCCAGCATATTTGATACCCTTGCCCTTATAGGGCTCAGGCGGACGGAAGCGACGGATTTCAGCGGCCACCTGGCCAACTCTCTGCTTGTCCGCACCTTCGATCTTGATCTCGGTGGGCTTCGTAGAGGAAATCGTGACGCCTGCAGGCGGCTCGTAGACAACATCGTGCGACAGGCCCAGGGCCAGCTTCACGGAATTGCCCTGCATGGAAGCGCGATAACCGACGCCGACAAGCTCGAGGTTTTTCTCGTAACCCGTGGTGACACCCTGAACCAGGTTAGCCACCAGAGCGCGCTGCAAGCCCCACATGGAGCGGGCGCGCTTGGTCATATCGCGAGGTGTGACCTTGAAACCATCTTCTTCCTGGGTGACGGACACCTCGGGAACGAACACCATGGACAATTCGCCCTTGGGTCCCTTGACGGTCAGGCCGCTCTCGGTGAGCGTCGAAGTGACGCCGGCCGGGATCGCGACGGGGAGTTTACCGATACGTGACATGGGTTCGCTCCCTTAGCTTACGTGGCAGAGAATTTCCCCGCCCACATTGGCTTCACGGGCGCTCGTATCCGACATCACACCCTGGGGTGTGGAGAGGATAGCGATGCCGAGGCCATTCTGGACAAGGGCGATATCTTTGACGCCGGAATAAACGCGGCGACCTGGCTTCGAGATCCGCTTGATGTTCTGGATCACCGAGTCACCTTCGTAATATTTCAGCTCGATTTCGAGTTCTTTTTGGCCCGAGGAATGTTCGACTTCCGCATAATCGCGGATATAGCCTTCACTCTTCAGGACTTCGAGAACCCGGCGGCGCAAGGCCGAGGCTGGCGTGCTGACCGTCCGCTTATTGCGCATCAGCGCATTACGGATACGGGTCAACATATCGCCGAGAGGATCATTCACCATGCTCGCTCTCCCTTACCAGCTTGACTTGACCATGCCGGGCACCAAGCCCTGGCTGGCCAGATCACGCATCGCGATACGCGACATGCGGAACTTGCGATAGAAAGCGCGCGGCCGGCCCGAAACCAGGCAACGGTTGCGCACGCGCGAGACCGCGGAATTCCGCGGCAGGCTTGCCAGCTTGAGCTGAGCGGCAAAGCGCTCCTCAACCGGCAGGTCCTTATTACGGGCAATCGCCTTGAGCTGCTCGCGCTTGGCAGCGTAACGCTTGACCAAGAGCTCGCGCTTGCGATTGCGCTCCACTGCGGATTTTTTCGCCATTTAATTCCTCCTGCGTGCAGGGCCCGATCGGCCTGCGCCCTTGTTGCGTTAGTTCGAAAACGGAAAATCGAACTCGGCCAACAAAGCCTTCGCTTCTTCATCCGAATTTGCGGTGGTGCACACCACAATGTCCATGCCCCGGATCTTCTCGACCTTGTCATAGTCGATCTCAGGGAAAACGATATGCTCTTTCAAGCCCATCGCGTAATTGCCGCGGCCGTCGAAGCTCTTGCCGTTGAGACCGCGGAAATCGCGGACGCGTGGCAGGGCAATCGTAATCAGTCGGTCGAGGAATTCATACATGCGATCCTGGCGCAGGGTCACTTTGGCCCCGATCACCTGTTCTTCGCGCAGCTTGAAGCCAGCGATCGAATTCTTCGCGACGGTCTGGACCGGCTTCTGGCCGGAGATCGCCTGGAGGTCTTCGAGCGCACCCTTGATCTTCTTGGAATCCTGGGCTGCTTCACCAACACCCATATTGATCACGACCTTGTCCAGGCGCGGGATCTGCATGACGTTGGCATAGCCGAATTTTTCCTTCAGCTTCTCGCGAATTTCGTCGCGATACTTGGTGCGAAGGCGTGGTGTGTAAGAATCAGACATCGATCACCTCACCCGAACTCTTGGCGAAACGCACCTTGCGGCCGTCATCAAGCGTCTTGAAACCGACACGGGTCGGCTCACCAGTCTTCGGATCAGCCAGAGCCACATTTGACTTGTGGATCGTGGCTTCTTTTTCCTTGATCCCGCCCGGATCGGCTTGCGTTGCGCGTGTGTGGCGTTTGACCACATTCACGCCGGCAACGATCATCCGGTCTTCAGCAGGAATCACTTTCATGACTTCGCCGGTCTTGCCCTTGTCACGGCCAGCGAGAATGACGACCTTGTCGCCCTTCTTGATCTTGGCAGCCATTACAGCACCTCCGGAGCCAGCGAGATGATCTTCATGTGGTTCTTGGCGCGCAATTCGCGCGGAACCGGTCCGAAGATACGAGTGCCGAGCGGCTCGTTATTATTGTTGATCAGGACAGCCGAATTGGAATCGAAGCGAATGACGGTGCCGTCCTTGCGCTTGATATCCTTGCGGACGCGAACGACGACCGCTTTACGGACATCGCCTTTTTTCACGCGGCCGCGTGGTATGGCTTCCTTGACGGACACGACAATGATGTCGCCGACGTGGGCATAACGACGCTTCGCGCCGCCGAGCACCTTGATGCATTGCACACGACGTGCGCCGGAATTGTCGGCCACGTCCAGATTTGTCTGCATCTGGATCATCGCAGATCCTCCTTATGAGATGGCGTTATCCAGTCCAAGCCTAGGCTTGAGCCGGAACTACCTCCCACCGCTTAAGTTTCGACTTGGGTGCGCATTCCTGGATCTGGATCATGTCCCCGACCTTGAATGCGGATTGCTCGTCATGCGCGTGATAACGCTTGGTACGGCGAACCGTCTTGCGAAGCAGGGGATGCAGGAATGTCCGCTCCACCCGAACCACAACGGTTTTGGTACCTTTATCGCTCACCACGACGCCTTGCAGGATACGCTTCGGCATCGCTTAGCTCCCTTGCTCTTGCTGCGACTTGCGCTCGCTCTGAATGGTCCGGAGACGCGCGATGTCGCGGCGAACCTGGGTAAAACGAGCCGTGTTTTCCAGTTGGCCGGTGGCCGCCTGGAAGCGCAGATTGAACTGCTCCTTTTTCAGCTTCAGGATATTATCCTTCAGCTGATCTTCGGTCATGGCGCGAACGTCAACGGGTTTCATCGTTCCGCTCTCCCTTACTCGCCCAACCGGGCGACGATTTTTGTCTTGATCGGCAGCTTTGCAGCGCCGAGCGACAGGGCCTCACGTGCGACATCGTCCGGAACACCGTCGATTTCGAACATGATACGGCCCGGTTTCACACGACACGCCCAGAATTCTGGCGTGCCCTTACCTTTACCCATCCGGACTTCAGTCGGTTTCTTGGAAACCGGCACGTCCGGGAAGATGCGGATCCACACACGCCCTGCCCGTTTCATATGACGGGTGATGGCGCGGCGGGTCGCTTCAATCTGACGCGCGGTAACGCGTTCAGGCTCAAGCGCCTTAAGACCGTAAGATCCGAAATTCAGCGTGAAGCCGCCTTTGGCAACACCCTTGATCCGACCCTTATGGGCTTTGCGGAATTTTGTACGTTTCGGTTGCAGCATGACCCGATTTCCTTACGCAGCCTGGCGGCCCGAACGGGCGCGCTGCTCACCCGACTCCTGGAGCCGGCGCTCCTGGGCCATCGGGTCGTGTTCCATGATCTCGCCCTTGTTGATCCAGACCTTGATCCCGATGATACCCATCGCGGTCTTGGCGGAGGCGGTCCCATAATCGATATCCGCACGCAGCGTGTGGAGCGGCACGGAGCCTTCATTATACTGTTCGGTCCGGGCGATTTCGGCGCCGCCGAGACGGCCACCGCAAACGACCTTGCAGCCCTTGGCACCCATACGCATCGCCGACTGCAGTGAACGCTTCATCGCGCGGCGGAAAGCCACACGGCGCTCGAGCTGCTGAGCGATCGATTCCGCGACCAGCGTGGCGTCGATCTCGGGCTTGCGAACTTCAACCAGGTTCAGGAAGACTTCGCCATCGACCATTTTCGAGAGTTCGCGGCGCAGGACTTCGATATCGGAGCCCTTCTTGCCGATCACCACACCCGGACGCGCCGTGTGAACGGTGACCCGGCACTTCTTGTGCGGACGCTCGATCACGATCTTGGAAATGCTGGCGGCCTTGAGGCGCTCTTTCAGCACTTTGCGGATCGCGAGGTCTTCGTGCAGCAGCTTGGCGTATTCGCCAGCCGAGGCGTACCAACGGGAATCCCAGGTACGGTTGATGCCAAGGCGCAGACCGATCGGATTTACTTTCTGACCCATCAGGCGGCCTCCTCAACTTCACGAACCACGATGGTGAGCTCGGAGAATGGTTTCAGGATCTTGGCGCCGCGGCCCCGGGCACGGGCCCGGAAACGCTTCATCACAAGGTTCTTGCCGACGAAGGCTTCGGCAACGATCAGTGAATCGATGTCGAGGCCGTGATTGTTTTCGGCGTTGGCAACCGCAGACTCGAGGGTCTTCTTGACCTCGAGCGAAATCCGCTTGCGCGAGAATTCCAGATCCGCGAGGGCGCGCTCGACCTTCTTGCCGCGGATCATCGCAGCAACGAGGTTGAGCTTCTGGCCGCTCGTACGGATCGTCCGCAATTTTGCCCGCGCTTCATTATCGGCGACGCGGCGGGGATTAGCTGATTTTCCCATCTCTTATCTCCGCTTCGCTTTTTTGTCGGCCGCGTGACCGTAATAGGTCCGGGTCGGGGAAAATTCACCAAGCTTGTGCCCGACCATGTCTTCCGACACGAGCACAGGCACGAACTTGTTGCCGTTGTGAACCTGGAATGTCAGGCCCACGAATTGTGGCATGATGGTGGAACGGCGCGACCAGGTCTTGATCGCTTGCTTGCGTCCGCCTTCGTGCGACTTTTCCGCTTTTTTCAGCAGATAGCCGTCGACGAACGGACCTTTCCAGACAGAACGAGGCATCGTCGGCTCCCTATCGCTTCTTGCGTTCGTGACGCGAGCGGATGATGAACTTGTCCGTAGACTTGTTCTTGCGTGTTTTGGCACCCTTGGTCGGCTTGCCCCATGGGGTCACCGGATGGCGACCACCGGAGGTGCGGCCTTCGCCGCCGCCGTGCGGGTGATCGACCGGGTTCATGACAACACCGCGGACCGACGGACGCTTGCCCATATGGCGCTTGCGACCGGCCTTGCCGAGATTGATGTTGGAGTGGTCCTGATTGGAGACCGCACCGACCGTTGCCATGCATTTGTCAGACACCATGCGAAGCTCGCCCGATGCCAGACGGATCTGGGCATAGCCATTATCGCGGCCGACCAGCTGGACATAAGCACCAGCGGAACGGGCGATCTGACCACCTTTTTCAGGCTTCAATTCGACATTGTGAAGGATTGTGCCCACCGGAACCGATTTGAGCGGCATCGCATTGCCCGGCTTCACATCGACCTTGGCCGCAGCAATGATCACATCGCCTTCAGCCAGGCGCTGTGGCGCCAGGATATAGGATTTCTCGCCATCTTCGTACTGGATCAGCGCGATGAAGGCGGTCCGGTTTGGATCATATTCCAGGCGCTCGACCGTAGCCGGCATGTCCCACTTGCGACGTTTGAAGTCGACAAGACGGTACAGACGCTTGGCACCACCACCGATACGGCGTGCAGTGATCCGCCCCATATTGTTGCGGCCGCCGTGCTTGGACAGGCCCTCAACAAGGGATTTTTCCGGACGGCCCTTGTGCAGTGCGGAACGATCCACAAGCACGAGAGCGCGACGGCCCGGAGACGTTGGTTTGAATGTTCTCAAAGCCATCTTAGAGCCCCGTCGTCACATCGATCGAGTGGCCCTCGGCGAGGGTCACAACCGCTTTTTTCTGGTCATTACGTCGACCGCTAATACCGCGGAAGCGCTTGGTTTTACCGTGAATCCTGATCGTGTTCACGGCCGTCACTTTCACCTTGAAGAGTTCTTCGACCGCCTCGGCGATCTCCTTCTTGTTGGCGCTCAGCGGGACGAAGAAGACAACCTTGCCGTCTTCCGACAGCAGGGTGGACTTTTCCGTGATCACTGGACCCAGGATGGTGTCGTAATGGCGCGCAGCAGCTGACATGTTCAAGCCTCCTTCGCGCTAAAGCGTTCGTGGATTTTCGCCACGGCCGACTTGGTCAATACCAGCGTATCGCGACGCAGCACGTCGTAAACATTCAGGCCCTGGACAGGCAGAACGTCGACGCATGGCAGGTTGCGAGCCGCGAGGGCGAAATTCTCATTGACGGCTTCGCCGTCGATGATCAGCACATTCGACAGGCCGAGGCCGGCGAAGGAGAGGCGCAAATCCTTGGTCTTTGGCGCGCTCAGCACCGCATCATCAAGAATGATGAGCGATTGCGAACCGGCCTTGGACGACAGTGCATGGCACAGGGCCAGCGAGCGCAACTTCTTCGTCAGATCGTGGGCATGGCTGCGAACGCGAGGTCCGTGTGCCTTGCCGCCACCGACGAATTGCGGAGCAGAGCGAGCGCCGTGACGTGCAGTACCGCCGCCCTTCTGCTTGCCAAACCGCTTCTTGGTGCGGGCGATTTCGGAACGGCCCTTGGTCTTGTGCGTTCCTTGTTGCCGAGCGGCGAGCTGCCACTTGACGACACGCTGCAAAAGGTCGGCGCGAACTTCATCGATACCGAAAACGGCATCGTCAAGCTCGATGGCACCGGCATTTTTCGCCGCGAGGGTCTTTACCTCGAACTTCATGCTTCCGTTCCTTCTTCGCCATCAACGGC
Source organism: uncultured Maricaulis sp. (assembly GCF_963976135.1). Taxonomy (GTDB): domain Bacteria; phylum Pseudomonadota; class Alphaproteobacteria; order Caulobacterales; family Maricaulaceae; genus Maricaulis. The sequence continues at coordinate 15,435 of NZ_CAXBKN010000068.1, forward strand.
CACCGGAGCCGGATCGGCCGCCGGAGCGTTGATTGCGTCGAGCGTACGGAACTTGCCAGGGACGGGCAGATCGGCAGCGCCGTGTCCCTTGATGGCATCCCGCAACTCAACCCAGCCACCGGCAGAACCAGGGACTGCACCTTTGACAAGTACCAGGCCGCGATCAGTGTCGACGCGAACAACCTCGATATTCTGGGTCGTCACACGCACGGCACCCATATGGCCGGCCATTTTCTTGCCTTTGAACACCTTGCCCGGATCCTGACACTGACCGGTCGAGCCGTGCGAACGGTGCGAGACCGACACGCCGTGGGAAGCCCGAAGACCACCAAAGCCGTGACGCTTCATCGCCCCTGCAAAACCCTTACCAATCGATGTCCCGGCCACGTCAACTTTCTGACCTGGCACGAAGTGATCGGCGGTCAGCTCGGAGCCGACTTCGATCACGCCGTTTTCCGGAACCCGGAATTCCACAAGCTTGCGCTTGGGAGCAACTTTGGCCTTCGCGAAATGCCCGCGCATCGCCTTTGGCGTGCGCTTGGCCTTTGCGGTGCCGGAACCCAGCTGCAGCGCCAGATATCCGTCGGTGTCGACGGTCTTGTGGGCCACAACCTGGCAACCTTCGAGATGGAGCACAGTGCAAGGCACATGCGATCCGTCTTCGGCGAAGACGCGTGTCATGCCGAGCTTGCGGGCAACCACGCCGGTTCTACGATCTTCCTGGCGCATGGTCCTAGGCTCCCAGCTTGATCTCGACGTCCACGCCAGCGGAGAGGTCGAGCTTCATCAGCGCGTCCACCGTCTGGGGCGTGGGGTCGACGATATCGAGAAGACGCTTGTGGGTCCGGATCTCGAACTGCTCACGCGACTTCTTGTCGATGTGCGGCGAACGCAGCACGGTGAATTTCTCAATGCGCGTCGGCAGCGGAATCGGTCCGCGCACGTTCGCGCCTGTGCGCTTTGCCGTCGAGACGATCTCCCGGGTGGAGCTATCCAGTACCCGATGATCGAAAGCCTTCAGGCGAATGCGGATGTTTTGACGTTCCATCAACCCGATCCCGTTTCTTAAACTTCAAAAAGAGCGAAGCCGGGGCGGCGCGCATTGGCGCCGCCCCAACCAGTGAATGCTATTTAGTCGACGATTTTCGAGACGACGCCGGCACCAACGGTGCGACCGCCTTCGCGGA
>NZ_CAXBKN010000069.1:0-16583 GCF_963976135.1 uncultured Maricaulis sp.
GGTGTGCCGCATTACCGCCATCGCAGCTTCGAATTTTCGCCCCTTGCTGCCAACACACTCTTGCGAAGGACCACGCCACAGGCTTTGATGGGAACTTATTCGACACATGCCGGACAAAACGATGGAATTTCACCGCACCAAACGCCTTCCGCCTTATGTTTTCGAAGAAGTCAATCGCCTGAAGGCCCAATTGCGGGCAAAGGGCACTGACATCATCGATTTCGGCATGGGCAATCCGGATCTGCCGACGCCGGCCCATGTGCTCGCCAAGCTAAAGGATACGGCCGACAAGCCGCATACAAATGGCTATTCTGCCTCGCGCGGGATTCCCGGCCTGCGCAAGGCCCAGGCGCGCTACTATAAACGCCGCTTCGATGTCGATCTCGACCCGAATTCCGAAGTCATCGTCACGCTCGGGTCCAAGGAAGGCTTTGCCAATCTGGCGCAGGCGATCACAGCGCCCGGCGATGTCATCCTGGCGCCCAGCCCCTCCTATCCGATCCACACATTCGGATTTCTCATTGCCGGAGGCACGATCCGGCATGTGCACGCGCCCTCACCGGAGGAATATTTGCGCGGGCTGAAGCATGCAGTGAGGCATACGGTTCCCAAACCGATCGCCGTGGTGGTGTGTTATCCCTCCAACCCCACCGCACAGACCGCCTCACTGGATTTCTACCGACAGGTCGTCGAGTTCGCGACCGAGCACGATCTCTTCATCCTGTCGGACCTGGCCTATGCCGAAGTCTATTTCGGTGACACGCCCACCCCGTCCATGTTGCAGATTGAGGGGGCGCGGGAGCGGACCATCGAATTCACCTCGATGTCCAAGACCTATTCCATGGCCGGATTCCGGGTCGGCTTTGCGGCCGGCTCGGAACGGCTTGTGAGCGCTTTGGCGCGGGTCAAATCCTATCTCGATTACGGTGCCTATACGCCGGTCCAGGTCGCCGCTTGCGCGGCGCTCGACGGGCCGCAGGACTGCGTCGAGGAAATGCGGACGATCTACAAGCATCGCCGCGATGTGCTGGTGGAAAGCTTCGGCCGTATCGGCTGGACGATTCCCGTCCCCGAAGCCTCGATGTTTGCCTGGGCACCACTGCCGGCCGGTTGCGAGGCGATGGGCTCGCTGGAATTTGCCAAGCAATTGATGGAAGAGGCCGGTGTCGCCGTCGCGCCGGGCATCGGCTTTGGCGAGCATGGCGAGGGCTTTGTGCGCCTGGCGCTGGTGGAAAATGAACAGCGCATCCGCCAGGCGGCGCGCGGCGTTGGCGAGTTCCTGAAAACCCGCCAACCGGCTGTCCGCGCCGTCTGAACGGCCTAGAAGTAGTGTGTGACGCTGGTCGAATGCGACCAGGTTCCGCCAGCCCGCGAGCGTGAGCGGCGGCGGCGCATGCGTGATTGCATCACGGCACGGGCATCGTCGAGCGAGGGCAGGTCCTGGGCACCGGACGCGATCTCTTCGCGGTGAGCGACGAAATCATCATAGGCCTCAAGTTCAGGCGCCAGTGCATTCGCGACCAGTTCGATCATGATCGCATCATCGATATAGCCAATGCCCGGCGTCGAATCGGGAATGAGGTCGTCGGGATCAGCGAAATAGGCCAGCGCATCGAGAACGCGCTTGCGGTCGTCTCCGGCCAGGCGCCAATCGGCATCACGCAGCATGGCGACCAGCGGGCCGAGCTGTTCCAGCCGCTCGCGGACAAAGGCCGGAGGATTGGCCGCTGCAGCCTGCTTGCTCATGGCAGCGACGCCCTCGAGGATGACGGCTTCGTCATCGGCGATGCGTGCATCGCGCGCCTTGGCAAGACGGGCCCGGAAAAAGTCCAGATCGGACTCGCTCAGCTCGAACTCGACCTTGAGCGCGGTTTGGACAGGAGCGGACATCAATTCAACCTCATTATAAGCCGGCCTTGAAAAGCGGGCCGGTCGGCTAGGCCCGATGCTGGCGCCCGAATGGCCCCTCACGACATGCAACATTCCACATCATGGAAATCCTGCAACCGGTATTGACCCTGGATCAATCCCCCGCGAACCATCCGAAGCGCAAATTCTCATAGGCGACGCCGTCAATCGTCAGCCTTCCCTCCAGCACAATCTCGTCCGTACCGCCCGCAGCTTCAGCCGCGAGTATGAGGTCACGGCGATACCGACCGCGAAAACTGACCGGGCCGAGCGCTTCGGTCACCGCATCAAAGGCGATTCTGTCGCCGGTGACCGCCAGATGATCCGGCCAGACCCTCAGCCGGCGGGCATAGCCGCCGCCAATCTCGCCCTGGACCCATTCGCTGGTCGGATCGGAGAAATCAAAGGCTGCCGGCGGATATTCGCTGGATTGCGGATCGGCGACCCAGGGATCAACCTCCCAGGCAGAGCCGAGATAAAACAGGTCCAAGACCCAGTCGCCAATCTGCAGCGCCGATTCATTCACTGGCATGAAATAGCCAAACAGCGCCGTGCCCGGCTGATGCTGCAAGCCGTCCGCCACATCAGCTGCCGCCGTGCTCGCCGCCGCAGACGCGAGGAAGAGCTGGTAGTCCGTGGCGCTTTGCTCGGGGATCTCCTCCATCGGCGTATGGCCGACACCGGGATAAGTCACGGTCTGCGCCTGCTCAATCGCCGTGGCGAACTCCGCCGCCAGCGCGATCGGCACCAGATTATCCGCCTCGCCCCACATGATCAGCACCGGCATGTCCAGGCTGCCAGCCTGGTTGAAGGCATCGAGGGAATGATTCATTTGCGCCCGCGCCAGCGTCGCATCGCGATTTCCCGGGTGCCGGATCAGCTCATAATAGCGATCAATCATCGGCTCGGTGACCACATTCTGGTTGGAGAAGGCATCGCGCAGGGCCTGCTCGACGAGGGGCCGCGGCAGGATATTCTTGAGCCGTTGCGCAATAACCGGATTGGCCATCAGCGTGTAGATGAATGGCGTGTCCTCGTCCGGATCGATCTCGGGCCAGGGGGCACCGGCCGCGTCCAGCAAGGCGAGACTGATCAGGCGTTCCGGGTGCGCCACCGCATAGTCCAGTGCGATCGCGCCACCGCGCGAATTGCCGGCGAGGTGGAAGTGCTCAATCCCGAGATGGGCCCGAACTTCCTCGATAATGCCGGCGGCGCGGACGATCGAGTAATCGCCATCGCGGGTGGCTCCGGTCAGGCCATGGCCGGGCATGTCGACCGATACCACGCGCCATTGCTCACCGAGCAGTCCGGCCCAGCGTTCCCAGGTGTGCAGCGAGGCATTGGAGCCGTGGATCAGGAAGACGGCCGGACAGTCCGCACAGCCCTCATCGCGCATATGCACAGTGACGCCGGAAGACAGCTCGACAAATTGCGAAGGCGGCTGGCCATATTTGGCGACCAGCTCATCATGCGGGATATCCGGTGCCCAGCCCCACCAGAGGATTCCGCCGACCGCCAGGGCCGCAAGCCCCAGCACTGTCATGATCGCACGCAGGACAAATCTCATGAAACCCCCGAATTCTTCCCACCCGCATACTGGCGCAATGCCCCGCCGGGTCAATCACCGGCGTAGGGCCACGTTAACCGTGCGGGCAAACTCTCATCGCCCGATCCGGATCCGGCTGCTAGCCTGACATCATGAATATTGCCCTCAATACCGCCGTCTCCGGCATGTTGAACGCCCAGGCCCAGGCTGGGGCGGCGTCCGAAAGCCTCGTCACTGCCGCGGCCAAGGGTGATGGCGTTATTCAAGCCGTGATTGCGGTCAAGCGTGCGGAAGCCACGCACGAAGCGTCCGCAGCCATGGTGAAGGTCGCTGACGACATGACGAAAACCCTGCTCGACATTATCGCCTGAGCTTGCGTCAGTCGGTGGGTGGCCGGTGGGAGTCATCCCCCGCAACTTGCTGTCTCCATTGGCGTGTTGCTGCAGGCGGGGGATGACGAACCGGCGCCGCAACAGCAAAAATGCAAGCACGGGCGGCCAGGCTCTCGCAATCGGCGGGAAATCACCCTATCTCGGGCCCATGACCGATAAAGTTTCCGTAGACATCGTCGCCGATCTCGTTTGCCCCTGGTGCTGGCTCGGCAAGCGCAACTGGGATGCCGCCCGCAAGCTGGTGCCGGAAATTCCGGTCGAGACCGTCTGGCGCCCCTATCAGCTCGACCCCGATCTGCCGCGGGCCGGCCGTCCCTATGGCGAGTATATGAAAGCCAAGTTTTCGGGCGAGAATACCGAACGCTGGGCCCAGATGCGCACCTATCTCGAAGAGGCCGCACCGGCCGCCGGGATTGAGTTCAAGTTTGACGCCATCCCCGTCCGGCCCAATACACTCAACGCCCATCGCGTCCTGCGCTGGGCCGCCGGTCAGGGGGTCGAGGATGCGGCGGTCGAAGGTCTGTTCCGGGCCTTCTTCGCCGAAAGCCGGGATATCGGCGATACCGCAACCCTCAGCCAGATCGCCGGAGCCGCCGGCCTTGATGGCGAGCTGACGGCCGAGCTGCTCAGCTCGAACCAGGACGAGGCGGCGCTGCGCGAGGAAGAAGCCTTCTTCCGAAAGCTGGGCGTAAGCGGCGTGCCGACCTATATCTTCAACGGCCGTTTCGCGGTGTCCGGCGCCCAGGAGCCGAAAATCCTCGCCGATGCCATCCGCCAGGCCGCGCAGGAACCGCCCGAGCAGGAATAAGGCTTTCCCGGCGCCGTCACAGCTTCTAGGTTTCAGCAGCAATTTTCACGGAGTCGCCCCATGACCGCCATGCAAGCCGTTGCCCTTTATGCCGGCCTGAACATCCTGTTGCTCCTGTTCCTGGCCGCAAATGTCAGCCTCAACCGGCGGCGCACGAAGATCAGTCTTGGCACGGGCAATGATGCGGCGCTGGAACAGGCCTGCCGCACGCATGGCAATGCCGCGGAAAGCCTGCCGCCAGCGCTGATCGCCCTGCTCCTTCTGGGCCTGCTGGGCACCGGCACACTCATCATCCACATCCTCGGAATCGCGCTGACCCTGGGCCGCAGCCTGCATGCCTATGGCTTGCTCACCGACCCCGGCCGCAGCATGGGACGTGTCACGGGAACCGCCCTGACCTGGCTTGTCTTGCTGGCCAGCTCACTGCTTCTCCTGTCCAAGGCGATCAGTTGAGCCATTGCAGCGGACCACCGCCCGGAGCTATAGCCGCAGCATGACCCATCCCAACTCTGCCCCCGACCCGCAAAAACTGCAGGATATCGCCGCCGATCTGATCGCCCGCGCCCGGCGTGCCGGCGCCGATTCCGCCGAGGCAAGTGTCAGCGAATCGCGCACCACCGAGCTCTCCGTCCGCGATGGTGCCCTGGAAGATATCGAGCGCTCGGAATCGCTCGATGCCGGTGTGCGCGTCTTCGTCGGTGCCCGACAGGCCGGCGTCGCTTTCTCGGATCTGTCCGAGCATGGCCGAAGCCTGACAATCGAACGCGCCGTCGCGATGGCCCGACTGTCGCCGGAAGACCCGTTCTCGGCCCTGGCCGAGGCCGAGCGGCTTTGCACCAACCCGCCCGAAATTGCGATGTTCGACCCGACCCAATGGTCGCCGGAAGAGCTGGAAGCGCGGTCGATTGACGTCGAACAGGCCGCGCGCGCCATTCACGGCGTTTCCAAGACCGACGCGGCTTTCGCCAGTTTCGGCCAGGGCGCCGCCGCCTATGCCACCACAACCGGTTTCAACCAGGGCTGGCGCAAAAGCATGTTCAGCTATGGTGCCAGCGTCATCGCCGAGCGCAATGGCGCGATGGAGCGCGATTATGCGGCCACGGCTGCACGGCGCCCGGGCGATTTGCGCACCACATTGGATATCGGCACCGAGGCCGGTGAACGCACAGCGCGGCGTGTCGGGCCGCAGAAGATTGACAGCGGTGTTCAGCCGGTCGTGTTCGACCGCCGCGTTGCCACCACTTTCCTGTCGGCCCTGTGCGGTGCCATCAGCGGCCCGGCCGTCGCGCGTGGCATCTCCTTCCTGCGTAACAAGCTCGGCCAGCCAGTCTTCGCGCCGGGCATCAATATCGTCGATGATCCGCATCGTGACTGGGGCCACAGCTCCTGCGCCTTTGACGGCGAAGGCACGGTCAATCGCCGCTCCAACCTGATCGAGGACGGCCGGCTGACAACCTGGCTGCTCAACAGCGCCGCCTCACGGCAATTGAAGCTGGCGCCAACCGGCCACGCCCGGCGCAGCATGGGCGGAGCGCCGGGCGCCGGCCCTACCAATCTGCATCTGGAAGCCGGCAAGCAGAGCCGCGAGGCGATGATTGGTACGATCGATTCCGGCGTGCTGGTGATGGAAATGTTCGGGCCTTCGCTCAATTCCAATACCGGTGACTGGTCGGTCGGTGTGTCCGGCTACCGGATCAGCAAGGGCCAGATCGATCATCCGGTCAGCGAGATTACCGTCGCCGGTAATCTGATCGACATCTTTGCGCGGTTAATTCCAGCCAGCGATCTGGAATTTCGCGGATCCGTCAATTCGCCCAGTGTTCTGGTCGACAAGCTCTCGGTTGGCGGGCTCTAGACCTGGCCCAGGCCCCACATTTTTCGGGATAGGAAACATGGACAGCACCAAAATCAATCAACAACTCCTGCACCTCGTCATCGGCGGCGAACTCGTCTGCGTCGATCCGCAGAATTGCGAATTCAAGGACCTTGAAGCGGTGGATTTTGTTGGCGCCTACGGCAGTTATGAAGATGCCCGGGCTGCCTGGAAGAACGCCGCGCAACGCACGGTCGACAATGCGCATATGCGCTATTTCATCATCCACGCCCATCAATTGCTCGACCCTCATGCGGACAAGCGCCAGGCCTGACGGACCCAGTATTTGACCGATCAACCCCACCTATCCACAGCCGCGCTCGGACGCCGGCTCTGGCGTGACTGGGTCTCCAAGCGGCCGGGCCTGTGGATCGGGGCCATGCTGCTCTCGGTGATCACCGCGGCAGCAGCGGCGAGCTATGCCGGTCTGGTCGGATGGACCTTCAACCTTCTGGAACAACGCGATCCGGGCTTCTTCCCGATCGCGCCGCTGGCGGCGATCAGCCTCGCGGCGGTGCGCGGTGTGAGCCTGTATTTCCAGACCCTGCAGACCAATCGTCTCGCCCTGACGGTAATGCAGGATTTGCAGAACGCCATGTTCATCAAGCTGGTGCATGCCGATTTCGCACGCCTGCAATCGGAGCCGGTCGGCGGTCTCGTATCGCGCTTCACCAATGACATCACGCTGCTGCGCGAAACCCTGGTGCGGCTGTCGAACAACCTCCTGCGCGACACGATGACGGTGATCTGGGCGATTGCCTGGATGCTGTATCTCGACTGGATGCTGACCCTGTTGGTGCTGGTGGTCTATCCCCTCGCCGCCTGGCCGGTGATCAAGATCGGCCAGCGTCTGCGCAAGACCTCGGCCCAGGCCCAGTCGCAAATGGGCGAAGTGACCAGCCAGCTTGAGGAGAGTTTTTCCGGCACCCGGATGGTCAAGACCTACGGCCTGGAAGATTACGAAGCGGCGCGCGCCGACAAATCCTTTTTCGAGCGGCTGAAATTCCTGTTCAGCATCACCGAGAACAAGGCCCGCGTTGACCCTATCCTGGAAGTTGTCGGCGGCATCGCCTTCGCCGGACTGGTGGGCTTTGCCGGCTGGCGCCTGCTGGGCGGGGAGACCTCGGTCGGCAATATTCTTGGCGTACTGACCGGGATCGGCGTCATGTCACCCGCGATCCGCGCCATTGGCACATTGAGCGCCGTAGTCCAGGAAGGCTTTGCTGTGCTCGATCGCGTCTTCCATCTGCTCGATGAGGACAATCAGGTCGCCGCCGCGCTCGAAGCCCCGGCTCTTGCCGTGAAGACGGGCCGTGTCGATATCGACCATGTCAGCTTCAATTATGCCGATGGTACCGCAGCGCTGCGCGATGTCAGCCTGCACGCCGATGCCGGCAAGACGATCGCGCTGGTCGGGCCGTCCGGTTCGGGCAAGTCAACCATCCTCAACCTGATCCCGCGTCTCTACGATCCCCAAGCCGGCGCGGTGAGGATTGACGGCACGGATATCCGCTCGGTCTCGCTGGCCTCCCTGCGGCGCCATATCGCCCTGGTCAGCCAGGATGTGACCCTGTTCGATGACAGCGTCGCGGCGAATATAGGTTTCGGCCGGCTGGATGCGGGTCGCGAGGCCATCATCGCCGCCGCCAAGGCCGCCGATGCCCATGACTTCATTATCGCCTTGCCCGAAGGCTATGACAGCCCGGTTGGCCCGCGCGGCAGCAATCTCTCCGGTGGCCAGCGCCAGCGTCTCTCGATCGCCCGCGCCATCTTGAAAGATGCCCCCATATTGCTGCTCGACGAAGCCACGAGCGCGCTCGATACCGAATCAGAACAACGCGTCCAGGCGGCGCTGGAAAGGCTCTCTGCCGGACGCACCACGCTGGTCATCGCCCACCGCCTATCGACCGTGCGCAGTGCCGACTGGATTTATGTGATGCAGGCTGGCAGAATCCAGGAACAGGGCCGCCATGACGAGTTGATCGCGCAGGATGGTCTGTATGCGAAACTCTGCCGTCTGCAATTCGGGGATGAGACGCGCTAGCCTTCCGCGTTGAGCGCCAGAACACCGGGCTGCAAATTCTCCATCGGCAGGCGCACCGAAAAAACCGAGCCGGCACCGGGCGCGCTCTCGACGCCGATATCTCCATCCATCAATTCAGCCAGTTTCTTCGAGATTGCCAGTCCGAGACCGGTACCGCCGCTCTTGCGGGACATCGCCGACTCGCCCTGTGTAAACGGCATGAAGATATGGTCGATCAACGCCGGGTCCATCCCGATCCCTGTATCGCTAATCTCGAAATTGACCTCGTGCCGCCCGTCCTCGCTCTGGCCGGCGCGGCAACATACCCGGATCTCGCCGCGTTCGGTGAATTTGACCGCGTTGGAAAGGAGATTGGACAGGATCTGGCGGATGCGGGCCGGGTCGCCACTGGCCTGCCCCTCGGCGCAAGGGTCGATTTCGACATGCAGGCTCAGATTCTTGTCCATCGCCTTCATGCGATAGGGTCCAATCACGCTCCGGACGAGCTCGGCGGGACAGTAATGGGCCGCCTCGACCTCGAACCGGCCGGATTCAATATTGGCCAGATCCAGAATATCATTGAGAATATCGAGCAGAGCGTGACCGGACTTCTGGATCAGCTCAACCATTTCGCGTTGAGAATCCTTCAAATCAGTGTTCATCAGCAAGCTCGACATGCCGAGAACCCCATTCATTGGGGTGCGAATTTCATGGCTCATCGTCGCCAGGAATTTTGATTTGGCGCGACTCGACTCGGTGGCTTGCTGCCGGGCCTCAAGCAGATCATGGACATCTGTCAGCGCGCCGACCAGCCGGGTCGGTTCACCGTCCGGCGTGCGCACGGCTTCGCCGCGCAGCCGGAACCAGCGATGGGCACCGTCGGCCACCTTGAACCGGACGGACATGTCAAAAGGGCGTCCGGCACGGAAATGGGCCTGCAGCGCCGACTCAACCCGGGGGCGATCCTCGCGGTGCAACAGGGCACGCAGCATATCGGCTGGCGTCGTCGATTCGCGTGGCTTGTCACCGAGCAATTCGCGGCAACGTGCGGAAGTGTAGACTTGGTCAGTCTCGAGACACCAGTCGACAATCCCGTCAGACATGCCCCGGATCGCCAGGCTGGCCCGCTCTCCGGTTTCGATCGCCAGGATTTCGGCCGTCAGCCGGCGCCGGTAATGGTGCATGACCTTGAGCAGGCTGTCAGCGTTTTCAATCGGCCGTTTGAACAGCACGGCGATGACACCGATAGATTGGGCACCATGATAGAGCGGTGTTCCGGCATAGCCGCGAATTCCCATCTCCTCGAGCATGTAGTCGTCCGGAAATTCCTGGGCGACGCGGTCTTCAAACACCAACGCCCCCGATTTCATGACCCGGGCGCAGGGCGTGCCCGCGACCGGATAGCTGAAATTCCCGCTGACCGCGCCCGGGGATGCGACGTGCAAGGTCCGCATCTGCCGGTGACCGGGATCGATACGCCCGAGATAGACACTGTCCGCGTCGAAAAAATCGGCAACCAGGCTGACAAAGGCTGACAGAAATGCCTGACCGGACTCGCGAGACAGTCGGGCGTTCAGCCCGTCTAGCAGCTCGCCCGTCCTGTGTGCATCCATCACCCTGTTCTGCATTTTCCAGCTCCCGGTACCATGACACCTGTCCGAGTGGACCGGATGCCAACGTGGTTAACGGGTATTAATCTGCCGGAAAGCTGGGGAAAGAGTCGTCATATCTGATGAATCGGCCAGGCATAAAGAATCAAGGCGCGATTATTCGCGGCGAAGCAGCCGCTCGGTGAGCATGTTTCCCCACCAGCTCGACATGAAACTCGCCTGCACGGCATCACGGTCATAGACCGTCTCGACCCAATCCATGAAACCGATCGGATGAGCCTCGTTATAGGCGCGATAAGTCTCGAAAAAATAGTCGAGCACGCCGGTCTTTCCGGCTTTCACATGCAGGTATTTCAGCGACAAATGCTCGATCGCCTGCTCATAGGGCAGGTTGAGATGGGTCAGCGCGAACAGCACCGAGATCAATCCGGCCCGGTCCGCACCGGATTTGCAGTGCACCAGGGCGGGATATTCGATCGAATCGAAAACCTTCACCGCACGCTGGATACGGTCGACATAGGGCGCCTCGCGTGATCCGAACGGCATGTCATGCAGGGCCAGACCATGCCGTTCGCAGGCCTCGCGCTCGAAATCATAATAGCAAACGCCAGGCTGGGGCCCCCGAATGTTCAGAATCGTCTTGAATCCTTCGGACGCCAACCATTCGATCCGGTCCGGCGATGGCTGATTGGCACGCCACAGGCCGCCGCCGACCTCGTACATATTGTGGAAGCGCAGGCGCAGCACGCCGTGATCCTTCCACAAATAGTCGCTCCAGGCGCGTTTGCGATCCTCGGGATCGGTGAGATCATAGGCCATGCGGTTTCTTTCTTGCTGCGACCGGATTTAGGATGCCCGCGCCGGTGAGGCAACCGCGCGCCGTGCTTGACCTTTAAGCCGGTGAAGGCGAGCAAGGGTACACAATGTTGAAACGCTTGCTGTCAAAGCCCTGGGGCCAGGAAATCGCCGCCTTCCTCGCACTGCTCTATGTCGAGTCGGTGCGCCGCTCGATTCGCTGGGAAGTGCGCAATGGCGATTATGTCCAGAAAGTCTGGGACGAAAACCTGCCGATTCTCGGCTGTGTCTGGCACGGCCGCGTCCTGATGGCGTTGCAGGCCTGGAACCAGCATTACGACCGGATGGTCGCACTGGCATCGCGCTCACGTGAGGGCGATATCGGCTCGCGCTTTGCGCGCTGGTACAAGGTCGGACTGGTACGCGGTTCCTCGCGCAATGCCAGAAAGCCGGAGGCCAGCAAGGGCGGGGAAGCCGCCTACCGCGCCATGGTCAGCCATCTCAGCCAGGGCGGCAGCGGGGCTGTGACGCCCGATGGTCCGCGTGGACCGCGAATGCGCGCCGGGTTTGGTGCGATCCGTATGGCCCGCGATACCGGCGTTCCGATCATTCCGGTGACCTGGTCGACCCGGCGCAAGACCGTGTTGCACAAGGCCTGGGACAAGCATTGCCTGCCACATTACTTCACTCGCGGCATCATCATCTGGGGCGACCCGATCTATGTCCCCAAGACGGCGACCCCCGAGGAAATGGAGGCCGTCCGGCTCCAGCTCGAAACCCGGCTCAATGAGCTGACCCGCGAAGCCGATGAGGCTGTCGGCGGCGAGATTATCGTGCCCGACAGCGAAATCCGCCCCGGCACGGGAAGCCGGGCAAGTGCCAGGGGAGCAAAGCCGTGAGCCTGCCACCGGCACTGACGGCCTATCGCGTTCTGATGCGCTGTGCATCGCTGCTGGCTGTGCCGCTGCTCATCCAGCGGGCCCGCGCTGGCAAGGAAGACCCTGAACGCCGCAATGAACGCCTCGGCCGGCCGACCTTCCCGCGGCCGCCCGGACGCCTGGTCTGGCTGCACGGAGCGAGTGTCGGCGAGAGCCTGGTCCTGGCCGGCCTGGTAACGGAATTCGCCGCCGCCCACCCGGAATTGCGCTTCCTGGTCACCACCGGGACCATGACCTCGGCACGGCTGATGGCCAAGCGGCTGCCCCCGGTCGCGCGTCACCAGTATCTCCCGATCGATACCCTTTCGGCGGTAACCGGGTTTCTCGACTACTGGAAACCCGGCCTCGCCGTCTTCGCCGAATCCGAACTCTGGCCCAATCTGGTGATCGAGACGGCTCAGCGCGGCATTCCGATGGCCCTGGTGAATGCCCGCATGAATGACCGCTCGCTCGCCAACTGGCAAAAGCGGCCGGACTCGGCGCGTTACCTTCTGGGCTGTTTCGACTGGATCGGAGCGGCCGATAGCCGCACCCGCGACGGGCTGGAAAATCTGACCGGCAAGGCGGTGACCCTGGCCGGCAATCTCAAGCTTGAAGTTCGGTCCGAGGCGCCCGATCCACAGGCCCTGGCACAGATCCGCAAACGGTTTGACGGTCGTCCGGTCTGGCTGGCCGCCTCGACCCATCCCGGCGAGGAAGCGACCATTCTCCACGCCCATGCCCTGACTCTGAAAGTCCATCCCGATGCGCTGCTCATCCTCGCCCCGCGGCATCCCGAGCGTGGCGACGAGGTGGCACGGCTGATCGACAAGCAGGGCTTCCGCTTCGTGCGCCGTTCGGCCGGAGAGATACCATCCGCCAATCAGCAGATCTGGCTTGCCGACACGCTCGGCGAAATGGCGCTTTGGTATGGCGCCGCCCGGCTGGCGCTGATCGCCGGTAGCCTTTTGCCCGATATTGGCGGCCACAACCCGATCGAGGCGAGCCAGGCCGGCGCTGTGGTGCTCAGCGGTGCACACACCGCCAGTTTCGACGACCTCTATGCCCTCTACCGCCAGCACGAGGCGGTGATCACAGTGAGCAATGCGGCCAGTATCGCGGCAGCACTGGAAAGAGTCTGGTCGCATCGGGGCCCGTCCATCAAGGCGGCCAAGGCCGCCATCACCGAGGCATCAGGCGGCGCCATGGCGACCAGTCTCGCCGCGCTGGAAGCCTTGCTGGAGCACGGCAAACCTGCGGAGATCGCGTCATGAGAGAGCCCGCCTTCTGGCGCACGGATGGCGGTCGCGGCTCGGGGAGTCTGGTCCGGGCCCTGTTGACGCCCCTGAGCTGGATCTATGGCTGGGCCACGGCGCGGCGCATCCGCAGAACCGAACCGCTCGATCCCGGCATTCCAGTGATCTGCATCGGCAATCTCACCCTGGGCGGGACCGGCAAGACGCCGATTGCCCAGACCATCCTGACCCGGCTGCATGATATGGGCTTTCGCGCCCATGCCCTGTCACGCGGCTATGGCGGCGCGCTGAAGGGACCGGTCCGGGTCGATCCGGCAACGCATACCGCCCGTGACGTCGGTGATGAACCGCTCTTGCTGGCCCGAGTCGGGCCGGCCTGGATCAGCCGCGACCGGCCGGCGGGTGCCCTCGCCGCTGTCGCGGAATCGGCGGAGATACTGGTACTCGATGACGGGCACCAAAACCCGACCCTGCGCAAACAACTCTCCTTCGTCGTGATTGATGGCGAGACGGGCTGGGGCGCCAACAAGGTATTCCCGGCCGGGCCACTGCGTGAATCCGTCACAACCGGCCTGGCCCGCGCTGACGCGGTGATCGTGATGACGCGCAATGCCGACACCCTGCCCGACTATCAGGGCCTCGGACTGGCCGATCTTGAAATCCCCATCCTGCACGCCTGGCTGGCCCCGACCCAGGCGCCGCCGCGCGGATCGCTGGTCGCCTTTGCCGGTATTGGCCGGCCTCAGAAATTCTTCGATGCGCTGAACGCCGCCGGTGCCGATCTGTCGGAAACCGCCCAGTTCTCCGATCACCACGCCTATTCCAAGGGTGATCTGAAACGCCTGCAACGCCTGGCCAAGGCCCATAAATCCGCACTGATCACGACAGAGAAGGATTGGGTCCGATTGCCCGCCGCCATGCAGGACAGGGTGACCGCCTGGCCGGTCCGGGCCGAATTCGCCAATCCGGCGGCGCTGGACAGCCTGTTGCGGGACGTGATGGACGCGAGCGCGCCGGGCGGCTAAATCCGGTTCATGATTGAAGCGCAACGCAATGCCTCCTTCCTGACCCGCGCCGGCTGGCACGCCGAAGCCCTGGCCTGGGATGCTTATAATGCCTGGTATCGCGCCAAGGGGCTGGATGGCGCGTCGGACGCGGGCGGCGAATTGCTGCAGCGCCTCGGCCCCCTTACCTCGACCCACAAAATAGCCCGCATCAATATGCAGCGCTGCTTCCCCGAAGCCGCCGAGCCGGAGATCGACCGGCTCTTGCGCGGCATGTGGGATAATTTCGGGCGGCTGGCCGGCGAGATGCCGCACATGCATTTGTTCGAGGACGATGCCTTCTTCGAGGAAAGGGTCGAATTCATCGGCCGCGAAAAGCTCGAGGCGGCGCGCGATGCCAAGCAGCCGCTGGTCATCATCTCGACCCATAGCGCCAATTGGGAAATCTCCGGCACGGCGATCTCCAAGACCGGCCTGCCCTGCTACATCACTTACCGGCCGGCCAATAACCCGCTGATCGATGAGCGCATTCTTGCCGCCCGCGCCGATTACGGCATCAAGCTGATGACCGCCAAGGGCGGCGATGGTGCCAAGGAATTGCTGCAGACATTGAAGCGCGGCGAGACCGTGGCGCTGATGAACGACCAGAAGATGAATGACGGCGTCGAAGCGCCCTTCTTCGGTCATCCCTCTATGACCGCGCCGGGTCCGACCAAGCTGGCGATGCGCTTCAATTGCCCGCTGGTGCCGCTCTCGGTGCGCCGGCTCGAAGGCGCACGCTTCCGGATCGAGATCCATGACCCGATCGAGCTATCGGCCAATCCGGACAAGCCGGCCGCGATCATCGAGACGGTGACGCGGATCAATCAATGGATTGAATCGGAAATCCGCAAGGCGCCGGAGCAATGGTTCTGGGTCCATCGCCGCTGGGCCAAGGATGTCTATCGCGACAAGTCCTGATCGCGGGGGGCCTATTCGACCGGGTGCAGCTCGGCCGGATCGAGTTCGAGCAGCAGGGCCGGGTCGACATAGAAATTATTCTGGAACTTCACCCGCCAGTCGAGATGGGGCCCGGTGGCGCGGCCGCCGGAACCGATCTCGCCGATCAATTGTCCCTGCTCGACCATATCGCCAACGGCGACATGCACGGCGCTCATATGCAGGAAACAGCTGACGACGCCCTGACCATGGTCGAGGAAGATCAGACCGCCTTCATAATACATGTCCGGCTCGGCCAGGATGACGCGTCCGGCGGCGGGCGCCACAATCGGGGTGCCCGGATCATTGGCCCAGTCCAGGCCCCAATGCGGATTGCCCGGCGTGCCGTTATAGATTCGTTGCGAGCCATAAACACCGGTGGTGATGCCCTCGGCCGGACGGATGAAGCCGGCCAGAAAGCCTTCCCCGTCCCAGCGGGTCGCGAAGGCGGCCTGTTTCTGGGCGTATTCGCGCTGGCGCCGCGGCAGGGTCGAGGCGTCGGGCGTGACGGTCGATTGCGGCACGCCTTCAATGCGCTGGATGGCGAATTCGCGCTGGGTGATGGTTTGCATGCGATCAATCCGCTCGCCTGCGGCCGCGACCGTGAAGCGCAGCTCGTCCGGTGCATCACGCGGAATGCCGAGCACGGTCCAGCCCGAGCCATCGGCCTCGGCCGTGACCTCTCCCAGGCTGACCTGGCTGCCGGGTCCGTAATTGCAGATCAGCAGTCCGCCCTCGGCGAAATCACCGGCACAGCCCTGCACCGGTTCGCGCAGCGCCGGCGCAGCCATGACAGCCGCATCACGGGCGTCAGGCGATTGCGACGCGATCATCTCGCCGATCGGGTCGAGCGGCGCGGTGCCGGATTGCAGGATCAGAGCGGCGAGGAGCGCGATCATTGGCCGCGCTCGCCATTGATCTCGGCCCAGCGCCGCGTCGCGATAATGCTGTCGCGATAGGCTTCCTGGTCATCAACGCTCCAATAGCGCAGGTCCGTCAGCGCGATCGGATCGCCGGTCACGGCGCAGCGCACAAAGGCACCCGGCTTGAGGATGATGAAATCGGCATCGCCGAATTCCAGGATGGCTTCACCCGAGAAATCAGCTTCGAAAGGATTGTCTGTCTGGCTCATGAAACCCGTCTAGCATGCGTTGGCGGACAAGGGGAATGGGTGGCCTGCGCCTGCAGGAAAATCTCCACGCGGCGGGCCGCTGGAGGTTTGAGTGGTTCCTCCCCGGATTGGGAGGTGTGTGGGACGCCGGCGAATGCCGGTTTTTGGTTTAGTTTAGTGTGACATCCGAGACGTCCCACACGTGGAGATTTACTCAGGCCCCTCGCGGGTCCTGCCTCGAAATGACCAGGGACGACCAGTCGAGCATTCATGCTGGCCTTCCCCGATCATGGCCTCACCAGAACTCGGGATGTCACCCCTCTGCCCGGACGAGCTCCACGCTCCCGATCGCCGCAAATGAC
>NZ_CAXBKN010000070.1:0-16421 GCF_963976135.1 uncultured Maricaulis sp.
GGTGCGCGCTGCGGGTGGCTTGCCACCCGAAGCCCGCAGGGCGAAGGGTGGTGCGGGCGGCCGGACTCGAACCGGCACGATCTTTCAATCGACAGATTTTAAGTCTGTTGCGTCTACCATTCCGCCACGCCCGCACGGCGCCGAGGCGCGATCCTACACGCGCTTTGCCGGGAGGCCAGCGGGCAATTCACCGGCTTGCGCACCCGCGATCATCAACGCGAAAAAAGCGAGCCGCACCCATAAGGCACGGCTCGCTTCTATCGGCGCTGCCAGTTCAGGCGGATCAATTCACCTTCTGGCCATCGGCATTGGCGGCATAACGGGCGATGCGGACCAGTTCGAGGAATTCGTCGCGATGGCCGAATTCGTCCGGACCCAGCGCTGCGCTGGCCTGGTCGAGGATCTGGTCATAGCCATAACCCTCGCGCAGATAGGGATCGCCGCGCAGCATTTGCGCGAAACCGGCCACCCCGATCGAGAAGCGGGTTTCCTGTTCCGCCGCGGCAAAATCGGTGACCGCATCGGCCGGTGTGACCGGCCGTTCGATGAGATTGCTCTCGGCTTCGCCGGGATGCTTGTAGCGGATGCGCAGCAGACCGTATTCGGCGGACAGGTCTGTGTTCACCGCCGGGGCTGCGCCATAGCGCAGGGGATCGAGCAGGGCGCCCTCCGAACCCGGAGCCGCGATCTCGTAAATCGCCGTGACGGCATGGCCGGACCCGACCTCGCCGGCATCAACCGCGTCATTATTGAAATCGGCCCGTTCCAGCATGCGGGTTTCATAGCCGATCAGGCGGTATTCAGCGATGCGCGCCGGGTTGAACTCGACCTGGATCTTGACGTCATTGGCGATCGGGAAGAGCGCGCTGAAGCTTTCCTCGACCAGCATGCGCCGGGCCTCGGCGCGGCTGTCGATATAGGCCGCCGTGCCATTGCCGGCCTGGGCGATGGTCTGCATCATCGCGTCGTTATAATTGCCGCGGCCAAAGCCCATCACCGAAAGATAGATGCCGCTGTCGCGCTTGCGGGCGACGAAATCCTCAAGTCGCTCGTTCTGGGTGACGCCGACATTGAAATCGCCATCGGTCAGAAGCATGACGCGATTGACGGCGTCCGCGTCGAAATTGCGTTCGGCCAGGTCATAGGCGAGCGCCAGGCCAGCACCGCCGGCGGTGGAACCACCGGCCCGCATATTGTCCAGAGCCTCGTGGATCTGGCGCGCATCGCGTGCCTGGGTCGGCTCGAGCACGGCACCCGCGGCACCGGCATAGACGACGATGGCGACGGTATCCTCGGGATCCAGCTCATCGACGAGCAAATGCATCGCCTGCACGGCCAGTGGCAATTTATCGGGCGAATTCATCGAGCCGGAGACATCGATCAGGAAGACCAGATTGGCGCGCGGACGTTCCTCGGGCACGAGTTCATAACCCTGCACCGAGACATGCATCAGCTGGGTCGCCGGATTCCACGGATTGGGCGTCACCTGGACCCGGGTCGCAAACGGCTCGTCCATGCTTTCGGGCAGCGCGTAATCATAATCGAAATAATTCACCATCTCCTCAACCCGCACCGCGTCCTGCGGCGGCAGGGTGCAGTCATTGAGATAGTCGCGCACGACAGCATAGCTGGCGGTGTCGACATCGATCGAGAAGGTCGAGACCGGCTCCTCGGCGGTGGCGTGCACGGTGTTGAGCTCGACATGCTCATAGCGTTCGCGGTCCACCATGCCCGGACGCGGTGTCATGGGCAGCGGCGCATAGCCGCGCATGTTCTGCTCCTGCGGCGCGGCGAGCATGTCTGCCCGTGCCACCGTCGAGTGCGGCGGGGGCGGCGGCGGCGGGGGCGATGCTGTCGGCTGCGGTGCTTCCGCCTGAACCGCGCCGGTCGGAATGCGCGCGCCGGTCACCGTGATCATATCATTCTCACCGCCATGGCTCCGACCGCTATTGCGGCAGGCGGCGGGGATGGCGTCGAGCAATTCCTGCTTGGCCGCCTCGTCCTGGGCCAGCGCCATCGGCGCCGAGTGTATCGAGGTTGCGGCCACCAGCGCGGCGAGCGCGGTGCCCATTTTGAGATTCCGTGTCATGCAAGTCTCCCCTTCCCGTTCCCAGCTCCAGCATTTGCACGCATGAATTGATCCGCGCAATGGCGAGAACAGGGCCATCTCAAGGCGTTTTGTTCATCGGCCCTCGGGCCGCGACGACGACATGCAGCGTCTTGAGCGCTTCGGGCACCAGCACGATGGGCACCGCCAGCAGCAGGATACGCTGCCAGGCCGCCCCGTCCAGCGGCACCGAATGCAACACCAGCTGCAGCGGCGGCCAGTAGACCGCGCCCAGCTGCAGCGCGATCGAGACGGCGATCGCCAGCAAGAGCCAGGGATTGGAGAACAGGCCGATCAGCGCCAATGGCCGGTCGAGGGAGCGGAAATTGAGGACATTGGTCTTCTCGAACACGATCAGCCCGGTAAAGACCAGCGTCTGCGCATAGAGGAGGCTCTCGCCGCGCGCCAGCGCATCCTGGAACAGCCAGAGCGAGGCCAGCCCCATATAGCTCGCCAGCAGGATCACCACGGCCAGCCCGCCGCGGCTGACAACGGCGGCATCGGGCGCGGCTGGCGGATGGCGCATCAGATCGCGGTCGGCCCGCTCGATCCCCAGCGCCAGCGCGGTCGGCCCGTCAGTGACCAGATTCATCCACAACACCTGCACCGGCAGCAGGATGAGCGGCCAGCCCATCAGCAGGGCCGCGCCGATGGCAATGAGTTCGGCCATGTTGGAGGAGAGGAGATAGCGGACGAATTTGCGGATATTGGCGTATTGCCGCCGCCCCTCCTCGACCGCACCGATAATGGTGGCGAAATTATCATCCATCAGCACCATTTCGGCGGCATCCTTGGCCGCGTCGGTGCCGCGTATCCCCATGGCGACGCCGATATTGGCGCGCTTCAACGCCGGCGCGTCATTGACGCCATCGCCGGTCATGGCGACGATCTCGCCATCGCGCTGCAGTATCTCGACGAGGCGCAGCTTGTGCTCCGGCGCCACGCGCGAAAACACGGCGCCGTCATGGATCGCGCGCAGCAGGGCGACATCCTCCATCGCATCCAGCTCGGCCCCCGTGAGGGCCGCATGGGCATCGAGACCAATGCTGTGCGCCACCGCCAGCGCCGTTGCCGGCGCATCGCCGGTGATCATCACCACGCGCAGACCGGCGGTATGGGCACGCGCAATCGCGGCCGGCACTTCCTCGCGCGGCGGATCCATCACGCCGAAAAACCCCAGGAATGTGAGGTCGCGCTCGATCTCGGCATCGGCCGCGTGCGGGTCGGCCGTGGTCTTGCGCGCGGCGGCCAGGACGCGCAAACCGCGTTCGGCCATGCCTTCGAACACCCGGTGCAGGGCTTCCACGCCGTCCGCGTCCAGCGGCACATCCGCCCCGCCATCGAACACGCTGCTGCAGCGCGCCAGCACTTCTTCCGGCGCGCCCTTGAGATAGACCGTCGCGCCCTCGCCGGCCGGGACAACCAGGCTCATACGCTTGCGTGCCGAGCTGAAGGGAACTTCGCGGACATGCGCCGTCGAGGGCCGCTTCAGGCCGGCCTTGAGCGCCGCCGTCACCAGCGCGCCCTCGGTCGGTTCGCCATCGAGCCGCCACAGCCCGTCGCGCTCGAACACTTTGGCATGATTGCAGATCAGACCGGCCTCGAGCAGGGCCATCAGGCCGGGATGATTATTCGGGTCGATGATATGGCCGCGCGCCTTGAACACACCGGCCGGCTCATAACCGGCGCCGCCGATCTCGATTTCCGCCTCGCCATTGCCCTGCGGCGTCCACACCCGGGTGACCGCCATCTCGCCATGGGTGAGCGTGCCCGTCTTGTCGGAGCAGATGATCGTTGCCGCCCCCAGCGTCTCGGCCGCCGGCAGCCGGCGCACCAGCGCATTGCGCCGCGCCATCGCGCGGACGCCGAGTGCCAGGGTCAGGGTCACGACGGCCGGCAGGCCCTCGGGCACCATCGCTACCGCCAGGGCAACACCGGTCAGGAACATCTCCAGCGCGTCACGCCCGAGCAGAAAACCGCTCAGCGCCAGCACGGCCGCGACCGCCGCCGCGATCATGCCGAGGCGGGCCCCGAAACGCGCCAGCCGCTTTTGCAGCGGTGTCACATCGCGATCGATCGAGCTGGCGAGCAGGGCGATCCGGCCAAACTGCGTCGCATAACCGGTCGCGGTGACCAGTCCGGTGGCGCGTCCGCGCACCACCAGGCCGCCGGCATAGGCGATGGAATGGCGCTCGGCGATGGCGGCGTCTTCTTCCACCGAGGCCGGGAGCTTGTCCGCGGCGTGCGACTCCCCGGTCAGGGCGGATTCATCGATCGCCAGATCGCGCGATTCCACCAGACGCAGATCGGCCGGGGTGTGATCGCCCGGCTGTAGCCGCACCAGATCGCCCGGCACCAGCTGGCTCGCATCAATCTGCCGGCTCACCCCGTCGCGAATGACCCGGCAACTCGGCGCCAGCAGACGTTTCAGCGCCGCCAGCGCCCGTTCGGCGCGGTATTCCTGGAAAAAGCCGAGCGCGGCATTGAGACCGACAATCGCCAGGATCGCGAAGGCATCGACCGGATCGCCGAGCGCTGCGGAAACAGCGGCAGCCGCGAGCAGGATGATGATCAGCACGTCCTGGAACTGGCGCGCCAGCATGGCCGGCCAGCGCAGCTTTTCGCGCGCCTCGAAGGCATTGGGCCCGTAGCGCTCCAGCCGCCGCGCCGCCGTTTCAGCGTCGAGGCCGGACTCCAGATCGGTATGCAGATGCCGCGCGGCCTCCGCCGGTGGCAGGGCATGCCAGGCGCGCGGCTCGGGACGGTCCGGTTCGTCCTTGGCAGGCGAAGCTTTGAGCGTGGGGGCTATCATGCCGGTATCAGGCTGCGGTCAGGGGGCAATGGCAAGGGCGATGATGTCGCGCCATCAATCCCCGACCTAATCCTCCGGGTCGATCCGTCCGTCAAAGCCGAGCGCCGCCACCATCGCCGCGATCTCGCCGATCACCGCGTCGAGCGCGACATCATCAGTCGCTCGGGCAACGAGATGTGTACCGCGTTTCACCTCGCCATCCTGGACTTCAAGGAAATAGGGATAGCTGCCGATCGAGACCTGGGGATAGCGTGCCTGCATTTCGCCCAGCGGTATGGCGATATCGCCTTCGCGCATATTGTCGGCCTTGACCGAGCGCGAGCGTGTCACGGCGCCGCCATGCAGGCGATGGGCGACGTCTTCCAGCATGCCGCGCGTGATCGAGGGCACGCCGGCCATCACGAAGACATTGCCAATCTGGAAGCCGGGCGCGCCGGTGACCGGATTGACGATCAGGCTCGCCCCGTCGGGAATGCGCGCCATGCGCTTGCGGCTCTCGGTCAGCGGTGTCCTGGTCTTCATATACCAGTGCTCGATCACTTCGAGCGCATCCGGGCGGACATCGATTTCGACCCCGAAGGCCGCCGCAATACTGTCGGCGGTGATATCGTCATGGGTCGGGCCGATGCCGCCGGTGGTGAAGACATAATCGACCTGGGCGCGCAGCGTATTGACGGTGTCCGCGATCACATCGGCATCGTCAGGAATGGTGCGGCATTCGACGACATTGATCCCCAGCGGCGCCAGGAATTGCGCGATCTGTTGCAGATTCCTGTCCTGGGTCCGCCCCGAGAGAACTTCATCGCCGATCAACACCACCGCCGCGGTCACGCCTGACGCCTTGCCCATGAGATTGTCCCTCGTTTCCGTGTTCGCCTCGGGTATAGGTGGCGCAACAGGAGAATGCCAAGCCATGAAATTCGCCACACCGCTGATCGAGGGCCGGCTGGTCTCGCGCTACAAGCGCTTCTTCGCCGATGTCGAACTGCCCGGCGGCGAGGTCGTGACGGCGCATTGCGCCAATACCGGCGCCATGGCCGGGATCAAGGATGCCGGCCTCAAGGTCTGGCTGTCGCGCGCCGACAATCCCAAGCGCAAGCTCAAATTCACCTGGGAGGTCGTCGAGGCCCAGGACACGCTGATCGGCACCCTGCCCGGCCGCGCCAATGAGCTGGCCGAAGAAGCG
Organism: uncultured Maricaulis sp.; assembly: GCF_963976135.1. Taxonomy (GTDB): domain Bacteria; phylum Pseudomonadota; class Alphaproteobacteria; order Caulobacterales; family Maricaulaceae; genus Maricaulis. The sequence continues at coordinate 6,106 of NZ_CAXBKN010000070.1, forward strand.
GTGCAGGCCGGCATTCTCACCGAGCTGACCGGCTATGCCTCGCTGCGGCGCGAAGTGAAATATGGCGAGAACTCCCGCATCGATCTGTTGCTGGAACACGAAGACCGCCCGCCCTGCTGGGTCGAGGTCAAGAATGTCCACTGGATGCGCCAGCCGGGTCTGGCCGAATTCCCCGACGGCGTCACCAGCCGCGGCACCAAGCATCTCGGCGAACTTTCCGCCAAGGCCCAGGCCGGCGAGCGCGCCGTCCAGCTCTTCATCGTCCAGCGCAGCGATTGCACCCGCCTGCGCCCGGCGGACGACACCGACCCGGTCTATGGCGAAGCCTTGCGCGCGGCCCACAAGGCAGGCGTCGAGATATTGGCCTATCGCTGTGAGGTGACACCGGCGGGCATCGCCATTACCGATCCGATGAGCGTGGAGTTGAGATGATGAGCGATTTCCAGTGGGACCTGCCCGAGCCCTACGTCCACCGCATCACCGTCGTGCCCGCCGATATCGATGATTTCGGTCATGCCAATAATGCGCGCTATCTGGAATGGGCCGACGCTGCGGCCTGGACCCACTGGGCGTCGAAGGGGTTTTCGCGCGAAGCCTGCGAGGCCGATGATCGCGGCATCGCCATCATCCGCACCGAAGCCGATTATCTCGGCCATGTCCGCGAGGGCGACGAGCTGGATTGCGCGGTGTGGATCACCAAATCGGATGGCCGCCTGCGCGCCGAGCGGCGCTATCAATTCGTGCGGGTGAGCGACGGGGCAACGGTATTCCGCGCCCTGACCAAGGTCGTCTGCTTCCAGCTCTCGACCGGCAAGCCGGCGCGGATGACGGAAATCTTCCGCTCGCACTATTCGGTTCTGCCTTCGGTCGCCGCCGCCCTCGCCGCGCAGGACTGATCCGCCGCTAGAGCCAGCCCTTCTCCCGCGCCAGACGCGCCGCCTCGATCCGGTTGCCCGCCCCGAGCTTGGAGATGGCGCTGTGCAGGTAGTTTCGCACGGTGCCACGCGCCAAACCGGTCGCTTCGGCCATGGCCGGGCTTTCCAGCCCCGCCTCGGCCAGGCGCAGAAGACGGCGTTCGGCATCGGTGAGCGGATCGGTCTCGCTCCAGGCGCGCGTCGCCAGTTCCGGCGCGATCACCCGTTCACCGGCCGCGACGCGCCGGACCGCATCGGCGAGACCGGTCGAAGGACCGTCCTTCAAAATAAAACCCGCCACGCCCGCCTCGAGCGCGCGGCGCAGATAGCCGGGCCGGTCGAAAGTCGTCACGATCAGCACCCGCGCCCGGGCGCCCTCGCGCTTGAGCAGAGCGGCGAGTTCCAGCCCGGTCATGTCCGGCATCTCGATATCGGTGACGACGACATCGGGATCATGGCGGCGCACCAGATCATGCGCCTCGCGGCCATTGGAGGCCGTGCCGACGATCTCGATATCGCTCTCAAGCCCGAGCAATGCCGCCAGCGCCTCGCGCAGCAGGGTCTGGTCTTCGGCCAGAATGAGTCTAGGCATTCGCGTTATCTCCGCTTGCCGGCAGCCAGGCCCTGACAACCGTGCCGGTGCCCGCCGGCGCCGCATCGACCGACATCCGGCCGGAGAGGCCGGCCATGCGCGCCGCCAGTCCACCCAGCCCGCCCTCGCCGATCCGGGCGCCGCCGCAGCCATCATCGCTGATACTCAGTTCGATCCCGTCCGCAAGGCTTGCCGTCCGGATCGTGACATGGCGGGCACCGGCATGGCGCAGGATATTGGTCCCCGCCTCGCGCACCACCATGGCCAGCGCTGTCGACTGCACCGGTGTCGGGGCGCTCGCGTCCAGCTCCAGCAAGACGGCCAGTCCGGCCGCTTCAAGATGCTGGCGCACCTCCGCGGCCGCCGTCTCCAGACTGCGGTCACGAAGACCGGCGACCGCCTCGCGCACCTCGGCCAGGGCGGTGCGCGAAATTGACTGGATTTCCGCCAGCTCGCTGCGGGCCCGTCCGGGGTCTGCATCGAACAAGCGCGAGGCCAGATCAGCTTTCAGCGTCACAACAGAAAGCGTATGGCCAAGCAGATCGTGCAGATCGCGGGCGATGCGCTGGCGCTCGGCTTCCGCCGCCACGGCCGAGGCCCGGCGCTGGCGCGCCTCGCTATCGGCCTCCTGGCGCTGGCGCCGCGCGCCCATCGCCGCACCCGCCGCCGCGACGGCGGCCAGGACGATGAGCACGATGGCATAGGAAAGCGGTTGCTGCGTCAGCCAGACGGCGGCGAGAATGGCCAGGCCGATCGCGACCAGCCCGGCCGTGCGCAGGCGCGTATGCGGCAACCAGCCGAGCATCGCGGCTGCGAAGACCAGATAGACCGCGCCGCCCATCGTCACCGGCATGAAGACAAAGCCAAGCAGGGCCGCGCCCAGCGCCGCCGGATAGACCGTCCAGTCACGGCGGCGCAGGCTGAAGACATAGAGCGCAACAAAGACCGCCATCCCGGCCAGCGCGATCAGCGCCTGTTGCGGGCCGGGCGGCTGATAGAGCCAGCCGAAGAAGAAAAAGCCCAGATAGACCAGATGCAGCCAGGGCCGGTTGGGCGATAACAGGGCAGATATCCGCTGCATCATGGCCTCTCCCCCTTCATTTTCACCTTCACAACACGCCCGGTCAGGCCGCGCTCACCCCGGCGCGGCGAAAGCGCAGGACTTCCCAGCGCAGGCCCGCAGCCGCGAAAAGATAGAGCCCGGCGACGACGAACGGAATGCCTGTCAGCCGCCAATCGGGAAAGCCGTACCAGATCACGGTTACGGCCGCGACCCGGACGAAGGCGTGTATCAGGCTGACCCGGCTGTGATAGGCCCAGCCGATGATCGGCCAGTGCAGGCTCATGCCGATGGCGAGGGTCAGCGGCGCCCCCTCGGGGAAACCACCGATCAGCAGGATATGAATCGGCCATAGCAGATTGATCGCGGCGATCGCCGCCATCGTGACACCCGACAGGGGCGATTTCGACTTCATGAAGGGCGAGCGCATCGGGGCCTGCAGCAGAATGCCGAGCGGGAAGATCAGTCCCGACCCCGCCGCCGCCGCAATCGCCCATTGTGATGGCGCGAGGTAGAAGCCGAGCCCGCCCATCACCGCCCAGTAGAGCGCGCCGGCGACGGGCAGCGACACACCGCCGCCGGCGGCGACGCAGTAGCGTTTGCGTTCGTGATCTATGGCCTGTTTCAGATCGGTCATGGTGGGGTGGTTCCTGTCCTGTTTGTGACCTCACCTTGCCGCGCACGGCCACCGGGCGGCAGACACAGGCGTCACCCATCGTCCGTGACAACTGTCATGCCGGACCGGCTGCACCGCCCCTCGACCTCACGGATAATTAACATCCGCTCACATTGTGCCCATGCCTGCGCCCGCTATAGTCCGCGCCAACAATCACCGCTTTTCCAGAGGAGGCTTCGATGAAGTTTCTGGCACCAGCATTGGCCTGTCTCGCGCTCATCGCCTGCGGCCCCACCGATACGACGATCGGCAGCGCCGTCGAAGCGCCCGCCGATTTCATGCCGAATGTACGCACCGGGAATATCGAGGCGCATATCCGCTTCCTCGCCTCGGACTATCTGCAGGGCCGCGATGTCGGGACGGATGGCTATGAAATCGCCGCCAATTATGTCGCGGCACAGATGCAATTGCTCGGGCTGGAGCCGGCCGGCGACAATGGCGGCTATTACGCCGAAGTGCCGCTGCACGACGTGCTCGCCGATCCCGACTTCAACAGCTTCACCCTCGACGGCGAGACCTTCGCCCAGGGCGATCTGGTCTATGTCTCGACCAATCCGAACGTGCTCGAAGCGACCGTCTCGGCGCCGCTGGTCTTTGTCGGCTATGGCGTTTCGGCGCCCAATCGCGAGCATGACGACTACGCCGATCTCGACGTGGCCGGCAAGATTGTCGTCGTCATGAATGGCGTTCCGCGCGGCCTGCCGAGCGAGGAACGCGCCCATCACAACTCCACCACCACCAAGCGCGATGTCGCCGCCGCCCATGGCGCGGTCGGCATGATCGCCCTGGCCGGCTGGTCCGACGAGCAGGTCACCCAGTTCACCGAGGGTTCGGCGTCACGGCCGACCGTGCGCCTGACATCGGCGACCGGCCCCTCCTCCTATGACCAGATCCAGGTGATCGCCAATGTCGGATCGACGCTCGGCGCGCGCCTCTTCGAGGGTGCCGAGATGAGCCTCGAGGATGTCGAGGCCGCCATGGAAGCCGAGGAAAATCCAAGCTTCCCGCGTTTCGACCTGCCGCATACGGTGAGCATGCGCCAGCGCACGACCTCCATGCCCTTCACCGCGCCGAATATTGTCGGCATGCTGCGCGGCAGCGACCCGGTCCTGGCCGACGAGATCGTCGTGCTCTCGGCCCATCTCGACCATATCGGCAATATCCACGAAAACATGCGCGGCGGCGGCGCCTGCCGCTCGAACGACGATGAAGACACGATCTGCAATGGCGCGGTCGACAATGCGTCGGGCGTCTCGATCATGCTGGAAACGGCGCGCACCTTCCTCGAGCAGGGCACGCCGCGGCGTTCGGTTCTGTTCGTGGCGCTCGCCGGCGAGGAAAAAGGCCTGCTCGGCTCGGAGCATTTCGCCAAGAACCCGACGGTTCCGGCCGCGGCCATCGTCGCCAATGTCAATCTCGACATGCCGGTGATCGTGTATGAATTCGACGATGTCATCGCCTTCGGTGCCGAGCATTCCAATCTCGGCCCGATTGCGGCCCGGGCCGCCGCGCGTCTCGGCATCGCCGTCAGCGAAGACCCGATCCCGCAACAATCCCTCTTCGTGCGTTCGGACCATTATAATTTCGTGCGCCAGGGCGTGCCGTCAATCTTCCTGATGACCGGCTTCTCCTCACCGGATCCGCGCTGGGATGAGGGCGAAGGCTTCATGGGCTTTCTCACCACCCATTATCATCGCCAGACCGACCAACTCGATGGCGAACTGGAAGTCCTGTTCGAACAGGGCGCGAAATTTGCCAATATCAACTACATCATCGCCCGCGAAATCGCCGACAGCGATGAGGCTCCGGCCTGGAATGAGGACAGCTTCTTCGGCAATCTCTACGGCCACTCCGGCGGGTAAGCGGTAAGAAAATACCACTAAATCAAGCGCGCGCCGTTCCAAACGGTGCGCGCTTTGGTTATAGGGGGACATTCTGGAGGACCCCGTCTTGACCACTGCCTATGACAGCATTGCCGATTACGACGCCCCATCGCCCCGCGACGGCCGCATCAAACTGCATGGCGCAGAGGGCTTCGAGGGCATGCGCAAGGCGGGCCGTCTGGGTGCGCAAGTGCTCGACATGCTGGTGCCGCAAGTGCGGGCCGGCGTCACAACCGAGCATCTGGACAGGCTGACGCGCGAATTCGTCCTCGATCACGGTGCCACGCCGGCGACCCTGCATTATCGCGGCTATCGCCACTCCCTGTGCACTTCGCTCAACCATGTGGTCTGTCACGGCATTCCCGGTCCCAAACCGCTGCGCGATGACGACATCCTCAATATCGATGTCACCGTCATCGTCGATGGCTGGCATGGCGATACCAGCCGCATGTATACGGTCGGCGAGCCCAAGCGTAAGGCCGAACGCCTGATCGACATCACCTATGAGGCGATGATGGCCGGCATTGATGCCGTCAAGCCCGGCGTCACCCTGGGCACGATCGGCGCCATTATCCAGGAATATGCCGAGGCGCGCCGCTGCTCGGTGGTGCGCGATTTCTGCGGCCACGGCCTCGGCCAGCTCTTCCATGACAGCCCCAATGTCCTGCATTTCGGCACCCGCGGCGAAGGCGTCGAGCTCAAGGAAGGCATGTTCTTCACCATCGAGCCGATGCTCAATCTCGGCCGGCCGGATGTGAAGGTCCTGGCTGATGGCTGGACCGCCGTCACGCGCGACAAATCGCTCTCGGCCCAGTTCGAACACTCCATCGGCGTGACCGCCGACGGCCATGAGATTTTCACCAAATCGCCCAAGGGCCTCGACAAGCCCCCCTACAACATCTGACGCCATGGCCAGCCGCTCGCACACGGATGGTCACCGCGAGCGCTTGCGCCAGAAACTAACCTTGGCGGGTGGCGATGCCCTGCACGACTATGAGCTGCTCGAGCTTTACCTCTTCCGCTCCATCCCGCGCCGCGATGTCAAACCCATCGCCAAGGCGCTGATCGCCCGCTTCGGCGATCTCGGCGGCGTCGCGGCCGCGCCGGTCGAACAGCTTGTCACCATTGATGGCGTCTCGCAGCGCTGCGCCGCCGAACTCAAACTGATCCAGGCGCTCTCCGCCCGGCTGGCGCGCGAACAGGTGATCGGCCGGCCCGTCATCGCCTCCTGGGCCGCACTGGTCGCCTATTGCCGCACGGCGATGCAGCACGCCACGACCGAGCAGTTCCGCGTTCTCTTCCTGGATCGCAAGAACAAGGTGATCGGCGATGAAGTGCTCGGCACCGGCACGATTGATCACGCCCCGGTCTATCCGCGCGAAGTCGTCAAGCGGGCGCTGGCCAATGAGGCCTCGGCCATCATCCTGGTCCACAATCACCCCTCGGGCGATGCCACCCCCAGCCAGGCCGATATCGAGATGACCCGCACCCTGATCGAGGTCTGCAAACCCTTCGAGATCGTCGTCCACGACCATCTCGTGATCGGGCGCGAGAACACGGCCAGTTTCAAGACACTGGGGCTGATGTGAAAGCGCTGGCCTTGGCGCGTCAATCGCCTAGGCTGACCCCAAAACTGATCTCGCTTTTGATCCATGGGGATACGCGCCGATGAAACGACTGATCGCCCTCGCCCTCCTCCTGCTGGCGCTCGGCTGGGGCTTGTCCCTGCGAGCACCGGCAGCGGCCCGGCACCAGGTTTTCCAGGGCGGGTCGATCATCACCATGGCCGGCGATGAGACGGCCGAGGCGGTCTATGTCATTGATGGTGTGATCGCCGCGGTCGGCAGTCGGGCGGAGATTGATGTGCTGGCGCCGTGGAATGCGCGCCGCATTGATCTGCGCGGCGGGGCCCTGCTGCCCGGACTGATCGAGCCCCACACCCACCCGCTCGCCTCCGCCCTGCTGGGGGCGGCGACCGATGTCAGCGGCGTGACCCATTCCAGCCGCGATGAATTGATGGCAAGCTTGCGCGAAGCGGCGCAAAAGCGCGGACTGACGCCGTGGATCGTCGCCTTCGGCTGGGATCCGGCCATGCTTGATCCATTGCCACCACCCAGCCTGGCCGAACTCGACGCCATCGCGCCGGAGCGGCCGATGATCATCCTCACCCAGATGATGCATGAAGCCTTCGCCAACACCGCCGCGCTGGAGGCCGCCGGCATCAGCCCGGCCACGCCCGACCCGGCGAATGGTGCCTTTGAACGCGATGCGAGCGGCGCCCTCACCGGCCGTCTGATCGAGATCGAGGCGATTGGCCATGTCATGGCGGCGATGCCGGAAGCGTCCGACGCCGCGCTGACCCTGCTTTTGAGCCTGCAATATGATCGCTATGCCCGCGCCGGCTACACCACGATCGGCGCCGCCAGCCTGGTCGGCCGCGCGCACGACCCGGTGGCGCTGGTGCATGGTGTCGCCAGCGATGCGCGCGCCAGCCTCAACACCGTGCTTTACACGGCACCGGACCGGCGTGACGCAGCGGCGGCGCTCTGGGGCGAGGATGATGCCGGCAATACCACACTGGCCGGCATCAAGATCTGGATGGATGGCTCGCCCTTTATCGGCGGCGCGGCCCTGGCCGAGCCCTATGCGAGTTCACCCTTCACCCGCGATGTGCTGGGCCTCGCGCCCGGCTGGAGCGGTGCCGTCAATTACACGCCCGAAACCGTCAATGCCCGGGTCCTCGAGGCCCAGCGCGGCGGCTATCAGATCGCCATCCATGCCCAGGGCGAACCGGCGATCGAGATGGCGCTTGATGCGATTGAGGCAGCCCAGCTTGCGGCCCCCGATGCGGGTCTGCATCACCGGCTGGAACATCTCGCCCTGATCACGCCGGCCCAGATCGAGCGCGCGGCGCAGCTGGGCGTCAGCCTCGGCTTCTTTGTCGATCATATCCGGTATTACGGCCATATCCTGCCCGACCTCGTCGGCGAGGACCGCACACAGCGCTATATGCCGGTCGGTGACGCGATGGCGAGCGGCGCCGTCGTCACCTTGCATGGCGATCATCCGGCCACCCCGGTCGATCCGATGCGCACCCTGGCGACCGCCATTGAGCGCCGCGCCCGCACCGGCGATACGCTGATCGCAGCCGGCCAGGCCCTCACCAACCGCCAGGCGCTGGAAGCCATGACGATCCATGCCGCCCGCCAGCTCGGTCTCGAAGCTGAGATCGGCTCGATCGAAGTCGGCAAGCGCGCCGATTTCACCTGGCTCGACCGCGACCCGCTGGGTCTGACACCGCAGGAAATACGCGACCTGCAGGTGCGCGGCACCTGGATTGCCGGCCGGCCGGTCGACACCCGTACCATCACCCTCAAGAAAGCCTCGCTGACGCTGGACGCCATCGGATCCAGCCTCGCTCACTGACCCCCTGCCCCTCGGAGCACGTCCCATGCATCACGATTATGTCACCCATCTGGAATGCTCCGAGACCGGCAAACATTATCCCAAGGACAAGCCGCACAATCTCTCCGATGCCGGCAAGCCCCTGCTCGTGCGCTATGACCTCGCCAAGGCGAAAGGCGTGATCGATCGCGGCGCCATCTCGGCCCGCGGCGGCGGTTTCTGGAAATGGCGCGAGCTTCTGCCCGTCACCGATGACAAGGATGTCTGCCGTCTCGGCGAGATCGATACCCCGCTGATCGATGTCCCCGCCACCGCCAAGGCCTCCGGCGCCACCGGGCGCGTGCGGGTCAAGGATGAGGGCCGTTTGCCGACGGGCAGTTTCAAGGCCCGCGGCCTCGCCCTCGCCGTCGCCATGGCGCATCATTTCGGCATCAGGCGCCTCGCCATGCCGACCAATGGCAATGCCGGCGCCGCCATGTCGGCCTATGCCAGCCGGATGGGAATGGAGAGCTATCTCTTCGCGCCCGACGATACGCCGGAGGTCAATATCCGCGAGATGGCGCTGCAGGGCGCGCATGTCTTCCGCGTCAACGGCCTGATCCATCATTGCGGCGCCCTCGTCGCCGCCGGCAAGGACAAGATGGGCTGGTTCGATCTCTCGACCCTGAAGGAGCCCTACCGGATCGAGGGCAAGAAAACCATGGGCCTCGAGCTCGCCCACCAGCTCGGCTGGCGCATGCCCGATGCGATCTTCTACCCCACCGGCGGCGGCACCGGCCTGATCGGCATGTGGAAAGCCTTCGACGAGATGGAGCAACTCGGCTGGATCGGCAAACGCCGCCCGAAAATGATCGCCGTCCAGGCCGAGGGCTGCGCCCCCATCGTGCGCGCCTGGGACAAGGGCGAACGCCATGCCGAGGAATGGCTCGACGCGCAGACGGCCGCCATGGGCATCCGCGTGCCCAAGGCGATCGGCGACTTCCTGATCATCGACGCCTGCCGTCAGAGCGAAGGCTTCGCCATCGCCGTCTCCGAAGCATCCATCGAAGCCGCCCGGGTGCGCTGCGCCCGCGAAGACGGCCTCCTGCTCTGCCCGGAAGGTGCCGCGACGCTGGCCGCGATGGAAAAGGCGATGAATGACGGGCTGATCGAGCGCGATGCCGATTGCGTGTTGTTCAATTGCGGCTCGGGTTTGAAATATGCGATGCCGGATGGGTCAAAGACGCTGGATCGAAACGCCGAGGTGGATTGGGGGGCGCTGTGATCTGAGGAGGGACAGGTACCTCTGGTACCTGTCCCAGGGAAAACCCAGCTTCGCTCAATGCCGGGCGCAGGCGCCTGTAAGAGCCGGGCGGGACAGACTCCGCCTTGGGACGCGTACCAGAGGTACACCTCCCTCATACTCAGCGCGCCGTGAGAATGAAGAGGGACAGGTACCTCAGGTACCTGTCCCAGGGAAAACCCGGCCTTCAGCCGAGGGCGGGCTCCAGCCGGTAAAATCGAGTCCTCCACGGGGACGCGTACCAAAGGTACACGTCCCTCTTCATCGCCTCATCGCAAACGTCCCGAGCCCGGCTCATCCGGCGCTGCCGGCCACCTTCCCGTCACGGAGAAGAAAGACCGCCTGCGAAGGGACAGGTACCTCTGGTACCTGTCCTCAGGGGAAACCCGACTTTCGGCCGATGCCGGGCTCCAGCCACAAAAACTGAGTCCTCCCTTGGGACGCGTACTAGAGGAACACGTCCCTCATCACGCGCCTCTCCTCACGCATAGGGATCAATCGCGT
>NZ_CAXBKN010000071.1:0-16270 GCF_963976135.1 uncultured Maricaulis sp.
TCCAGTCTGGCGCCCTGCTTGGCAAGGGTTCAAGGCGGGCTCTGCCCGGCGCGGCGGGGCCGTTTTTCTCGTCGATCATTCCGTGTTAGACTGCATGTATAGTGAATACGGAATGATCATTATGAGAAACATATCCATCCGCCTCGACGACAAAACGCGTGAAAAACTCGACGCGCTGGCGCAGAGCCAGGACCGCTCGCGTTCCTGGGTCGTCAATGATGCGATCCAGGCCTATTTCGAACATCAGGACTGGATCGTTGAAGCGATCAAGGTCGGGATTGCCGACGCCGATGCCGGCAATTTCATCGAGCATGAAGACTTGATGGCGCAGCTCAAGGCCCGCAATCTCGCCGCAAGAAAATGAAACGCGTGCGCTGGTCCATCCAGGCCGGGCGGGACATGACCGAGGCTCATGATTTCATTGCGCAGGACGATCCGGATGCGGCCCTGCGCATGATCCTGACGGTTGAGAGCGCAACGCAATACCTGCTCACCTTCCCCTCGATGGGGCGTGAGGGGCGACTCAAGAATACCCGCGAGCTCGTGATTCCGCATTTGCCTTATCTGATCGTATATCGAAGTGCGCCCGCCGAAGTCGAAATCCTGCGCGTCCTGCACACCTCGCGGAACCGGTCGAAATAGCCCCTACTCCCCCAGCGCCACCTTGCCCGCCTCGCCCTTGGCCGCGATCTCTTCCGGCGTCAGGCCGCACAGCTCGTGCGGGAAGACGAGCCAGTCATCGGTCTCGTGCAGGAAATAATCGGGCGTCAGCCCGGTCTTGTTGCGGACCGGCTTGAAATAGACCGTGGCGATGCGGGCATCGGCGGGGAAATTGCGGCGGCATTTGGCGCGCAGCACCTTGAGCAGCGCCTCGATCGAGCGGCCCGAATCGAACACATCATCGACGATCAACAAGCGGTCATCGGCATTGAGGGTGTCGACCAGATACCCCTCGCCAAACACCCGCACCTCGGCCTGCTGGCCGATGCCGGTATAGGAGGCGGTGCGGATGGCGATGTGGTCGGTGTCGAGGCCGCGATATTCAAGATATTCCTGCACAGCAATGCCCACCGGCGCACCGCCGCGCCAGACGCCGACAATATGGGTGGGCCGAAAACCGCTATCGAACACCTGCCGCGCGAGGCGGAAACTGTCGGTGAGCAGATCGTCGGCGGTCAGGAGTGTCTTGATGATGGCCATGCGCGAATGCTGGCGTGATTGCGGGGGAAGCTCAAGGGGGGGATGCGGGACCGCCCGCCTAGAGCACCGCGATATAGTGCATGCCATACCAGGTGAACGCCGCGCAATTGACGACAATCACCGCGAGTTGGACGCGGCGGTCCGGCCAGAGCCAGGCCGCGCCGAGCACGGCAACAAGCCCAAACGCGAGCAGGGCTGCGGATTCCATCCCCGGGATGGTCAGATTAATGGCCCCGCCGAGCAGGTAATAGAAGGCATAGGCCCCGAGATAACGGCGCCTGTTGTCGCGGTGATAGGCCTGCAGGTCGATACCGTCCCTGATATCGCTCGTCGACGGGATGACCAGCCAGCAGGCGAGATAGACCGAGGTCGCCACAGCGAGCCAGAAAGCGAGATAGCCCAGGCTCCAGACCTCGGTGTCGCGCACTGCCCAGAGCGACAGCCAGTAATCGACACAGGTGAACAGCATCTGGCCAATCCAGGCCGCGTGAATGATCGAGAATTTCACCTTGCGCGCTCGGATCAGCTGCGCGATGCCGGTGAGCAGATGCGTGAAAGCGAGCGAGATCACCACCGACAGCACGATGACGACGAGTTCGAATGCGGTCATCAACGCCTCCCCGGTGCCAGGTGCACAGAGTCGCGGCCATCCTTCTGGCGGTCAACGGAAATTTCGCGACCGGGATGACAAAGGCTTGGTTGATGTAGACAATCGGGAAGCATCAGCACTCCAGGAGCCCGCCATGCACAAATCCCATACCTGCCCGAAGGGCCGCGTCGTCCAGCACTGGATCGACAGCCAGGCCGTCGCCAACAACATGCTCGGCGATCCGGCGCGGCGGCGGGTCGATGTCTATATCCCGGCGGGGCATGACGGGGCCGGACTGCCCTTGCTGGTCGATATTGTCGGCTTTACCGGCGGCGGACCGGGGCATACGAACTGGAAGAATTTCGGCGAGAATGTCCCCGAGCGCGCCGACCGGCTGATCGCCTCGGGCGAGATGGCGCCCTGCATCATCGCCTTTCCCGATTGCTTCACCCGGCTGGGCGGCAATCAGTATGTGAATTCGATCGCGATGGGCAATTGGGATGATTTCCTGACCACGGAATTGCTCGAATTTGTCGAGGGCGAATATGGCTGCGGCGGCGCCGGCAAGCGCGGGATTTTCGGCAAGAGCTCGGGCGGTTATGGCGCCATGATGCATGCGCTGATGCATCCCGATATCTGGTCGGCCGCGGCGTGCCATTCCGGCGATATGGGCTTTGACCTGATGTTCGCCTCGGACTTCGCCTTCACCCTGCGCCGCATCGCGAAGCATGGCGGCACGATCGAGAGCTTCATGACTGCCTTCGAGAGCGCCGCCAAGCCGGCCGGCGACGATATCCACGCGCTGATGATCCTGGCAATGGCGGCCAGCTATGATCCCGACCCCGAGGCCTATCTCGGCATCCGCCTGCCGGTGACGATGGATACTTGCGAGATGGACCCCGTCGCCTGGGAACGCTGGAAGAAATCGGATCCGCTGGAACTGGTCGAAACGCGTGGGCCGGGCCTGAAATCAATGAAGGCGCTGTATATCGATTGCGGCGATGTCGACCAGTATAACCTGCTCTATGGTGCCCGGCGGATGAGCAGGCGGCTGACCGAAATGGGCATCCAGCATGTCTATGAGGAATTCCCCGATGATCATTCATCGGTCGATTACCGCATGGATGTCTCCCTGCCGATCCTGTCGAAAGCGCTGTCGGACTAGCTGCGCACCAGCGTCTCGCGCCCGCCGCCCGTCATCGAACGCCAAGCCGAACCGAAACTCGTCGCGAAGACCACGATCAGGGCGCGGGCGATAATGGTGAAGAAGAGCAGCAGGATCTTGTCGTCGGAGACGACAAACCGCACGCCTGACCGCCAGCGCCCACCGATCGGCAGATGCGCCAGCTGATCCTCGACCCAGTCGGCGGCATTGAGCATCTGGTGCAGCCCGGCCTCCCAGAACAGGGCGATAGCGGAGAGCATCAGGATCGCGATCACGAAGGCCAGGAAAAGGGTGGCGATGGTCGAGCCGATCTGGGCGATAATCCCGTCTTCGGCAATCTTGATCTTCGGCTGCGGCATCACCGCCGTGAAGAGCCTGCCGACCAGGGCCAGCAGAACACGGGCGATGATGGTGAAGATCAGCAGGACAAGCTTGTCATCGCTGGCATAGATGCGGACGAGATTATTGATCTTCTCGGGCAGCGGAATCGCGGCGACGCCGTCTTCGAGCATGTCGGCGCCGTCCTGCACCCAGGAGAACCATTCGGGCAGGTAGAACCAGAGCGCGGCCAGCATGATCATGGCCAGGATCATCGACACGAAAAGTGTCGCCGAGATTTTCCACAAACGCATTGCCAGCATGGTCATATCCCCCGGACGCCACCCGATCGCGCGCCCTGTTTCGTCCAGTCTAGGGTGCAATTGCGACAAGGTCTTGGCAAGACACGCCACAGGGGAAACCGGTCCGTGGCAATCCATGAAAAAGGGCGGCGCCGCAGCACCGCCCTCCAATGCCGATCACAGCGGCTGTATTTGGCCCGTCTCCGGGCCCGCCTATTCGGCGGCCAGGATCTCGACGGTGATCATGCTGCCATCGTCCGACCAGCCAGCAGTCGTCCAGCTCCCGCCAACCGCGAGGTCGGGATTCCACGGGCCGCAGTTTTCCTGCACGCCGGTCTCGGTCGCAGCCGAAATGCATAATTGCTCGCCCAGTGACCAGCTGCCGGTCATGCCGCGCGTATCGGAGTAACTGCCATCGGCGGCAAATGTCGCATCGAAACTGGCGTCGCCGCCGGTCACGCGGACAATATGGCCATAGGCATTGGACATATCGCCATCCGCAAATGCGGCTGCGCTCAGTGCGAGCAGTGCGCTCGCTGCCATCATCATGGTCTTCATTGGGAAATCCCCGTTTCATGATCCATTCTGGATCGACGCCCCCGCGTGGACACAGCCTATGGAATTCCCGTCAAAAGGGAAACAATAATCGAGACGGCCGGGATGTCTGGACCGGTCAATCGATCTCGCGGAGTGCCTCAGCCGCAGCACCGTCCGGCACCTCGACGATCTGGACCCAATACTCACCGATCGAGTTGACCACACGCATCAAGCGGTCGAGCGCAACCGGTTTGACGATGTAGGAGGAGGCCCCGAGCCCGTAGCTCGACAGGATATCATCCTCATTCTTGGACGTGGTGAGCACAATGATCGGGATATGGCGCAGATCGGCACTGGCCTTGATTTCCTCAAGCGCCTCACGGCCATCCTTCAGCGGCATGTTCAGATCGAGCAGGATAATGCCCGGCAGGGGCTGATCCGCGAGAGACGCATATGGGCCCTTGCGATTGAGATAGTCGACCAGCTGTTCGCCATTTTCGAGAAACTCGACCGGATTGCGCAACCTGACTTCTTCGCAGGCTTCCCGGAACAACATGCGGTCATCGGGATCGTCATCCACCATCAGGAATGTGAATAGGCGGTCGTCATTGCTCATTTTGAAAAGCCTCATCGCGGCCACCGCGCGATCGCGGCTGTTCCTTGGCGAGGAGTTTCTCGCGTCGCAGGAGCAAGATCAAGGCGAATACCGTGTGCAAACCTGCATCGGCCGCAGACTCCAGGCCGACAGAGGTGCCGCACGAGCCATCTGCCCGCCGGACCCTGCCTGGCCGGAGGCGCGAACCGCGCAGCATGGCGCGGAAAATCCAGGCCTCACACGGCACGCCGGCCAGGCCGGACACCAGGCTCAACCATCTGATTTATTTGAATTTGACCAGCGATAAACATCCTGACCTGCCGTCTGCGCCCGTGCCCGGCAGCCAGCCATCCGCAGCCATTCAGCCTGTCGCGGCGCTGTCCGGGCCGGCCGGCATTGGCGGCGTTGTCACAACTGTGAATTGTTGCCTTGCCACAGCGGCTGAGCGTCGGCGCGCGCCCGGATTGACGCTTTCGGCACGGCGCGGCGTGCTAGGCGTCGACCGTCTGGCGAATCGGCAGGATGATGGTGAAGACCGCACCGGCATCCGGCTCGCCCCAGGCGGTGAGGATGCCGGAATGATGTTCGACGATCTTGCGGCAGGTTGCCAGGCCAACGCCGGTCCCGTCGAACTCCTCGCGGCCATGCAGACGTTCGAACATGCCGAAAATCCGCTCGGCATGGCGCGGCTCGAAGCCGATACCATTATCAGTCACCGCAATGCGTGCGACGGCCCCGCCATCCCCGACCTCGACACTGCCCTCGATCAGGATGGAGGGCCGAACGCCCGCGCGGTGGAATTTCATCGAATTGGACAGAAGGTTCAAAAACAGCTGGTGCATCTGGGTCTGATCGGCCTCGATCGCTGGCAGGTTGCCGATCTTGACCTCGGCGCCTGCAGCGGCGATTCGCGGCTCGAGATCCGACATCACATCGGCCAGCACGCGCGACAGATCGACCGGCTGAAAGCTCGTGGTTTTCGAATTGACCCGGGAATAGCCGAGCAGGTCGTCAATCAGGCGCCGCATGCGCGAGGCAGCATCGACCATGCGGTCGAGATAATGCTGGCCGGTCTCGTCGAGCGAGGCGTGGTATTTCTTGTGCAGGCGTTCGCCAAAGGCCTGGATCTTGCGCAATGGCTCCTGCAAATCGTGGGATGCGGCATAGGCGAATTCCTGCAATTCCGCGTTCGAGCGCTTCAATTCCTGCGCATAGCGCAGCAAGGCCAGTTCGTCCCGCTTGCGGCCGGAGATGTCGCGGAAGGTCACCACGCTGCCGGCCAAGGGATCTGCGGCATTGATCGGCGAGATGGAAAACTCGATCGGGATGCACTCGCCGGCCTTGGTCCAGAAATATTCCTCGGCGCTGTCAACCACACTGCCTCTGGCGATCGCGCATTCGTGCTCGGGATAGGGCGTGCCGTCACGCCTGGAATGGTGGATGATGGCGTGCAGCGACTTGCCGAGAAGCTCTTCCTCGGTATAGCCGAGCATATTGCAGGCATGGGGATTGATGAAGGTGACGTGCCCGTCCTGATCGAGGCCGTACATGCCCTCGGCAACCGTCATCAGGATACGCTGAAACCTTTGCGTCGCCTCCAGCGTCTGCCGCGCCCGATGGCGGCTGACCGTGCGATGGACGTTGAACAGGATCGCAATCAGGATGAAGCACAGCGCCATGGCAACCGCGAAGACCCGCAGCACGGCCCGGGCGCGATTGACGCCGGCGAGCGCCTCGGCAAGGTCAATTTCCGAGATCGCACCGATCTCGCGGGCCGGATCCCAGGCCCAGGCCCCCATGACCAGAATGCCCCGCGCATCGCGGTAGCCGGTCAGGCTGGAACCGCGGCCGCCCTGCGTCACCGCCTGCGCCGCCACCGTTAGCGGCCAGGCCGCATAGGGCCGTTCGAACTCGGCGCCATGGGTAATATTGACGCCGGGATCGCGGATCTCGATGTGCAGCATGGAAGGGTGGTCCTGGGCGAGCAGTCCGGCGTTGCGAAATTCCTGGGCAAAGCGGGTTTCCGTGACCAGGCGCCCGCTGCGATCAACCGCGAATGTCTCACCGGATATGCCGCTCCGCCCGACGCGGAATGTGGACGAATACTCGGCCAGCGGGTCGATCCGCAGCGCGAAATAGCCCCGGACCACATTGCCCGACATGATCGGGGCGATGGCATACATCGCTACTTCTTCGTCGAGCCCTGTCCAGTCGGCATCGCCCGCAATCGGCGGCACATCGACAATTTGTGGACGTGTCAGAATGGCGCGTCCCGACCGCAGCCGGTTGATATCGACGAGGCTGAGAATCGGCGAAGGCTGTCCGATATCGGAATTGCGCAATGAAGCCAGATTGATGCCATTGGAGCCCAGAATAAAGAAGCCGCGATAACCATATTCCGTCAGCCATGGACCCAGCGTCGTGCGCAATTGCGACTGTGCCGGCGCGGCAGCGATCGAGGACATTGCCGGCGTTTCCAGCAAGTCCTCAAGCGATTCATGGACCAGCTCGCTGCTCGCCCAGACAGCCGCATTTCTTTCCTGGGACACGGCCCATTCCTCGAAGCGCTGCATCGTGCTGGCGAGCACCGAATTCAGGGTCGAGGCATTGGTCTCGCGGGCCGATGCAACCAGCGCCCGGTCGCCGGCCATCACCGCCAGGAAAATAATCAGGATGAAGCTCAGCGCCAGTATGCCCGGCAAGGCCAGCGCGAACCAGCCATCAGCGTCGACCGCACGCTGCCAGGACGGCACCGAAGCCTGCGGACCGGTGTCCGGTCGAACCGGCGTCATCGCCTCGGCATCATCATTCATTCGATTCGATCCCGGCCCCGCGGGCTTGATTATGGTCCGGCCAAACAGTCACAGAACCGCCGCTCTGCCGTCAAGCCTAGACGATTCTGACCGTCGGAGGGCGGTTTACACTCACCAATGCGCAACCGGGGCTGCGCCTTGATAGACTTCCGCCAGCCGCCGCCGCGTCGCGACGGTTGTCCCGACTGGCAATTCTGACGGGAGGAACCACGCCACGCACTCGATCTCTCCCTGGCTCCGTGTCTGGCAATCGACCCAGCCAGCGGCCCGGTAGAGCAGGACATGATCGCCGCGGAAGGCGGAATGATTCGCGTAAATCCCGAGCAATTCCGGTGCACCGGTCAATTGCACCCCCGCCTCCTCGGCCAGTTCGCGGCCCACGGCCTCGATCGCGGTCTCGCCGGCCTCAACGCCGCCGCCCGGCAAATGCCAGCCATTGATATAGGTGTGACGGACCAGGGCAACGCGGCCGTCCGGCCGTTCCGCGACCGCCCGCACCCCCAGGGTTGCGCCGCGAGTCAGGCGCCAGCAGGCCTGCATGAAAGGCCGTGCAAAGGGCTCGATATGGGCTCGCCACCTCATACCGAAACCGGCGCTGGCCACTCAGGCAGCGGCACGCTATGTACGGTCATTGCCCGTGCTTTTCTGGAGATGTGTTCCATGTATGCCCTGATCGCTGTTGGCCTCGTTGTGGCCGTTTTCGCCCTTCTCAATCTTATCGAATATCGCCGCCTCGACTAAGTCCTGATCCGCAGCGCCCGGTAGATTCATGCACGCTATCCAATACGTCCCGCTCATCCTGGCGGGAATCATTCTCCTGCTGTTTGGCGGCGACTTTCTTGTTCGCGGCGGCGCCGCCCTGGCACGCCTGTGGCGCTTGCCAAACCTTCTGGTCGGACTGACCATCGTCGCCTTCGGCACGTCTGCGCCGGAGCTGGTCGTCAGCGTGCAATCCGCCCTGACCGGCGCGCCCGGCCTCGCCGTCGGTAATATTGTCGGCTCCAATATCGCCAATTTCCTGCTGGTGCTGGGTCTGCCAGCCCTGTTCGGTACGATCCACACCACGACACCGGGCCTGCGCCGCAATGCGATTTTCGCGCTGGGTGCGGCCATTGCGCTGATCGTGATTGCCTGGGACCGCCAGGTGACGCCAACCGAGAGCTGGATCCTGCTGGCGGCGATTGTCGGTTATGTCACCCTGCTTGGCCTCCAGGCCCGCAAGGCGACCGACGATCCAACCCTGGCCGAACTGACCGATATCGAACATATGGACGGGCTTCCCAAAACTCTTCCCTCTATCCTGCTGGCCCTCGCCGGCGGCCTGATCGCCCTGCCCGTCGGTGCCCAGATGATTGTAACGGGCGGCGTCGCGGCGGCCCAGGATCTCCATGTCGAACCGGCCCTGATCGGCCTGACCGCCGTCGCCCTGGGCACTTCGCTGCCGGAACTGGCCACGGTTGTCATGGCCTCGGTCCGGCGCCAGGCGGATCTGGCGATCGGCAATGTACTCGGCTCCAATATCTTCAACGTTTTCGCCGTCGGCGGCGCGACCGGCCTGGCCGCTGGTCTGACCGGTATCCCGCTGCCGATTTCCGAGAGCTTCTTCGCGCTGGACTTCTGGGTCATGCTCGCAGCCAGCGGGCTCATCGCCGCGATCGTGCTGCTGAAACGGCCAATCACACGGGTCATCGGCGCGATGCTCTTCGCGGGCTATCTGGGCTATATCGCCGTACTGGCCCGCTCGGCCATGGGCTGACGCCCGGCCCGGCTGCCCGTCAGCGGGCGCGCTCCTGGCGGACCAGCAAATGCTCGATGAAGCGCCGGTCCGACCAGGACCGGCTGCGTGTGGCCGGGTCTTCGGTCACGCCGCGCGTCATGCGGACAACAACCAGATCCAGATCCGGGAAGAGGTAGAGGCGCTGCGCGCCGGCACCGGCGGCGACATGGATTTCGGGGAAGTCCGCATCAGCCCCCAGCGTATCGAGCAGATGTCCGATCTGGCGCGAACCGCGGAAACCGGCATGGCGGGGATGGGGCAACCACCAGCCCAGACCATAGGCCGGATTCGGCGCCGAAGGCTCGAACAGGGCCGCCATCGCCGCCGCGTCAACCAGGCCCGTACCGCCCTCATCTCCATCATGGAGCACGAAATAGCCAAAGCGTGCCCAGTCGAGCGGCGAGATCGAGGCCCCCTCTGACAAGACCGGCATGCCATCCACCATTGCCCAATTGGTGACCTCGATTCCCATCGGCACCAGGACCCGGCGCCCGAGATAATGCGCCGGTGTTGCATCGAGTCCGGCGGCCTCCAGCTTGCGGCGCAGCAATTCGCCAAAAGCCTGGAAATGCCGCGGGCCATAGATGAAGGCCTCCCCCGGCCGCCGCTGCGCGCGGGTCCGGATTGCGGCCTCATAGCCGGGCAGGCGGCTGGATTCGCGGGGCAGCGCCAGGCCGCTGCTCTGGGAGAGGAGATGGCTGACCGTGATCGCGGCGCGCTCCGGATCGTCCTGCCATTCCGTCAGCGTATCGGCGGCCCGCTCGTCCAGTGACAGCAGTCCGTCCTGCACCGCCGCCGCGGCCATGATCGCCGTGAAGCTCTTGACACCGCTTGCTATTTCCCAGCCCTGCTCCGGATCGATTCCGTCCGCATAGCGCGCGCAGACAATATCGCCCGCATGGACGACGATCACCGCGATGCCGCGCGACCGGCGGCTATAGGCCTCGGCGCCATCGCAATCGAGATCATAGACCGGCGGCGATATCTGCGCCCCGGCGCTCACCGCAGGGCTTATCGCCAGCATCACCGCCGCCAGGCCTGACCGGCACAGCTTCATCCCTGCGACCACCCGTTTCCCGCCGGGCCGGATTGCCGCAGCGCCAGGAGTGAAGCACCGGGGCGGCACAGGGGGAATTCGCAAATGGCAGGGATCACACAGATGTGAGCGCAGCCGTGCCCGGCAAGACACCGGGCCGGGCGCCTGCGCGGCCCTGCTTGATCGCACGCGATTCATGACCTATCCAACCGCACATCTGTTGTGAGCAAGGCGCTGGATATCCATGATCGAAATCGAAGTCGTCGGCCTGCAGATGGACGCTGCTCTGGGTATTCACAGCTTCGAACAGGACAGCCGCCAGCCGATCCTGATCGACGTCCGGATCAAGCTCGCCAGCTCACCGCAAAACGACTCGATCGGCGAAACCGCGAGCTATGACGATATCGCCGATATCGCCCGCAAGGTCGTGGATGCCCAGCATTACAATCTCGCTGAAACGCTCTGTGTCGCGATCGCCGCGGGGCTGAAAAACCTCCAGCACGTGGACCAAGTCACCGTCGCGGTGACAAAATCGCCGCGGACAGTCGCCTGCAAATCCGTGGTCGCCCGGGTCACGCTCTAGCCTCAGGGCTCGATCGAGACATCCCGGGTCCGGCGCATCAAGTGCTCGCCGCCATCAATCGTGATCGTTTCGCCGGTCATTGACGGCGTGGCGATGATGAAGCGAACCGCCCTGACAATATCCTCCGGCGTCGAGCCGCCCTGCATCGGATTCATCCGGTGCGCGCGCTCGAATTCCGCCTCGCTCTGCTGGCCCGACGGCAAGGTCAGGCCCGGCGCGATCCCGTTGACGCGCACACGCGGCGCCAGCGCCATCGCCATCGTCGTGGTGGCACTGAGCAGGGCGTGTTTGGCGAGCGTGTAGGAAAAGAAGTCCGGATTGAGATTGAACAGCTTCTGGTCCAGCAGGTTGATGATGCAGCCCGAGGCGCGGGTCTCGTGCGCCTGCGCCATGGCCGATCCGAGCAGGACCGGCGCCATCAGATTGACGCGCAGGGCCTGTTCCAGCGCCGCAGCCTCCACGGTTTCCGGCCGGTCCTGCTCAAACACCGAGGCCGAATTGACCAGGAGATCGATGCGGCCGAGGCCGTCGGCAAAGGCCGCAACGCCCGTGCTGTCCCTGAGATCGCACTGCACCGTGCTGGCAGAGCCGCCCGATTTGCGGATCGCCGCTTCAATCGCACGCGCCTCGGTAGCCGAGCTGTTATAGTGAATGATGACGTGCCAGCCATCCTCGGCCAGGGCGCGCGCAATTTTGGCACCCAGGCGCTTGCCGCCACCAGTAACGAGCGCGATCTTGTCGGACATGACGTCTCCTGAAACACCTTCTGAGCCGATAAATGACGCGTCCGCGCCGCCGGTGCAATCGCGCAGCGGTGCGCAAATCATCGCCGACTATGTCAAACACCTGCCCTCAAGGCCCGGTGTCTACCGCATGTTCGCCGAGGATGGCACGGTCCTGTATGTCGGCAAGGCGCGCAATCTGAAGAATCGCGTTTCCAATTATGCCAATGGCCGCGGCCATTCCAATCGCATCGCCCTGATGATCGCGCTGACCCGGACGATGGAATTCGTCGTCACCGAGACCGAGACCGAGGCGCTGCTGCTCGAGGCCAATCTGATCAAGCGCCTCAAGCCGCGCTATAATGTGCTGCTGCGCGACGACAAGAGCTTTCCCTATATCCTGATCCGCCGTGACCATGCGGCGCCGCAACTGACCAAGCATCGCGGCGCCCACAAGGTGAAGGGCGATTATTTCGGACCCTTCGCCTCCGTGGGTGCCGTGAACCAGACCCTCAATACGCTGCAGAAAGCCTTCCTGGTGCGCACCTGTTCCGACAGCGTTTATGAGGGCCGCACCCGCCCCTGCATGCTGCACCAGATCAAGCGCTGCGCCGCGCCCTGCGTCGGGCTGATCGAACCGGCCGCCTATGACGAGCTGGTCACCCAGGCGAGCGATTTCCTGCGCGGCAAGTCCAATGCCCTGCGCGAGGATTTGCAGCAGCGCATGCAGGCCGCCGCGGAGGCGCTCGACTATGAGAGCGCCGCGCGCCTGCGCGACCGGATCCGCGCCATCGCCGCTGTCACCACCGACCAGGGCATCAATCCGGAGGGCGTCGAGGAAGCCGATGTCATCGCCGTCGCCCAGGATGGCGGCCGCTCCTGCGTCCAGGTCTTCTTCTTCCGCGCCGGCCAGAACTGGGGCAATCAGTCCTTCTTCCCGCGCCATGACAGCGAGGTCGAGACCGGCGAGGTGCTCGCCGCCTTCATCGCGCAATTCTATGACAACAAGCCGCCGCCGGGCCTGATCCTGATGTCGCATGATGTCGAGGATGCCGACCTGCTGGCCGAGGCGCTGAGCCTGAAGGCCGACCGCAAGGTGGCGCTCCACCGCCCCGTCCGCGGTGAAAAGCGCAAGCTGGTCGAGCGCACATCGGCCAATGCCCGCGAGGCGCTGGCGCGCAAATTGTCGGAGAGCGCCTCCCAGGCGCATCTGCTCAAGGGCGTGCAACGTGTGTTCGGGCTGGAGGATCTGCCGCAGCGGATCGAGGTCTATGACAATTCCCACATCCAGGGCACGAATGCGCTCGGCGCCATGATCGTCGCCGGGCCGGAAGGCTTCGAGAAAACCCATTATCGCCGCTTCAACATGACCGGTAGCGACGCCGCCACCAATGATGATTTCGCGATGATGGCGGCGATGCTGCGGCGGCGCTTTTCGCGCCTGATCAAGGAGCGCGAGGATGGCGCGCCGGTGCCCGACCTGATCCTGATCGATGGCGGCGCCGGGCAATTGTCGAAGGTGATGGGTGTGGCCGAGGAACTCGGCATCAGCGATATCTGCATCGCCGCCATTGCCAAGGGTCCCGAGCGCGATGCCGGCCGCGAAGCCTTCTACCTGCCGGGCAAGCCGCCCTTCAAACTGCCGCAGAAGGACCCGGTGCTGTATTATCTGCAAAGGCTTCGCGACGAGGCCCACCGTTTTGCTATCGGCGGTCACCGGGCCAAGCGCAAGAAACAGATGGCGGACAATCCGCTCGACGATGTCCCGGGCATCGGCCCGTCGCGCAAAAAGGCCTTGCTGGCGCATTTCGGCTCGGCCAAATCGGTGCGCGATGCCGCGCTGGCCGATCTGGAAGCGGTTGACGGCGTCTCCAGCGCGATGGCCAAACGTATCCATGACTGGTTCCAGAGGTAGAGCGATGCACCGGCAAATCCCCAACATACTGACGATTGTGCGCATTCTCCTGGCGCTGGCCGGCGCGGCCGGTTTGTGGACCTCCTATCAATGGTCGCTCAGCGCGGCGGTGCCGCTCTGGCTCGGCGATCCGGTCCTCGCGGCACGGTCCTTGGCGGCATTTGCCGTGATCGCCTTCATCGTCGCCGCTGCGACCGACTGGCTGGACGGCTATCTGGCCCGGCGCTGGGATGCGCGCTCGACGCTGGGCGAAATCCTCGACCCGATCGCCGACAAATTGCTCGTGGATGCCTATCTTGTCGTCTACATGCTGATCCTGGGCACGCCGATTGATATCGCCGTGCCGGTCTTCGCCCTTGTGGCCCGCGACGCAGCCATGACCGCGGCACGCCTCCTGCCCGGTGGCACGGCCAGCCCGTCACTTGCGGTTTCTCCGGCCGCGAAGCTGAAAACCGCCCTCGCCATGATTGTCGCCGGCTTCCCGCTGATCGCCCAGCCACTGGGCTGGACCGACAATGATGTCCTGCTGCTGGCCTGGATCGGTGCGCTCTGGATCACCGCCGCGCTGAGCCTGCTGACGGCCTGGAATTATTTCCGCAAATAGGCAGGGCCTCAATGCGGGGAAGACCTTGAGCAAGTGGCGCGCACAGGCCATGCTGGCGCGATCAGCTTTGGGAGATGGCATGGCCGAGAGTGCTGGCGACGAAGCCCACATCCTGGTGGTCGATGATGACGACCGGATCCGCGCCCTGCTGAAGCGCTTCCTGCAGGGGCGCGGCTTTCGCGTTTCGACGGCGCCCAATGCGACCAAGGCGCTTTCGACGCTCAATTCGCTGAGTTTCGACCTTCTGATCCTCGATGTGATGATGCCGGGTATGAACGGGTTTGAACTGACCAGCGCGATCCGCAAACATGCCGAAACGCCGATCATCCTGCTGACCGCCCGCGGCGATGCCGAGGATCGCATCAAGGGCTTGAGCCTCGGCGCCGATGATTATCTGCCCAAACCCTTCGAGCCTGAGGAACTGGCCCTGCGTATCCACGCCATCCTGCGCCGGGCGCGTCCGGCTGCAGCGGCGATCCAGCGCGTCAGTTTCGGCGACTGGCAATTCGATATTGAACGCGAAATGCTGCAGCGCGACGGCGTTCCCGTGCGCCTGACCGGCGGCGAAGCCAGCCTGCTCGCTGCCCTCGCAGCCATGCCGGGCCAGGTCGTCTCGCGTCTGACCCTGTCGGATCATACCGGCGGCGGCGAACGCGCCGTCGATGTCCAGGTCACGCGCCTGCGCCGCAAGATCGAGACAGACCCCAAGGAGCCCATGCACCTCCAGACCGTCCGCGGCGAGGGCTACAAGCTCGCCGCTGATCCGATCTTCGGCCCGTGAGCGGGCCATGAGCCTCGTCCGCCGCATTCTCCCGCGAGGTCTTTTCGCGCGCACCCTGCTGATCTTCGTGCTGCCGGTGGCGCTGATGCAGATCGCTGTCGTATGGTCCTTCTTCGAACAGCATTGGGAGACGGTCACCAGCCGCCTGTCCGACGGGGTTGCCGGCGACATCGCGATGATGACGACGCTGTTTGAGGATGACCTGGCCAATCCGGACGCCTTCCGGCGCCAGGCCGATATCGCGATGGCGACGATGCGGCTCTCGGTCGATTTCCGTCCGGGGGAAACCCTGCCGACAACACGCCGCTCCTCCTTCTTCCGCACGCTCGACCGGACGCTGCAACGCGCGCTCTCCGGTCAGCTGGATCAGAATTTCTGGTTCGATACCACGCGCTATCCCAATTATGTCGATATCCGCGTCGAGGTTGATGGCGGCATTCTGCGCTATATCGCCCTGCGTGAACGTGTGTTTGCAACGACGGGAAATATCTTCCTTTTGTGGATTATCGGCGCGACGACAATACTGACCGGGGTCTCGGTCATCTTCATCCGCAACCAGATCAAGCCGATCCGGCGGCTCGCCGATGCGGCGGAGCAATTCGGCCGCGGCCAGGATGTGGCGCATTTCCGGCCCGCCGGCGCCACCGAGGTGCGCCAGGCCGCCCATGCCTTCCTGAAAATGCGCGACCGGATCCGGCGCCAGCTGGAACAGCGCACCGCCCTGCTCGCCGGCGTCAGCCATGATCTTCGCACCCCGCTGACGCGTCTGCGGCTGCAGCTCGCCCTGATGCCCGCCACGCCCGAGCGCGAGGATGCCAAGCGCGACATCACCGAGATGCAGGAGATGCTCGACGAATATCTCGATTTCGCCCGCGGCCAGGCGAATGAGGAAACCGCGCGCACCGATCTCAATGCGCTGGTCGAGGATGTGATCGCCGATGCGCGCCGCGCCGGCAGCCATATCGATCTGGTCGCCGGCGAACCGATCGAGGCCGATATCCGCCCCGGCTCGGTCAAGCGCTCACTGGCCAATCTGGTCAATAATGCCCGCGAACACGGCGAAAACGTCGCCGTCTCGATCCGCCGGGCCGATGCGGCCCGGATCGAGATCCTGGTCGATGATGACGGCCCCGGCATCCCGCCGGACCAGTATGAAGAAGCGCTCAAGCCCTTCAACCGCCTCGATGAAAGCCGCAATCCCAACCGCAAGGGCGTCGGCCTCGGCCTCGCCATAGCGCGCGATGTGGCACGCGGTCATGGCGGCGAGATCCGATTGAGCCAGAGCCCGATGGGGGGGCTGAGGGCTTGTTTGAGCTTGCCGGGGTGATGGGGG
>NZ_CAXBKN010000072.1:0-16109 GCF_963976135.1 uncultured Maricaulis sp.
CGCGAGCTTCGGCTGGGCAGGCCCAACGCTAAACCGGGCGAAGGATGTCAGGCGCCGGCCAGATGGGGCAG
This sequence comes from uncultured Maricaulis sp., assembly GCF_963976135.1. GTDB lineage: Bacteria > Pseudomonadota > Alphaproteobacteria > Caulobacterales > Maricaulaceae > Maricaulis. The sequence continues at coordinate 72 of NZ_CAXBKN010000072.1, forward strand.
AGACTGACTGATGCGGGCGACGGCGCTGATCACGCGGCGCCAGGCCAGCTCGTCGACGGGGCGCTCCAGTGCGCCCACCACATTTGAAAACACGCGTGCCCGGTCCGACATGCCGGCTTCGCGGGACAGGGCAATCACCGGCAATTGTCGAAACAGCCGGTCCTCCTGCATCCGCTCCAGCAGCCAGAGACCATCGCGCGGCCCGGCCAATTGGCCCAGCAGGACGCAGACCGGACGCCGCCCGCCGGGTGCGGCTGCCCAGCACTGCATCAATTCCCACGCCAGCTCCGTCGAACGGGAATGTTCAAGCTGAACGTCGAGCGAAAACCGCTCGAATGCGGCCTTGATCTCGGCGACATCGGATTCGTGATCTTCGACGAGCAGGACGCGCTTCATATAGGTTGCACTCCGGCCGGCATGCCCGACGGGCAGTGGCATGGCAGATCTCCCGGTTGGGCCAGGCAGGGAAGAGGCGGGCAATACCAACGACTCCGGCCCGGTGAACCCGATGACAGGTTCAGACTGCAGAACAGCATAAAACATCCCGGATCACCCATGACGGCGGTCACGGACGGCGCGAATTGTCCAATAATTTCGGGCAGTCATTCCAGTCGAGCCGGGTTGGTTTCCGCGAAATCAGCGGCGGGAACGCTTCTTTTACCGGCCATGGGCTAGAGTGACGGGATGAGATATTCGACCAGATTTCCGCGACGACCCGCCCTGATTTTTGCTGTGGCAGCCCTTTGCCTGTCGCTGGCTCCCGGAGGCGTCGCGCTCGCATCGGGTGGCGGTGGCGGCAGCGCGGCCCCGGCCGAGGAAAGCCGGCATCGCGGCCTGACGACATCCGACAGCTATCTGCCGCTGCCGCCCTTGATGGCGACGGTGCAGGCCAATTACCGGGCCCGCGGCAATTTGCAGATCGAGGCCGGGCTCGAAGTGGAGGATTCCCGGCTTCGCCGCCGTGTCGAACAATCCATGCCGCGGCTGCGCAATGCCTATGTCACAGCCCTGAGCACCTATACGGGCGTCAATTACCGCTATGGCGGCGTGCCCGATGCCGACCGGATTGCCCAGCTGCTCCAGGACGCGACCGACACGACGCTTGGCACCGAGGGTGCCCGTGTCCTGATCGGCATGGTGATTATCAATTCAGACTGACAGGTCTCAATGATTGCTGTTGGCCGGGTCCATGAAATGGGCAACCGCCAATCCCGCCAGCAGCGCGATCGCGCGCGTCTGTGCACCTTCCGGCGGCAGGTAGAGCTTTGATTTGAAGACACCGTAATCCATGCCGCCAATTTCCTCATCGCCGTCAAGAATGACATAGCCGGGCACGCGCCCTGACGGGAAAGCCGCCCCGCTCAACCTCTGGGTTCTCAGTCGCAAGGTCTGTCCGCCATAGGTAATCTGTCCGGCGCGCTCATTGCGGCCCATGCCGGCAAAACCCCGGCTTCGCTCCAGAGCCAGTTCAAAACGCGCATCCTCGATCAGGACACCATCGCGGGAAAATGTGCAGACATAGGCCAGGTCTTCATGGGCCCACTCGATCCACAGAAAATCCCAATCGAGCTGCCCGCCCTCGCAATCAGCAGTCACCATGCCGGATTCGAAGCCTGGCCCCGTGACGGTGAAACTGGCGCGCGAATAATTGCGCTGGCGCCCGAAGCCGGAGCTGGACGTGCCCATGCCCGACCATTGGCCGGTCCATTCGCCGGCGCGCCACTGATTGCGTCGATCCTGGCGAAAGCGGTCAATTTCAAGTCTTTCCGTACGCTCGATCATCGGCAGAGCGGCCGTGTTTTCCGCGGCGAGCCCGTCGGCCTGCTGCAGGATCAATGCGATCGCGATCATCATGCCTGACATATTCAACCCTCCCGCCGAAAGGATAATCTTCGTGCAGGACGGGAGAAATCACAAGCCGTGGCACAATTTTCCCTGGATTAGCCGGCGATGGAATCCATGAAACGGGCGAGCTCGAGATCGAGCGCGGTGACGCCATTGGCGTCATGGGTGGTGAGCGTCACATCCACCCGATTCCAGACATTGAACCATTCGGGATGGTGATTCATCACCTCTGCCTTGATCGCCACCCGGCTCATGAAACCCCAGGCTTCGTTGAAATCGGCGAAGCGATAGGATTTGTGAATGGCATCCTTGCCTTCGGCCGGCGCCCAGCCATCCAGGGCTTTTACGGCGGCTTGCGCGCCCATCTTCTGGCCTGGTGTGTGTGTCGTCATGACTTGGCTCCATCCTTCGGCAGCGCAATCGCGCGTGAGGCGAAATTTAACTCTCTTGCGGTCATATTACCGATGAAACCGTCGCATGGAGCAAGGGCATGACCCATTTTCTGGTATCCGAGGAAAATCCCGGCGGGCGCAAGCTCGAAGATATTCTGGTCGAGCTTCGCGCCGATATCCTCACCCGCTGCACCAAGATATCCGGCGATCTGCGCCCCGAAGCCCTGGAAGTGATGGCCAACAACATGGCCATCCTGCAGCATATTTCCGACGCCATCGAACTTGCCATGGACTCCACCGCCCTGCTCGACCGGGCCTTCGGGCCCTCGCAGACAATGAAGGGCGGCCCGCCGCGCATCGGCGAGAGCTGATCAGCCGGCCGGCAATTCCATGGCCTGCAGACCCAGCGCCTTGAACATCGCCAGATCATCGTGCTGATCGGGATTGGGCGTTGTCAGCAATTCCTCACCGACAAAGATCGAATTGGCCCCGGCCAGGAAGCAGAGCGCGTGCAGTTCACGGCTCATTTCCTCGCGCCCGGCCGACAGCCGCACGAAGGATTTCGGCATCATGATGCGCGCCGTCGCGATTGTGCGGACGAAATCGATGCCATCAAGCGGCTTGCTGTCACCCAGGGGCGTGCCCGGCACGGCGACAAGGTGATTGATCGGCACGCTCTCGGGCTGCGGCGACATGATCGCCAGCTCGGTCAGCAGACCAATGCGCGCATCCTCGCTCTCGCCCATGCCGACAATCCCGCCGGTGCAGACATGAATCCCCGCACCGCGCACCTGGGCCAGCGTGTCGAGCCGGTCCTGATAGGTCCGCGTCGAGATCACCCGGCCATAATCTTCCGGCGCCGTATCGAGATTGTGATTGTAATAGTCCAGCCCCGCATCGCGCAATTTTTCAGCCTGGCCATCATCGAGCATGCCGAGCGTGACACAGGTCTCCATGCCCATCGCCTTGACGCCGGAAATCATGGCGCAAACCTTCTCCTCGTCGCGCGGTTTCAGCGAGCGCCAGGCGGCGCCCATGCAGAAGCGCGTCGCGCCGCCGGCCTTGGCGCGCTCAGCCGCAACCAGGACTTCATCAAGCGGCATCAGCTTGGACGCGCTCAGGCCGGTGTCAAAATGCGCCGACTGGCTGCAATAGCCGCAATCCTCGGCGCAACCGCCCGTCTTGATCGACAAGAGCTGACTGGTCTGCACCTGGTTGGCGACATGGCACCGTCTGTGCACGGACTGCGCTGCGAAGACGAGGTCGTTGAACGGGGCGCGGTAGATTTCCGCCGCTTGTTCACGCGTCCAGTCCGAGCGTGCTTGCACGAGAAGGTCGATATCATTGAGTAATGCGGTCATGGATCATCAGCCCCGAAACAATTCCGGCGACCCTATGAAGAGTGGAGGCGCGCGTCCAGATGCGGGACTGCGCTGGGCGGGGCGTGTACTGTTTCTGACCACTGCCCTGCTGATCACCGATCTCGCTCTGCAGCCCGGCCTCCCGACACCGCCTGTGATTTTCGGCCCCGACAAGATCGAGCACCTGCTCGCCTTCTTCGTGCTCACTGTGCTGGCCCGGATGGGTTGGCCGTGGCGCGGCTGGTTGATGTCGGGCATCCTCGTCTGTTACGGGGTCGGCATCGAGCTGGTGCAGGGCACGGCCGCAATCGGGCGCTCTGCCTCGGCCGCCGACGTCGCCGCCGATCTGATTGGCATCGGACTTGGCCTGATATTCGCCAATCTCTTCCGGCAGGCACGTCCAGGCTGACACAGCCGCAGGGCCGCGCACCGACACAAAAAAGGCCCCGCCGAAGCGGGGCCTTCTCAGTCTCTGGGATCGCGGACTACTCGCTGGCTGAAGCTGCCGCAGCCTTCTCGGCCTCCAGCTTGGCGAAATACTCCTTGGTCATCTTGAAGACCAGCGGAGACAGAACCAGCAGGGCCACCAGATTCGGTGCCGCCATCAGACCGGTCAGAGTATCCGTCGTCAGCCAGATGGTATTCATCAGCTCGGTGATGTTATCGCCCGCATAAAGCAGCATGGTCGCGGCCATGATCATCGCGATCCACAACCAGCGGAATGGCGTGACGATTTTCTCGCCGAACAGATATTCCGCACAACGCTCGCCATAATAGGACCAGCCCAGAATGGTGGTGAAGGCGAACAGGGCCAGTGCTGCGGCAACGAAATGCTGCCCGAAGCCCGGCAGGGCCGAGGCGAAGGCATCGCTGGTGATCCGGGCACCGGTTTCGCAGATCTCCGGCGAATTGCCGCCGAGGGCGAACAGACCGGCATCGCAATCCGCCGGGATCACGCCCGAGGTCAGGATGGCCAGGCCGGTAATCGTGCACACCATGATCGTATCGATGAAAGTGCCGAGCATGGCGATAATGCCCTGGTCGACGGGATCATTATTCTGCGCCGCCGCGTGCGCGATTGGTGCCGAGCCCTGACCCGCTTCGTTCGAGAAGATGCCGCGGGCAACACCGCGCTGCATGGCCAGCATGATCAAGGCGCCGGAGAAGCCGCCCGCCGCTGCACCAAAGCCGAAGGCATTGGTGAAGATGCGGACAAAGGCTTCCGGAATGACGGTGTAGTTCAGGGCGACGACGACGAGGCCGACCGCGATATAGGTGATCGCCATGGCCGGAACGATCTTCTCGGCCACGCTGGCAATCCGCTTGATCCCGCCCAGGATAACCAGGCCGGCCAGGACAGCGATCGCCGCGCCGGTCATCCAGTATTCGATGCCATAGGTGTCACCGATGGTACGGACGACTTCAACGGTCTGGATCGCATTGCCGGTTCCCAGACCCGCCATGACCCCGAACAGGGCGAACAGGCCACCGAGCCAGACCCAGCCCTTGCCCATACCGTTCTTGATATAATACATCGGCCCGCCAACGCGGCGGCCATCAGCGTCCACTTCGCGGAATTTCACCGCCAGCACACCTTCGGAATATTTGGTCGCCATGCCGACCAGGGCCGTCATCCACATCCAGAACAGGGCACCCGGCCCGCCAATGGCGATGGCCACGGCGACGCCAGCGATATTGCCGGTGCCAATGGTCGATGACAGCGCGGTCATCAGGGCGCCGAACGGAGTGACATCCCCCTCACCTTCGGACTTGCGCCCCTTCATCAGTTCGCCAAAGGCGAAACCGATCTTGCGCAGCGGCATGAAGCCCAAGCCGACGGTCAAATAAATGCCGGTGCCCAGCAGCAGGATGAGCATGGGCGGACCCCACACCATGCCATTTACGAAATCCACATAGCCCGTGACGACATCGAGTGTCGTCGCTGCGTCAGCAGCCCCAGTCACATCTTGCATAATCTTCCCCGATTTGTGCTGGGACGCACCTTAGGCATGAGCGGGGCGGATTGGAACAGGTTTTGTGAGACGGGCGTAAGAGCCTGTACGGATCAATCCGCCGCAGCCGTCCCGATCTCGATCGCAAACACGCCCCACAGCCAGTCATCATCGGGCATGTCCGCCAGTGCAGGGTCGGAGGCGCGCGGCCAGACCAGCATCGCCGGCCCGTAGCCGCCAATCCCCAGCGGCTGGCCATCCATCTGCAGGGCGAGAATAACGTCATGATCGCGGACGCGCGCAAGGCTGATCGCGCGCTGATAGCCATCAAGCGCCGTCGCGATCAGCGTGTCGCCACGCGGATCTGCGATATCGATCACATCGCGCAAGAGCGGCCCGGAGAAGCGCCGTGCCGGTCCGCCAAGCGGGAAATCTGTTTCAATCGAATGCTGGTCGAGCCCCCTCAGGCTGGCCCAGTTGAACCGGCAGGCCGCATCGAATTCCATGCCGAAAACGTTGAAGAGCGGCTCGGCGACCGGGTCGACAGGGCCTCGATCAACAGTGCCGATCTCACCATAGATGGTGAGGATGTCGCCGCTGGCCTCGTCGCCGCCCGGCGCCTGGCCCTGGCAGGCAGCGGCGCCCAGCAACAAGGCGGCCAAAATCAACATTCGGCGCATCGCCCACTCTCCATCCAGCGGTGAAGCGGCAGTCTAGGCCTGCTGTCACCCGGCGCAAGACGCTGCGCCTATCCCTGTTTCGGCGTCAGCCGGCCGGCATCGATCAATTGCTGGAACAGCTCGACCACCGATTCCGCCATCGGCCGGTATTCGATCCCGAGCTCGCGCACGCTCTTGGAGTGATCGGCATGAAAATCGACCCCGACACTCTCGCTGACCCGTTTGCGCGTCAGGGCCGGGTTGATCATCGGACCTGCCAGCCAGACGAGGAATTTCGCCATGCCCTTGTCAGAGATCTTGAATTGATTGCCGTAATGCGCCCGCAGCGCCGCCGCCATCTCCGGAAAGCCGGAATCATGCGCCGACAGGATATAGCGGCCGCTCGCTTCCGGCGTGAAACCGGCCTTGATATGCGCTGCCGCGACTTCGCGGACATCGACCATGCCAATGCGGAAATTGGGCACGCCATTGGCCATTGCACCGCTGCCGAACTGCATCATGATCGCATAGCTCTCGCCGGTCGTCTCAGGATTGATGCCCGGCCCGAGAATAAAGGACGGATTGATCGCGATCAGATCCCAGCGGTCCTGCTCGCCGGCAAGCTTCCAGCCTTCCTTCTCGGCCAGGGTCTTGGAATAGGCATAGGGCTCATTGGTCAGGCTGGAACTCGTATTCCACTCGGCCTCGGTGAGCATTTTCTTCGGCATATGCTTGATATCGGCATTGGTGCCGTAAATCGCCGCGCAGCTCGACGTCATCACCACACGCTTCACCGTTGCCGTCGCATTGGCGGCATTAAGTACATTGCGCACACCATTCACCGCCGGATCGACCAGCTCGGTCTGCGGATCCTTGACGTTCAGTGTAAATGGCGAGGCGGTGTGGATCACCAGCTCGCAGCCGGCCATGGGTGCCTCGAATGAGGCGGCATCCATCAGATCAGCCTTGAAATACTTGATCTGGCCCGGCGTGCCCGCGGCGATAGCGTTGAGATATTTCAGCCCCTCGACCTTGTCCGGATTGCGCACCGTAGCGTGGACGGTATGGCCCGCCTCGAGCAATTGCTTGACGATGACGCCGGCGAGATAGCCGGTGGCGCCGGTGACCATGATCGGGGCCTGCGGATTGATCTGTGTCATGGGTTCAGTCTCCTGTCAGGGCGACGGCAATGCCGCGCCAGAAAATCTCGTAGGATGTGCGGGCGGTTTCGGCGACGGACGCGTCGGGATGCTTCCCGAGGAATTCGATGGCGGCGCTGATCTGGGCCTCGGCGAGCGTCTTGAGCAGGTCAGGCTCGATCGGGTGGATCACACCGTGCGCCATCGCCTCGCCGATCAGCTCCAGCGTCGCGCCGAACATGTCGATCCCGTGGGCGCGCGCGCCGTCGCCGATCTCGTCGGAAAGCTTCAATTGCCCCAGCAGGGCATAACGGTCCGGATGCGCCCGGGCCCAGTCGATCGCGCCGGTCCAATAGCCGGCCAGCCGGTCATGCACGCTGCCTGATGACGGCGCCGCGGCCTGCAAATGCGTCGCCCAGGACTGTTTCAGGCTAAGATAGACCGCCTCGACCAGCGCCGCCTTGGACGGGAAATAATTGAACAATGTGCCATTGGCAACACCGGCCTCACGGGCGATCAGGGCCGTCGGCGTGTCCCAGAATCCACGCTCGTGGAACAGGCGGATGGCGGTCTCGATCAGTCGGGTGCGTTTGTCGGTCATGGGAGAGAAATAACCTTGACTGACTAATCAGTCAATTCGACGATGCGCAGCATTCCACTTTCCCGGCGCCACCAACCGGCGTAGCAAGGCTGCATGCCGTTTCTCCTCTCACTCTTGCTCCTTCTACTCCTTGGCGTCGGATTTCTGGCCGTTCGCCACTGGTCGGCGCGGCGTCGGCGCAAACAGCTTCTGGCGTCACAGCTGTCGCCTGATCAGCGCGCAATTGTGATGCGCTCGGTTCCGCTCGTTCGAAGACTCCCGGGTGCACTCCGCCAGACCCTGGAGGGCAAGATCGCCCTGTTTCTGCACCAGATCGAATTTATCGGCTGCGACGGGGTTGAGGTGACCGAGGAGATGCGACTGTCGATTGCGGCACAGGCCTGCCTGCTCGTCGTCAATACCGATGCCTGGTACGTCAACCTCCTCACCGTGCTCATCTATCCCGGCGCTTTCAAGTCGCGAAGAGCCGAGCATAATGGCTATGTGGTGACGGAGCGCGAGACAGTGCGCACGGGAGAAAGCTGGGCCCGTGGCCCCGTGATTCTGTCCTGGGCTGATGCCAGGCAAGGCGCGATCGACGACAGCGATGGCCACAATGTCGTCTTCCATGAATTCGCCCACCAGCTCGATGACCTCTCGGGGCACACCGATGGCGTGCCCGTCCTGGACAAGGGACAGAGCTTCGCCGAATGGGAGCGCGTCTTCGTCACGGCGTTCAAGGCGCACAGTCGCAAGGTCGAAAGCGGTTACCCGACGGTCCTGGATGCCTACGGCGCCACCGGTCCGGAAGAATTCTTCGCGGTGGCGGTCGAAACCTTCTTCGAACGGCCAGCCGAGCTGAAACGCGAGGAAGCCGGGATCTACCGGCAATTGGAGAGCCTGCTGCGCCTCGACCCCGCAGGCTGGGCCCCGGATTAGGGAGGTCCGGGCGCGCCGCTCCGAAATGGCGTCTCCGGACACCGGGAGATGAGACCGGACCATGGCTGCGGGACTTGGACGGGCGAAGCGTCAGGGCTTGAGGCCATGGGGATGGACTGCTGATTGACTCTGCTCGGGGCAAAATGAGGAAGGACAAATGAGGGACCGATGATATGCGGCGCAGCCTGAACGGATTGCCCGCCAGGACACCATGCCCGCGCCCGGCGTCTGCCTAAGCCCCGCCGAGTCCGGCCAGCATGACAGGCTCGCCTGGCGTGAAAACCGGCACTTCGCCTGCGGACCAGACGGTCAGGTGCGAGTCCGGGCCGGTTTCAATGAGATTGAAGCTCGCCGGCTCGCCGCGTGTGCGCCGCGACAGCGCGGTACCGGCACCAACAAACCAGCACACTGTCCCGTCGCAGCGCTCGATTTTCTCGCTGAACACCTGATGCAGATGGCCGCTGAGATAGAGATCGACCCCGGCGCACGCGATCAGCTCCGCCGCCCGTGCGCCGCCAATGGTCTTCGCCCGTCCCGTCAGCCCTCCCGGGGCCATTAGTGGGTGGTGGCCGCCGAGAACTTTCAGCCCGTCAGAACCGGAAAGCGCCTCGCCTGCCTTCAGCGCATCGCCTTCGCTGACCCGCCCCAGCGACCAGTCCAGACGGGCCTGCGCGCCGCGAGCCGTGGGCAACATCTCCACCCGGACACCGCTCGCCTCGGCGCGCGGCTGAACACGCGGACCAAGCCATCGCTCGAACCGCGCCCAGGGCGAAGTCAGGCGCGCAATCAGGTCGAAATACGGTGTGTCATGATTGCCCGGCGCGCCCACAATGGGCGATTCCAGCGCGTCTAGGAAAGCGCGCGCCGCCGCGAATTCACGCCGGCGGCCATACTGGGTGACGTCACCGGTCACCACGACCAGATCCGGCGCGAGCGCGTTGATCGCCTCGGTCAGGGGAGCGATGAGCGCGGGGTCTTCGGCGCCGAAGTGGATATCGGAAATTTGCACAAGTCTTGGCATCGCGGGACGGGTTCAGTCGGCTGGGGCTGCAAAGGACGCGGCGTTTTCTATCAGGGATATCTCGACGGGCGTCTTTGCCTTGAACACTTCGCCATCCAGCATGAGCTCTATGCGTTTCGGCCCCGACAGGATTGCCGGGCGCCGGCTCAGGAGAACGGCATCGTCAGGCGTGGACAAACCAGCAAGAAAGGACGCGGTCTTCACCGCAAAGTCAGCCGGGTCGCCGGGCTTCATCATAAGGTGTTCCAGCACCGCCGGCCCCGCCGCATCCGCGCTGCCGCGCACCGCAGCGAACCCGCCCGGCGCAACGACCAGGGCGCAGGATCGCGACACGCGGTGCTCGCCGTCGTCGAGCTTCAGGCGCATGTGCGCGCGGGCCATGCTGGCCAGCCCCTGGCGCAGGCGCCGGAACGCCTCACTCAGGCGCCGCCCGGCACCGTCAGGCCTCAGCGCCTCGCGCGCCTGGCCGAAATGCACCGGCACGCCCGCCATGAGTGCGACATAGAATGTGCGTCCCGACGCCTGGCCGGCATGTAGCGTCACAGCGCGATAGTGCGGCAATTCGGCCAGCACGGTCTGGAAATCACGATCGCCATAAAGCCTGTGTGGCAGCATGTTCGCCGTGCCGAGCGGCAGTGGAACCATCAGCGAGGCACAACCGGCCTCCCGCGCCGCGTCCAGCACCGCCGCGGCGGTGCCATCCCCCCCGGCAGTGACGACCGCGTCGGCACCGCTGGCGCAGGCCGCCCGCGCGGCACCGGGCACATCATCGCTGGCGTCGAAGAATTCCAGTTCGGCCCAACTCGCCGCCACCTTGATCGCTTCGCGCAGATCATCTTCGCCGAACGCACGCGCGCTTCCGGCCATGGGATTGAGAACGATCGCGAGTGTTTTCATGGATAGCAAACCTCCAGCCTCAGGCACCGATACAAGACGGCGGGGGAATGAATGCCACTGACCCAATCCCTGGGCTTCATCCAGGCGAGGCGAGCGTCCGTGCCTGGAGTACAGCTGATTTTCCCGGCCTTGTCATCTGTGGACGCCCCCGTCTCGGAAAGGGATGATGAGCGTCTCGGGTCATTGCAGACCGCGACAGACCGCGCTCAGGCGTCCGGCCGGTGGGCCCCGGCGCGGCTCATTCCACCGGCCGTTTGGTGTTCAGCAAATCCTCAGCCTCACTGTCACGGCGCTCCTCGGCGATCTTCTCGTCGAGATGATCGTCGGGTTCTACGGACGCATCTCCCTGCGGGACCGGCTGGGCTCGCGGCCGCGCAGCCAGCTGATCGCCCGGAGCATGACCTGTTGCGAAATCAATGCCGGCTGGCCGGTTGTCGATGCGCAATCGATAGATCGGTTCCGGCAATGTGAATCCGGCCGCCTCGACGGCCATCTTGGTCGCGCGGATTGCGCGGCTTCGGGCTTTCAGGAAATCGGCGCGCTCCTGATTGATCCAGGCGGTGAATTTCAGAATGATATTACTGTCCCCGACCGACATGATGACACCGTTGGGTGGCGGGTCGGCGAGAACGAACTCCAGATCGGCCAGCGCCTTGCTGCCGGTCTCGATCGCGGCTTGCGGATCATCATTGGCATCCACGCCCAACTGGAAGTCGAGCCGACGCTCCGGATTGGTCGTATAATTGATGATGACGGCCTTGAAGACAATCGTGTTCGGGATGCGCAAATGATTGCCATCGGGCGTCATCAATATCGTCGCACGCGAGGTCAGGCGCACGACCTTTCCCTCATTCCCGTCCACGACGACATGATCATTCGCCCGGAATGGCTGTCGCAGGCTGAGCATGATGCTGGCGATATAATTCTCCAGCGAGTCGCGCACCGCGAACCCGATCGCGAGGCCGACCACGCCTGCGCCGCCCAGAACAGTTCCCATCAGGGCGCTCGCGCCGATGAGATTGAGGGCAATGACCACGCCCAGCACAAACCCCGAAACCCGCACCGCCTGGGCCAGGAGATCGCCGATGAAGGGGTTGGGCGAGACGCGGCGCCAGAACCGGGTCCAGGACGCCACCCACCACCCCAGGGCAAGGATGACGCCGAACACGGCCAGCGCCAGCAGAAACAAGGGCGCCGCGGTGCCTGCCGTTTCGAACATGCCGCTCAGACGGTCAAAGAATGGCGATATCCGTTCGCCGACATCGACGCTCGCCGAAATATTGTTCTGCACGGCCACAACGCCATCGACCCGATTCGCGATGGCGGCAGCCTGCTGTGCATACGTCTGGTTCGCGATGACTCCATCCAATGTCACAACGCCATCGGCGACGTTGACCTCGACCTCCGACAGATCGCCGATCTGGGCGTAGATTCCCTGCAGGCGATCGCGAATGGCGGCGTCTGAATTCGCATCGCTTGTCGTGCGAATCACACTCCCCTGGGGAGACGGTTCGGCTTGTTGCGCCTGGGCGCGATCGCCCAACACGCTCATCGAGATCAATAGCGCGGCGACCCAGAGCAGGGGGAAGCCGCAACGTCTACGGGCCATGTCCAAGTTGGAGTCCTTTTCGGGTCGCAGCCAATGCCTGTCTATAACCCGTTTCTGGACGGAACCGAGGCGTGTCTGCAAACAAAAAGGGATGGTGCACCCGACGAGATTCGAACTCATGACCTCTGCCTTCGGAGGGCAGCGCTCTATCCAGCTGAGCTACGGGTGCGCACTATTGGGCAGGCTTACCCGATGCGCCTCGCGGGCGCAATCGGGTAGCGCGTTGCCGTTTCAGTCCTCGCCGGGGTCCGATCGGGACGCCTTGCCGCCGGCCAGAAAGCGTATCGCGGTCACGATCATCGCTATCACCACCACAGCAACGCCGATCCGGGGCGCGAGCTCGACCGGGGCCAGCAGGAAGGCGCCGGCATAGACCAGTCCGGCCAGCACCATGGCCAGGCCCATGAAACGCCGGGCGCCGTCCTTGCCGGGTGCCGGCGTGCCGGCGATCCGCTTGGCCAGGACGTTGGAGAAGAGAGCCAGGATCAGGCCGGTCCCGACACCGGCGACCCGGTCGGGAAAGCCCGCACCGACCAGATCGGCCGATCTGGCCAGGACAGAGGCGAGGCAGATACCGACAAAGCCGAGGGCCAGTATGAATGAGAAGGCGACATTACGTGTGATCATTGGGGTGTCTCCGCATTATTGTCCGCATCGCCACGGCCAAAGCCGAACGCGTCGGAAAAGCCCAGCAGGGCGTCTTCCAGCACGGATACATTGAGATAATAGATGACGGATTTTCCGGACTTTTCCGACGTCACGAGACCCGCCTGTTTCAGCACGGTGAAATGCGCCGACATGGTTGGTTTCGAGACCGGAAAGGCGTCCGATAACTGTCCGGCCGATTGCGGCCCCGCCTTGAGGAGCTGCAGGACACGGCGGCGCGTGGGATCGGCGAGGGCTTTGAAAACATCATTCATGAGTAGACAATTAGCTAATCATCTAAACAATGTCAAGCCGATATTGCGCGGCCTCAGTCGCTGCCATCCGAACCGAAATCGCCGAAATGATCGCTGCCATTATCATCACGGCGACGGCCGGCACTGTCATGCTGGCTCAGCCCCATCATGCCGATGCCGACACCGGAATCGACGCCATCAACGCCGCGATTGCGGAAAGACAGCTTGGGGCCGGGCCGGGCGAGCCAGCGATAGGTCAGAAGGGCGGTGATCGCGCTGCCCAGGATCAGAACCAGCGCCAGACCAGCCCCGACCGTGCCCTGTGGCTGCATGAAAATCCCGAAGAACCAGGCCAGAAAGACAAATAGGGGCGCCGCAATCAGGAGTGCGAAACCCTGCCGGATCCATCTCATCATCGTCCCTGCCTCCCTGTTCGGCGGGCAATGCGGCCCGTCTCCAACACTATCGGCGGCAAACTTGCCGAAAAAGCGGCAGGCCGGGCGGGAAAGTTGACGGCCGCGCCCTACGCGTCCTCGCGATTATAGGTCAGCGACAGGAAGACATCTTCCAGATCGGCTTCCTCGGTGCGCAGATCGGCGATGCGCGCGCCCGACGCATGGAAGCGCTCGATCATTTCGGCAACCGACACTTCGCCAAAGCGATAGGAGATGGCCAATGAGCCATCAGCGCGGATCTCCGCATCGAGCCCGTCGAGGGAGGCCGGCACCGCGCCCAGGGCCTCGCCCGGCGTGATGACCAGCGTCTTGCGGTCCATGCGCTTGAGCAGGGTTTCCTTGGGTTCGCAGGCGATCACCTTGCCATGATCGATAATCGCAATCTCGTCGCACAATTCCTGGGCTTCCTCGAGATAATGCGTGGTGAGGACAATCGTGGTGCCCTTGGCATGCAGTTCGCGCACGAACTCCCATAATTGCCGGCGCAATTCGATATCAACCCCGGCGGTGGGCTCGTCGAGCACCAGCACCGGCGGCGTGTGCACCATCGCCTTGGCGACCAGGAGGCGCCGCTTCATGCCGCCGGATAATTGCCGCACATAGGCGTCGCGCTTGTCGGTCAGGCCGAGCACTTCGAGCAGCTCGTCGGTGCGGCGCTCCTTTTTCGGCACGCCATAGAAGCCGGCCATCAATTCCAGCGTCTCATAGGGGGTGAAAAACACGTCGGCGCTGATTTCCTGCGGCACGACACCGATCGCCGCGCGCGCGGCGCGGCTGTCCTGGTCGATATCAACGCCCCAGGTCCGCGCCGTGCCGCTGGTCTTGTTGGTCAGGCCGGCGAAAATATTGATGAAGGTGGATTTGCCGGCGCCATTGGGGCCGAGCAGGCCAAAGAATGAGCCCCGCTTGACCTTGAGGTCGATTCCCTTGAGCGCTTCCTTGTCCGGAGCCTTGCCGCCTCCGCGATAGGTTTTGCGCAAATCGATCGCTTCAAGCGCATATTCGGGCAAATTTGATGTGTCGGACATGTCGCCTCGGAATTGACGGCCAGCTGGGGAACGCCATAACTAGGCATCCTCCGATCCCCTGTCCATGAGGGCTGATGCATGGCCGACGCCGCAAACACGATTCCACCGTCTGAAATCATCCCGGTCACGGGTCACCGCATCGCCTGTGATGGCGGCGGCGGCGCACTCGGCCATCCGCGTGTCTTCCTGGAAATGGGCCAGGATGATTTCGTCGAATGTCCCTATTGTGACCGGCGTTTCGTCAAGGCTGGCTCGGCGCAGGATCCAAAAGCCTGATCTGACACTGCCGCGTGAGTGAGACGTAACCGTCTGGGGAGGCGCTGCATGTCCGGAATCTCGAGCCAGACGATCGGACTGTTCACGGGCATCGTGCTCGCCATCGGCCTGCAATTCATTCCCCTGCCCGAAGGCCTCAGCCGCGAAGCCTGGCTGCTCGCCTCGCTCGGCCTGCTGATGGCCAGCTGGTGGGCGACCGAAGCGATACCGATCGCCGCCACAGCCCTGATCCCGATCGCCATTTTCCCGCTACTGGGCATCACCACGACCGGCGGCGCCACCGCCCCCTATGCCAGCCCGATCGTGATGCTCTTGCTGGGCGGTTTCATCGTCGCGCTGTCGATCGAGAAATGGAATCTCCATACCCGTATCGCACTGAATATCGTCGCCAAATTCGGTGGTCACCCGGCAGCCTTGATTGGCGGTTTCATGCTCGCCTCGGCGCTGTTGTCGATGTGGATCTCCAATACCGCCACCACATTGATGATGATCCCGATTGCCCTGCGCGTGGCGCAGGAGGTCGAGCGCGAGGGTGTCAGTTCGAAATACTTCGCCCCGGCCCTGGCGCTCGGCGTCGCCTATGCCGCCTCGATCGGCGGCATGGGCACGCCCGTCGGCACGCCGACCAATCTCATCGCCATTGGATATCTGCGCAATGAATTCGGCCATTCGCTCGATTTCGCGACCTGGATGGGGATGGGCCTGCCAGCCGTGTTGTTGATGATCCCGGTCGGCTGGTTCGTGCTGACGCGCCTGGCCTTCAATCTCAAGGGCGCGCGCGAAAGCGATGCCGCCGAAGACATGGTCCAGCGCGAACTGATTGGCCTCGGCAAGATGACGATCCCGGAAGTCCGCGTCGCCACCCTGTTCGGCACGGTCGCCCTGTTATGGATGGGCCGCTCCCTGCCGGCTGAATTGCTGACCTGGACGCCCTTCTTCTCCGGCGAGGGCTGGAATTGGGGCTGGAACCCGCTGCTCGCCTGGCT
>NZ_CAXBKN010000073.1:0-15834 GCF_963976135.1 uncultured Maricaulis sp.
GGCCGCAGCACCAGTTCATCGCCGCGGATCTCAACGCCCGAGAGGCGATTGAGCGCGGACATTCCGAGCAGGGATTGCGAGCCGTCAATCATCACCATCGCATCGACATCGCGCAGTTCGAGATTGCCCAGCCGCAAGGATTGCAGGCGCACGCCGGCCGCGGAGGATGTCCCGGCGGCCGTCTGGACCGGTTGATTGAAGCGCAGCGCGGCCGTGTCAATGCCGGCGCGTTCGGCATCGGCGCGGCTGAGTGCGACCATGGAGGCACCGGTATCGACCAGGAAGAGCACGGGCCGGTCATCGATCTCGGCGATGATATAAAAATGCCCATCGGCCTGGCGCCGGATGGTCTGGGCACCGCCGGATTCGCCCTGGGCCCGTGCAGGCACGAGATTGCCGGCCATGCGCGCGCCGACCGTGGCGAAATCATCGCGCAGGGAATAACCCGCCAGCAGGACCAGGCCGATCCCGATCCAGATGGCGAGATCGCGTATCGCGTGGCCCGGCCGTGTGGCGATCGCACCGACCAGACCGCCGGAAATCAGCACGACCAGGCCGACCGACTGGACCAGACGCAGGGCGGTATCACCCTGATCGAGGCTGCCGGGCGCGGCATAACGCATCGCCAGCAGCACGGCGGCGGTCACCAGGGCAGCGAGGGCGAGATGGGGCAGCCAGCGTTTCACGATACGGCTCCCTTCGCGTCCGGATGCTGGTTGGCATAGTGCGCCTCGCGTTCCGGCAGTGCGGCCAGGACAGCCTCGCGTTCGGCGTCGGAATATTTCGTCCAGCGGCCCAGCTCGCCCATTGTCCGGAAACAGCCGACGCAGAGACCGGCCGCCGGATCGACGAAACAGACTTTGACGCAAGGGGTCTTGATCGGGGCAGGGCTCATGGCGGGTAGCATTTCCCGGCTCGGCGATTGAGGCAAGTGCTTGCAGCCGCACAGCCCTGCGGAATAGGGTGCCGCAGCTGTTTCCGGGGGACCAGATGGAAGACATGACGCTGCAATTGCGCAGTTTTGCCGGCCTGTTCATATTTGCCGGTCTGGCCTGGGCCCTGGGGCCGCGTCAGCGCTTTCCCGTCGTGCTGCTGCTGGGCGCGATCGGGATGCAATTGCTGATCGCCTGGCTGCTCTACTCGGTCACCCCCTTCCGGGCCTTCCTGCAATCGCTGACCGGTGTCGTCATGGTGTTGCAGGAGGTGACCAATGAGGGCGCGCAATTCGTGTTCGGCTATCTGTCGGGCGCGCCATCGCCCTTCGTGGTCGATCCGCAGGGCGGCAGTCTCTTTTTGTTTGCATTCCAGGCGCTGCCAATGGTGATCGTGCTCTCTGCGCTGTCAGCCCTGCTGTGGCGCTGGCGCATCCTGGAGCTTCTGGTTCAGGCCTTCGCCTATGCCTTCCGCCGTCTGCTCAACCTGTCCGGCGCCGCCAGTCTTGGCGCGGCGGCGAATATCTTCCTCGGCATGACCGAGAGCCCGGTCCTGATCCGGCCGCGCCTGCCACAGATGAGCCGCCCCGATCTTTTCCTGATCATGACGGTCGGCTTTGCCACCGTCGCCGGTTCGGTGATGGCGCTCTATGTCAGCCAGCTGACCGGCGTGATCGAGAACGCTGCCGGGCATATCTTCACCGCCTCGCTGATTTCCGTGCCCGCCGCTGTGTTGCTGGCGCGCCTGATGATGCCCGCCGAGGCGAATTCGGCCGGGCTGGAGGCGGCGGCGGAGGCGGGAAAAATTCCCGCCCCGATCTATAATTCCTCGATGGACGCGCTGACGACCGGCGTGTCGGACGGGATGCGGCTCTATTTCAACATCATCTTCATGCTGCTGGTCTTCACCGCGCTGGTCGCCCTGGCCAATGTCCTTCTGGCCCTGCTACCCGATATCCATGGCGCGCCGCTGAGCGCGGACCGGATCCTGGGATGGCTGTTTGCGCCGATCGTCTGGCTGGCCGGCATCCCCTGGGAAGAAGCGACGACAGCCGGTGCCCTGATGGGGCTGAAGACGGCGCTCAACGAGATCTATGCCTATGACCAGCTGGCGGGGCTGGGCGATGCATTGAGCCCGCGCTCCAATTTGATCATGACCTATGCCCTGTGCGGTTTCGCCAATTTCGCCAGCGTCGGCATTCTGACCGGAGGTCTGGTCGCCATCGCGCCCTCGCGGCGTGAGGATATTCTCAACCTGGCCCCGAAGGCGTTGATTTCGGGCACGCTGGCGACATTGATGACGGGGGCGGCGATCGGTGTCTTCCCGATGAGCCTGTTCGGCAGCTAGACGCCGCGGCGCGGCCAGAGCTTCGAGCTCAGCCAGCCGGTGGTGGAATTATCCTTCAGGGCGTCGCGATAGGCGTTTTCCATGAAGGCCTCCAGCCCGTCGAGATCGCCCAGCAGGTCGAGCCTTGTCTTCATCGGCAGCGCCGGATCGAGCCGTTTGACGAGGCGCGCCGGATTGCCGGCCATGACTGCATAGGGCTCGACATCCTTGGTGATCACGGCACGGGCCCCGATCACGGCGTGATCGCCAATCGTCACGCCCTTGCCGATAAAGGCACCATCGCCCACCCAGACATTCTTGCCCAGTTTGACGGGCCTGGAGGGCGGCGCCGGATCGACGCGGTCATACAGGGAGTGCCAGTCGCAATCGGTGATCACCGATTCGCGCGCGATCAGGCAGGCATCGCCGATCTCGATCGAACCGGCCGCCAGCAGCCGTGTGCCTCCGGCCATGAAGACGCCGTCGCCAATGGTGATGTGGCCCTGGCTCTCCTGCGGCGACCAGACAGTCAGACGCACCGGATCGGCCGCACTGGCGATGATGTGCAGCTTTTCGCCAGCGACGATATTGGGGCCGAAAACCTCGACATGCCAGGGGCGGACAATCTTGGGATCACTGCCCAGGGCCTCGAAATGGGGCTCGAGGAAATGCTGCGTCCAGGCATTCTCATAGCGCTCCCACAAATGGTGCATCCAATAGGGGCGGTGATCACGGCGCATGGCGGCCTCTGGCAATGGCGGGAAAGCTGGAATAGATATCGCCCATGACCGATACAACATCCGACGATCCGATCGAAGCCGTTATCCTGCAATTGGTGAAAGCCGCTCCCGAGGGGCGGTCCATCGCGCCGGAAGATGTCGCCCGCGCCGCCGATCCCGATAATTGGCACAAACGCTTTGGCCATGTGCGCCAGGCGGCAATCCGGCTGATGCAAAAGGGGCAGGTGGCGATCCTGCGCAAGGGCAAGCCCGTAACCGATGCCGAGACCTTCAAAGGGGTCTATCGGATTGGCCGCGTCTGATCTCGATCCGCTTCTGAGAGATATCCGGGCGTGCCGCGTCTGCGCCGCTTTCATGCCGCATGAACCGCGGCCGATCGTGCAGGCCACGTCCGGCGCCAGAATCCTGATCATCGGGCAGGCCCCGGGGACGCGGGTTCAGGCCTCCGGCCGGCCTTTCACCGATGCGTCCGGGGATCGGTTGCGCGACTGGATGGGGGTTGATGAGACCGTCTTCTACGATGCCGGCAAAATCGCCATTGCCCCGATGGGGTTTTGCTTCCCAGGGCTCGATGCCACCGGGGCGGATCTGCCGCCGCGCAGGGAATGCGCACCGCTCTGGCAGAAAAGGCTGATCGATCAACTGGGCGAAGTCCGGCTGACGCTATTGGTCGGATTGCATGCGCAGCGCTTTCACCTCGGTTCGCAAGTGCGAAAAACCATGACGGATACAGTGCGCGACGCCGAGGCTTTCGGACCAGATTATCTCCCCTTACCGCATCCCTCATGGCGGAATAGTGCCTGGTTGCGCAAAAACCCCTGGTTCGAGGCAAAAATTCTCCCATTGCTGCGGTGCCGCATAAAGGATTTGTTACAATAGCGTCTGATCACGATGTTTTCTCGCGCTTGTATCTGGCGGTGCGAAAGGTTATTTGAGCGCCGAATTTTGCAGCGATCTCGCTGCGCCCATGGAAAAAGGGTCTGCGCTTCATGAGTGTCTTCGAGCACCCGTCTTTTGACAATCACGAGAAAGTCCTGTTCGCGACCGACGAACAGACCGGGCTGAAAGCCATTATCGGCGTTCACTCCACGGCCAGTGGTCCGGCTTGCGGCGGTTGCCGCATGTGGACCTATCCCTCATCGAGCGAGGCGCTGAATGACGCGCTGCGCCTGTCCCAGGGCATGAGCTACAAGAATATCATGGCCGACCTGCCGATCGGTGGCGGCAAGAGCGTGATCATGAAGCCGGCGGGCGATTTTGACCGCGTGGCCCTGTTTGAAGCTTTCGGTCGTGCCGTCGAAAGCCTGAATGGCGAATATATCAGCGCCGAGGATGTCGGCGTCAGTCCGGCCGACATGATGGCCGTGCGCCGCTTCACCACCCATGTGGTCGGCCTGCCGGAAGGCAAGGATGCGTCCGGTGACCCGTCGCCCGTGACCGCAGAAGGCGTGTTCCGCGGTATGAAAGTGTGTATCGAGCGCGCGCTCGGCAAGACCGACCTGTCCGGTGTCACCGTGGCGATCCAGGGTGCGGCGGGTCATGTCGGCTCCTATCTGAGCGGGCACCTGGCCAGGGCCGGCGCCAAGCTCATCATCACCGACATCAATGTCGACGGTCTCGAGCGCCTGAAGGCCGAATATGGCGCGACGATTGTCGGACTCGACGAAATCTACGACCAGGATGTCGATGTCTTCGCGCCGTGCGCACTGGGCTCGATCATCAATCCGGACACGATTGGCCGCATCAAGGCGAAGATCATCGCCGGCGCCGCCAATAACCAGCTCGCGACCCGCGATATGGGTGCCGAAATCATGAAGCGTGGCATCGTCTATGCGCCTGATTACGTGCTCAATGCCGGCGGTATCATCAATGTGATGGGCGAGATTGCCGGCGATTTCAATCCAGCCTGGGTCCAGGGCAAGCTGACCGGCCTCGAGCAGACGCTGGGCGAGATTCTCGACCAGTCGGACAAGGAAGGCCGTCCGTCCAATGTGATCGCCGACGAGATTGCCCGTCAGCGCATCGAGGAAAAGCGCGCCGCCAAGATGTCGAAAGTGGCGTAAGCCACAGGGATTCAAAGCAGGCGCCTGCAACTCGCCCCTGCCGCAAGGTGGGGGCGATTTTGTGAGTGCCGGCTGTTTGCGGGTCAGGCGGCATCCGGACGCCTCTACGCGGTGACAACCCGTATATAAGCCGGATCCAGCACCACACTAACGCGGTCGCCCTCAGCAAGCGAAGAGGGGGCCGGCGTCTGCGCGGTCCATTCGCCGGTCTCGTTGGCAAAGCGGTGGTTGAGATGCGGGCCTGTGGAGCGGCGGCGGGTGATGGTGAAGCCGCCCGTCTCGCTGGGACTGACCGCGAAGGCGCGCGGCCGGATCAGCACATTGACGCGCTGGCCGGATTCAAATCCGCTTGCCTTGACCGCGCCAAACGGCGTTGCAGCCTCGCCGCCACTGATGCGGCTCTCAATGATTTCGACGTCGCCGAGCAATTTCGCCGCGGTCGCGCTCACCGGCTCCATCCACACCGCGTCCGGGGTGCCGGTCTGAATGATGCGGCCCTGATCCATCAGCGCCAGCTGGTCGGCTACAGCCATGGCTTCCTCGGCGTCGTGGGTGACGATCAGTGCCGTCGTTCTGGCGGCCCTCAGCGTGTCCACAGTGCGTTCGCGCAGTTCGCCGCGCAATCGGCGGTCCAGGCCGGAGAAAGGCTCGTCCAGCAGCACGACAGAGGGCTGTGGCGCCAGGGCGCGTGCGAGCGCGACGCGTTGTTGCTCACCACCGGACAGTTCGTGCGGATAGGCCCCGGCGCGATGGCCAAGTTCCGCGGCTTCCAGCTGGGCCAGGGCGCGCGATTTCTTGTCGGCACCGGACAGCCCGAAAGCGACATTCGCCAGCGCCGTCATGTGAGGAAACAGGGCATAATCCTGGAACACCATGCCGACGCGGCGCGCTTCCGGTGGCAGATGAGTCTGTTCGTCATTCCAGATGGTGTCACCGAGGCGGATCGAGCCGGTGTCCAGCCGTTCCAGACCGGCGATGGCCCGCAACAGGGTGGATTTGCCACTGCCCGAGGGGCCGAGCAGGGCGGTGATGCGGCCGGCATGCAGGTCCAGATTGGCCCCCGCCAGCGCGGCATGGTCGGCGCGGTAGTGATGCTCGGCACCGCGAATGCTCAACACTGTCTGTGCGTCCGTCATGCGGCCTCCCCGGGCGGCATTCTAGCGATCCTGCCGCGATAGGTAGCGGGCAACAAAGACCATGGGAAGCAGGGCGACCAGCGGGATCAGGAGCGAGGGCAGGGCGGCCTCGCCCAGGCGCTCATCGCTGGCGAAATTATGGGCGATGATGGCCAGGGTGTCATAATTGAACGGCCGCAGGATCATGGTTGCCGGCAATTCCTTGAGCACTTCGACGAAGACCAGAAGGCCGGCCGAGGTGACGCCGGCGGCAATCAGCGGCCAGTGGATCTGCCAGACCCGGCGGCGGGGCGTAGCGCCCAGCGTGCGGGCCGCGCCGTCAAGCGACGGGGTGACGCGCGCCAGGGCGGTCTCGGCCGGGCTGATCGCGGCGGCGGCAAAGCGCGACAGATAGGCCAGGACCAGGGCAGCGCCGGTGCTGGTGAGCAGGACGGGGAAGACGTCGCCGGTCAGGGCGCGCCAGGCGGGGTCGATCAGGGCCTGGGTGCCCGATAGCAGGGCAATTACCCCGACGGCGGCAACGGCACCGGGCACGGCATAGCCAAGCCCGGCGGCGCGGGCGGCCAGGGTCGCCATCACGGTGCGGCTGCGCAGGGCGTAGGCGGTGCCCAGGCCCAGCGCTGCAGCGATCAGGGCGGTGATGCCGGCCAGGGTGAGGCTGTGCAGGCTGGCAGCAGCGAGGCCGCTGGCTGCCTCGGTCCGCAGCGCCAGCCAGCCCAGTCGCCCGAGCGGGATGAGCATGCCGAGCAGAAGCGGCAGCAGGCAGGCGAGGAAGGCGGCCAGCGCCGTCAATCCGGTCAGCTGCAGCCGCGGCGCCGGCTTGTGGCGCCCGGCAGCATTGATATTGCGGGCGCGGCTGCGCTGGGCGCGTTCCAGCCCGAAAACGAGAATCGCGACCAGGACCAGGACCAGTGAGAGCCGGGCGGCGTCGACCAGCGATCCGGCGCCGCTCCAGGCGCGGATCAGGCCGATCGACAGGGTCGGCGCGCCGAGATGGGAAACGGTGCCGTAATCGGCCAGACTCTCCATCACCACCAATGCCAGGCCAGCGGCGATGGCCGGTCGCGCCATCGGCAGCGAGGTGCGCCAGAAGGCGTAAAACGGCCCGGCGCCGAGCGTCCGCGCGGCATTATAGGCATCGGCGGATTGTGCGGCGAAGGCGTTGCGCGCCAGCAGATAGACATAGGGGTAGAGGACGAAGGCAAACATCAACCCCGCGCCCCAGCTGCCGCGTATCGTCGGGAAGAGCCCACCGGTTAGCGCTTGCAGGGGGCCACCGGCATGGCTGAGATCGAGCCAGGCATAGGCGGCGACATAGGCGGGCACTGCCAGCGGCAGGATCAGCACCCAGCCCAGCGTGCGGCGACCGAAGAAGTCCGTCCGGGCGATCAGCCAGCCAAGGCCGGTGCCGATCAGTCCGGACCCGGCAGCGGCGATGAGGGCGACGACGGCCGAGCTTGTCAGATAGGTCGGCAGGCGCGTGCCGGCGAGATGGCGCAGATAGTCGCCGGTTTCACCCGTCAGTGCGATCCAGGCGACGGCCAGCACCGGTGCCGCGCACAGCGTCGCCGCCAGCACGGCCAGCCCTGTAGCGCGGCCCGGCAGCCAGGCCTGGCGCCGGATTGAGCGGGCCGCTGCCGCCATCGCTATTGCCAGCCGACCCGGTCGAAAATGCGCTGGGCGGTGGCATTATGATCGCCCAGCTCCGAGACATTGCGCTCATCCTCGACGAAGGGGAGCATCGCCTCGAGTGTCGGGTTTTCCCAGGCCGTATCGGCGATGACCGGTATTTCATTGGTCATTTCGGCGAACATGCGCTGGGCGTCGGCGCTGAAGAAAAATTCGATCAGCGCGCGTGCCTCGTCCGGATGCGGTGCATTGGCCGCAATGCCCGCACCGGACACATTGATATGCGTGCCCGAGCCTTGCTGGTTGGGGAAGAGAAGCGAGACGGTCTCGGACGCCGCCTGGCGCGCCGGCTCATCGGAATTCGCCATCAGCGCGTAATAATAATGGTTCACAACAGCGAGATCACACTCCCCCGCCGCAATACCCTCGAGCTGGGTCGTGTCGCCGCCCTGGGGGGCGCGGGCCATGTTGTCGACCACGCCCTGGGCCCAGGCTTCAGCGGCCTCTTCGCCGGAGCGCGCGACGATCGAGGCGAGCAGGGACTGATTATAGGCATTGCCGCTCGAGCGGACGCAGATGCGGCCCTGCCAGCGCGGATCGGCGAGGTCTTCATAGGTCTCGATATCGCCAGGCTGAACGCGCGTGCTGGAGTAGGCAATGACGCGGGCGCGCTTGGCAATGGAGACCCAATAGCCCTGCGGGTCGACCAGATTGGCCGGGATAGTGTCCGTCAGGGCGCCGAAATCGGTCTGCGCAAACAGGCCGGCTTCCTCGGCGCGGTGCAGGCGGGCTGCGTCGACGGTGATGATGACATCGGCCGGGCTGCGCTCGCCATCAGCGCGGACCCGCTCGATCAACTGGTCGCCACCGGCGGAAACCAGATTGACGGCGATGCCGGTCTGCTCGGTGAAGGCCGCATAGATCGCGTCGTCGCTGGAATAATGACGGGCGCTATAGACATTGACCACGCGGGCGCTGTCGCCATCATTTGCGGCCGGTTGCGAACAGGCCGCCAGCGCAATGCCAGCACCCAGAGCGAGGAGTTTCACGGTTTTCATGGCGCACCCAATCTGATTGATCAGCCCCTCCTCTCTCATTTATGAGAACGCTTCGCAAGTAAAGTCCGCACCGGGACCGGGCACGACCAGGCGCATCGCCCCTGGAATGCCGTGATCCATGACAGAATCGCACTGCCGGGCGCGGCCTGTCAGGCAAGTTTCGAACTGGATGGAGGGTGGAAATGGTGGGCGATACTGGGATTGAACCAGTGACCCCCTCGGTGTGAACGAGGTGCTCTCCCGCTGAGCTAATCGCCCGGTATCCCGGAAAGCGTTCGTATAAGCACGTGCTTACGGGCGGTCAACTCTGCGTGCATGCGGGTTTGCACCTGCCCGTTGAGCGGGGTGCGACAACTTGACACATCAATTTTACCTCGTCACAGAAGCGTCATCCCTATATCAGCCCTCCCGAACCGGAAGCGCATCCAGCGCATCGGCGACTATTATCATCAGATTGGACGCAATTCCCGGCCGAGGGAAGCTTCGGTCGTATTGGAGGTATTGTTCATGAATAACGATCTGTGCACGCCGGAAGGCGCGCGCCGTCTTAAAGCGCGTATTGAAGCTTACTGGGCCGAGCGCGGCTATGACGTGAATGTCGATCTCGTCGAAGCCGGCTTCATGCCTGCCATGCGTTCTGCCCGCACCGATGTGCGGTCGAACCTGGTCAATGGCATGCCAACACGGCCAGCCAATGATGTCGGCCGCGAGCGTCGCTCCGCCTGATCAGAATTACGCTCGCCAGATTTCGGCGAGCGCCCCCGGAATATCACCAAAATCATGAAGCAACCGGTCGGCTCCCAAGGAGCCGGCCGGTGCTTCGCTATAGCCATAGCTGAGCACAATGCTCGGCACGCTGGCAGCACGCGCGGCATCCACGTCCGGTGCGCTGTCACCGACCATGGCCGCGCGCAGATAGCCCGTGCCGAGCGCTGTATGGACATGGTCGGCGGCGGGTTTCTTTGCTGTGGTGCGGTCGGGCCCGATAATGCGGGCGAAGTAATCGCTCAGCTTGAACTCGGCGATCAGCAGGTCCGATAGAATGGACGGTTTGTTGGTGCAGACCGAGAGGGTGGCGCCAGCGCGTTGCAGCCGCGCCAGTGTCGCTTCCACTTCCGGGAAGACCCGGCTGTGGGCGGCAATGTCGGCCTGGTAGATTTCGATGAACCGCGCCACCAGCTCCGGCGTCGCTTCCGGTGCCAGGGGCCGGCCTTGCTGTGCATAGGCGCGCTCGATCAGGGCCTGGGCGCCACGGCCGACCAGGGCACGCAGATGATCGACCGGCACAGGGGCCAGCCCGTCGGGGACGATGACAGCGTTCAGCGCGCGAACCAGGTCGGGCGCCGTATCGACCAGCGTACCGTCGAGATCGAACGCGATCGAGGCTTGGCCGAACAGGTCGGGGTCGAGGAGATCGGACATGTGATTTTGCTCTTTGAGGCTGGCGATTGCGACGCTGTATGGTTACGCGCTATCGCACGATAGGCTATAGCGCCCTGACACATGTCCCACACGCTTTCGGTCCGAGAGGATAGCCCCATGTCACGATCCCGCGCTGCAGTCATTCTCGCTGCCGGACAAGGCACGCGCATGAAATCCAAAACGGTCAAGGTGCTGCACGGGGTTGGTGGCCGGCCCATGCTGGACTGGGCGATTGATCTGGCGGAGCGCAGCGGTGCCGGGCAGGTGGTGACGGTGTATGGCGCGCATTCGCCGGCGGTGCGTGATGCGGCCGAGGCGCTGGGGTCGGCGACGGCCTTGCAGGACCCGCCACTGGGGACCGGGCATGCCGTGCTGGCAGCCCGCAAGGCCCTCGAGGACTTCAAGGGCGATGCGATCGTGCTCTATGCCGACACGCCATTGATCAAGCCGGAGACGGTCGAGCGGGTGTTCGCGGCGCTGCAAGGCGGCGCGGCGGTCGCCGTGCTGGGTTTTGAACCGGCAGAACCGGCGGCCTATGGCCGTCTCGTGCTCAATGCTGAGGGCGATCTCGACCGCATTGTCGAATTCAAGGATGCCTCCGAGGCGGAGCGAGAGATTGGCCTGGTCAACTCCGGCGTCCTCGCCGCGGATGCGGCGCTCCTGTTCGACCTGCTCGGCCAGGTCGGCAATGAGAATGCCAATGGCGAATACTATCTGACCGATGTTGTCGGACTGGCGCGTTCACGCGGGCTGAAAGCGATTGTCGTGCGGGCGGGCGCTGATGAAGTGCTGGGGGTCAATTCGCGTGTCGACCTGGCTGAAGCCGAAGCGGCGCTGCAGACGCGGATGCGCCGCGAGGCGATGAATGCGGGAGTGACCCTGGTGGCGCCGGAAACCGTTTTCTTCTCCTGGGATACCCAGATTGCGCGCGACGTGATCATCGAGCCGAATGTCGTCTTCGGCCCAGGCGTGACGATTGGCGAGGATGCGGTCATCCATGCCTTCTCGCATCTTGAGGGCGCCACCATCGGCGAGGGGGCCCAGATCGGCCCCTATGCGCGGCTTCGCCCCGGCGCAGAAATCGGCGTGAAGGCCAAGGTCGGCAATTTCGTCGAGATCAAAAAGTCGCAGCTGGCAGAGGGTGCGAAAGTCAATCACCTCTCCTATGTAGGGG
Source organism: uncultured Maricaulis sp. (assembly GCF_963976135.1). Classification (GTDB taxonomy): domain Bacteria; phylum Pseudomonadota; class Alphaproteobacteria; order Caulobacterales; family Maricaulaceae; genus Maricaulis. The sequence goes on from NZ_CAXBKN010000073.1 coordinate 11,482, forward strand.
ATGCCAGCGTGGGTGCCGGTGCCAATGTCGGTGCCGGGACGATTACCTGTAATTATGACGGCTTCGGCAAGCATCGCACTGTGATCGGTGAGGGGGCCTTTATCGGCTCCAATACCAGCCTGGTGGCTCCGGTGACGATTGGTGCCGGCGCGATGACCGGGTCGGGTGGTGTGATCACTGAAGACGTCCCCGCTGACGCTCTGGCGCTCGCCCGGGCAGAGCAGACCAACAAGGATGGCTGGGCGGCCCGTTTCCGCCGCGCCAAATCGACCCGCAAAGCCAAGAAGGACACGGCTTCATGAGTGTTGCAGACCGCCTGAAGGACAAGACGCTGTACCGGACCGCTTCCTTCATTGATGGGGCATGGGTCCAGGGCGAGGGCGCCAAGCCAATTCTCAATCCTGCCAATAATGAGATGATTGCCGAAGTCGGCGATGTCGGTGCTGATGGCGCCCGCTCAGCGATCGCCGCCGCAGCTACAGCCTTTGAGACCTGGAAGCGAACCTCCCCCTTCGAGCGCAGCAAGCTCCTGATGCGCTGGCACGAGCTGATCCTCGAGAATGCTGCCGATCTCGCTGTCCTGATCACGCTGGAGATGGGCAAGACCCAGCGCGAGGCGATGGGCGAAGTGGTCTATGGCGCGGCCTTCATCGAATGGTCGGCCGAGGAAGCCAAGCGCATCCATGGCGAGACCATGCAACCGCCTTTCCCGAATTCGCGCGGCTGGACCATTCACCAGCCGGTCGGTGTCGTCGCCTGCATCACGCCGTGGAATTTCCCCAATGCGATGATCACGCGCAAATGCGCCCCGGCCCTGGCGGCTGGGTGCACCATGGTGATCAAGCCGGCCCCGGAAACCCCGCTCTCGGCCCTGGCGCTGGCTGAACTGGCCCGGCGCGCCGGCATCCCCGATGGCGTGTTCAACGTGATTTGCGGCGATGCCCAGACGCTCGGTCCGGTGATGACCGGAGCGCCGGAGGTCAAGATGATCGGCTTCACCGGCTCAACGGTCGTCGGAAAACTGCTGATGCGCCAGGCCGCCGATGGCGTGAAGCGCGTGGCGCTGGAGCTGGGCGGCAATGCGCCTTTCATTGTCATGGATGACGCCGATATCGAGGCCGCGGCCGATGGCGTGATTGCCTCGAAATTCCGTGTTTCCGGCCAGACCTGCGTGTCGGCCAACCGCATCATCGTGCAGAGCAGTATTGCGGACCGCTTCGTCGCAGCCCTGGAAGCACGTGTCTCGAAGCTGAAGCCGGGCGACGGGTTTGACGGCGCATCCGATCTTGGTCCATTGATCCATCATGAAGCCGTCGCGCGGGTCGATGCCCTGGTGCGCAATGCCCGCGAGAGCGGCGCGCGGATCGTCACCGGTGGCAAGCCGCTGGTCGACGAGCTTGGCGGTGCCTTCTACGCCCCGACCCTGATCGAGGGTGGTAACCCCACGATGGATCTGGCCTGTTTCGAGATTTTCGGACCGGTCGCCTCAATCTATCGCCTCGACAGTGAGGAAGAGATCCTGCGTCTCGCCAATGACACGCCCTACGGGCTGGCGGCCTATCTCTATACCCGCGACGTCAATCGCGTTTACCGCATCACTGAAGGCCTTGATTACGGCATGATCGGCGTCAATGCGCCAATGGTTGGATCGGCTTCGACCCCCTTTGGCGGCATGAAGGAATCGGGCATTGGCCGCGAGGGCGGCAAATGGGGTGTCGAGGAGTTCTCAGAGCTCAAATACGTGCTCCTCGGAGGTGTGGAGGCATGAGTGCCGATCGCCAGAAAACCCTCGCCGCGGCCGCGGCGCTCGCCTATGTCGAAGAGGGCATGACGCTGGGGCTCGGCTCCGGCTCGACGGCCGAGATCTTCGTCCGCCTGCTTGGTGAGCGCATCAAGGACGGTTTGCGCATCCAGGCGGTGGCGACCTCAAACCAGACAGCAGAGCTGGCGCGGGAAGTCGGCGTGCCGCTGATCGATGTCGACCATGTCAATCATATCTCGGTGACCGTTGATGGTGCCGACGAGGTCGACGGCCATTTTCAGCTGATCAAGGGCGGCGGCGGTTGCCTGTTGCGCGAGAAGATTATCGCCCATGCGTCCGATCTCATGATCGTGGTCATTGATGAGAGCAAGCTGGTCTCCAAGCTGGGCCGGTTTGCGCTGCCGGTGGAAGTCGACCGCTTCGGCTTCTCCATCACCGCCAAGCAGATTTATGACGTGTTGCGCGCCTGCGGCATTGCCAGGCCGGACGTCCAGCTGCGCCGCAAGGGCGACGGACTTGACCCGTTTGTGACCGATGGCGGCCATTACATTCTCGATTGCGCCTGTGGTGCGATCCCGGATGCGGCGATGGTCGACTATCGGCTCAAGGCGCTGCCGGGCGTGGTCGAGCATGGCCTGTTCATCGGCCTCGCCCGTGTCGTGATTGTCGGCGAGGATAATGAAGCACGCGTGCTGGAATTATAGGGGTAATGAAAATGGGCTTATACAGGCGTCTATCCATGCTTGGCGCAGCGTTTCTGACATCGCTCCTGCTCGCGGTGGCACCGGCTGCCGCTGATGAGCGCGAAGTGCTCGCGCGGCAGCTGGCCGAGCAGACTGGAGCGGTTGATCTCGCATCGGACATGATCGGCTCAATGGCACCGGTCATGCGGGCCCAGATCCAGGCGAGCGCGCCGCAATTGACCGAGGCGCAGCTCGACGCCGTCATCGCCATTATGCTCGAGGAATTTGAAGCCTCAGCATCCGAATTGACGGACATGATCGTCATGCTCTACGCGACCGAGTTCAGCGAAGAAGAGCTGGCCGGCGCGATCGCATTCTATGAAACCGAACTCGGCCAGGTTCTGCTTGCCCGCATGCCGACACTGATGGAGCGCTCGTTCATTGTCGGGCAGCAATGGGGCGCAGACGTTGCCGAACGCGCACTGCCACGCGTGCAGGAATACCTTTCCGGGCTGGAATAGCACACCAACAGGGGGCGATCCCGATGACCCAATATGACTACGACCTCTTCGTGATCGGTGCCGGTTCCGGCGGTGTGCGCGCCGCGCGGATGGCGCGCCAATATGGTGCCGGCAAGGTGGCGATTGCCGAGGAATACCGGGTCGGCGGCACCTGCGTCATTCGCGGCTGCGTGCCGAAGAAGTTTCTCGTTTATGCGAGTGAGTTCGCCAAGACCTTCAAACTTGCGGAGAGTTATGGCTGGTCGGTCGGCAAGCCGACCTTCGACTGGGAAAAACTGATCGCGGCCAAGGATGCCGAGATCGACCGCCTGTCGGGGATCTACTGGCGCAATCTGTCCAATTCCGGCGTCGAGATCATCGAGGACCGCGCCGTGTTCGAGGATGCCCACACCCTGCGTCTGGTCAAATCCGGCAAGACCGTCACGGCCGGCAAGATCCTGGTCGCCACCGGCGGGACACCCTTCGCGCCAACCGATATTGAAGGCCATGAGATGGGGATTTCCTCCAATGAGGCCTTCCATCTCGAAACCCTGCCCAAGCACGTCGTGATCGCTGGCGGCGGCTATATTGCGTGCGAGTTCGCCCAGATCTTCGCCGGGATGGGTTCGCAGGTCTGCCAGGTCTATCGCGGCGATACGGTGCTGCGCGGCTTTGATGATGATGTCCGCAGTCATGTACACGAGGAATTGGTGCGCTCGGGCGTTCGCGTCATCACCCATGCCGTGTTCGATAAGATCACCGATCTTGGCAATGGCATGAAGCGCGTCCAGCTCACCAATGGCAGCCATGTCGACGCCGATGTGGTGATGTATGCGATCGGGCGCGACCCGCATGTCGTCGGGCTCGGCCTCGAAAAGGCCGGCGTCGATCTGGATGACAGGGGTGCGATCAAGGTTGATGCCTATTCGCAGACCAGCGCCGAGAGCGTCTATGCGGTGGGTGATGTCACCAATCGGGTCAATCTGACCCCGGTGGCAATCCGCGAGGGCGCGGCCTTTGCGGCCACCGTGTTTGGCGGGCATCCGACCGCCTATGATCACAATGACATTGCGTCAGCGGTCTTCACCCAGCCGCCGGTTGGTTCGGTTGGCCTGTCGGAGGCCGATGCGCGCAAAGGTTTTGCGCAGGTTGACGTTTACAAGACCAGTTTCCGGCCGATGAAAATTTCACTGACCAATGATGCAAGTCGTATGTTGATGAAACTTGTCGTCGATGGGGAGACAGACAGGGTGTTGGGCGTGCATATTGTCGGGCCGGATGCGCCGGAGATGATCCAGATGGCGGCGATTGCCGTCAAGGCGGGGCTGACCAAGGCGCAGTTCGACATGACCTGTGCCGTGCATCCGACGAGTGCCGAAGAACTGGTGACCATGAAGGAAAAATGGTC
>NZ_CAXBKN010000074.1:0-15809 GCF_963976135.1 uncultured Maricaulis sp.
TCCTCCTCCAGCAGCCCGGCAAAGGCCTCCCGGAAGATAAACCAGACCGAGGTGAAGAGCGCCGCGATCACCGGCCCGAGGATGATGCCGACGGCGCCGAACAGGCCGAGCCCGCCCAGGGTCGAGATCAGCACCATCAGATCGGACATTTTCGCATCCTTGCCGACCAGCATCGGCCGCAGGATATTGTCCGAGGTCGAGACCACGACCGCGCCCCAGACCGCCAGCGCGATGCCGGCGATAGGATGGCCCGAGGCGATCAGCCAGATCGCCGAGGGGCCCCAGATCAAAGGCGGTCCGATCATCGGGATGATGGAGAGCAGGGTCGCCACCGCGGCCCAGAAGATGGCGCCGGGCACACCGGCCACGAACAGGCCGATCCCCGTCAGCGAGCCCTGTACGAGCGCAATCAGGAAGGAGCCCTTCACCGTGGCGCGAATGGTGGAGATGGCGCGCTCTGCCAGCATTTCGCGGTCTTCGCGCACCATCGGGATCAGGGCGACCGCCTGGCGGCCAGTCTCGCGCCCGGTCAGCAGGAAGAAGAACAGCGCATAGACCAGGATGAAGAAATTCAGCGTCGCGATCAGGAAGCCGCCGGTGCCGGCGCGCAGGCTCGAAACCAGCAACCGTCCGACCGAGCCGGCGAGATTGCCGATCTGGGCCGTGATGGTCGCCTGGTATTGAATGATGTCGGCGCGAAACGGCAGCCATTCCGGCAGGCTGTCGAGCCCGTTCTCCCGGATCAGCGCCACCTGTTCCTGCACCCAGGGCGTCACCATGCCCGTCACATCAATCGCCTGTTCCGCGACCACGCCGAGCAGGATCGAGGCCGGCACGACAAAGGCCAGCACCGAGCCGGCAACGAGCAGTCCGGCGGCCAGCGCCTTGCGGCCACCGAGTTTCGCGCTGAGCCAGTCCTGCGGCGTCTGCAGAAAGAGGGTCAGCACGGCGGCGAGGAAGAGCGCGGCGAGATAATCGCGGATCATCCACAGGAAGATCCAGGAGACGACCAGCGCCAGGATGATGATGAAGCCGCGCTCGAGGGCGATTTTGCGGATCGGGGTCATGGGGCGCGGTGATCCTGTGAGCGTGGGTGGTGGGCCATACTAGCGCGCCGGCGGGATTCGCCAAGGGCGGGGGCGGTGCACTCCATCGAAAACAAGACACGCTTCCCCCGGACCTGTTCCGGGGTCCGCCGGAGCGGAAATGAGCACGCACCGTCACCGAGTGCCAGGCCCCGAAATTCGCTACGCTCCTCCGGGGGAAGTGGTGTCTTAGGGAATGAGGAATGGGGGAACCGCTACCCGTAAAGCCATTCCGGCAGCCCGGTCGCCAGCCAGGGCAACAACACCACCGCGATAATCGCCAATATCTGGATCACCACAAACGGGATCGCGCCGCGATAGATGGCGGCTGTGGTCACCGATGGCGGGGCGACGCCGCGCAGGTAGAAGAGGGCGAAGCCAAACGGGGGGGTCAGGAAGCTGGTCTGGAGATTCATCGCCATCAGCACGCCGAGCCAGACCGGGTCGATCCCCATCACCAGCAGGATCGGCGCCACGATCGGCACGACGACGAAGGTGATCTCGATGAAGTCGAGGAAGAAGCCCAGAAGGAACATCACCAGCATGACGATGGCCAGGGCGCCATACTTGCCGCCGGGCACGGCGGACAGGGCGTGCTGGACCACCTCGTCGCCGCCCAGCTCGCGGAAGATCAGGGAAAACAGCGCCGCGCCGATCAGGATCACGAACACCATGGCCGAGATATTGGCGGTCGAGGCCATGACATCATCGAGCACGCCGGAGCGTTTCAGGCGCACAAGGCTGAGCGCCGCGCCGATCAGGGTGATGGCGACCAGGGCGAAGGCGAGCATGCTGGCGGCGGGGCCGAGATCGGCGACATAGAGGCGCCGTTCCGCGCCGATATTGGCGAACAGGACCAGGGCAAACAGGCCGAGCAGGGCGGCAAGTCCGGCGAAGGCGACGAGCTGGCCGGGCAGAGGATTCTTCGCGGCACCGGCATTGCGGGCGCCGGCAATGAAGGTGGCGCCGACGGCGCCGACACCGGCGGCCTCGGTCGGGGTGGCGACGCCGGTCAGGATAGAGCCGAGCACGGCGGTCATCAGCGCCAGGGGCGGCAGCAGGGCGTGCAGCAGCTGGCCCCAGTCGGTGGCGCCTTCGCTGGCCGGGGCCGCGGGGGCGTCATCGGGGCGGAAGACCGCGACGCCGATCTGGTAGAGAATATACATCCCCACCAGCATCAGGCCCGGGATCAGCGCGCCCGCGAAAAGGTCGCCGACCGAGACGATATCGGGCGAGAAAATCCCCTGCGAGCGCTGGGCTTCCTGATAGGCATTGGAGATCTGGTCGCCGAGCAGGACCAGCACGATGGAGGGCGGAATGATCTGGCCCAGCGTGCCCGAGGCGGCGATCGAGCCGGCGGCGAGCTCGGGCGAATAGCCACGTTTGAGCATGGTCGGCAGGGACAGCAGGCCCATCGTCACCACGGTGGCGCCGACAATGCCGGTCGAGGCCGCCAGCAGCGCGCCGACAATGATGACGGATATGCCCAGCCCGCCGCGCATGGTGCCAAACAGGGCCCCCATCGCTTCGAGCAATTCCTCGGCAATGCGCGATTTCTCCAGCATCACGCCCATGAAGACGAAGAGCGGAACGGCGACGAGGATGGAGCGATCGACCTCCATCAGATTGCCGTAAATGCGCTGCGGGAAGGCGCGCAAATGCACCGGGTCAAACAGGTCCAGCGCCAGGCCGAGCAGGGCAAAGCCGAGCGCGACACCGGCCAGGGTGAAGGCAACCGGATAGCCGCGCAGCAGGGCGGCAAAAGCGACCAGGAACATCAGGAAGGGCAGGAATTCGATGACGAGGCTCATCTCAGAGCTCCCCGGCACTGGCATTGGCCGGCGTAGCGGGTGCCTTGTCGCCGGCGATGGTCAGGGCGGCGCGGGCGGCCATCGAAACGCCTTGCGCGATCATCAGCACGGCGAAAAGCGGGATGGCTGTTTTCAGCGCGAAGACGAGCGGCAGGCCATCCGCCTCGCGCGAGCGTTCCAGGATGCGCCAGGTCGAATTCATATAACCGGTTGAGGTCCACAGGATCAGGATATTCATCGGGATCAGGGCGAGATAGGTGCCGATCAGATCGACCCAGGCTTTGCCGCGCGCACTCATTTTCGAATAGAAAATATCGACCCGGACATGGCCGTCACCGAGCAGGGTCGAGGCCGAGGCGAACAGGAAGAGGAAGGCGTGCATATAGATCACGCTCTCGGCCAGCTTGGTCGAGGCATAGCCGAATACATAGCGCTGGACGACCACGGTCGCGGTGGCGATCACCAGGCCCAGGGCAAACCAGCGTGCGGCGCCGCCAATGCTGGAATTAATCGTGTCGATGAGGGTGATGGCGCGGCGAAGGCCGCCGGTCAGGGCATCGGGCAGGGGCATGAAACGGCCGGCCAGCGCGGCCAGAAGCGGGATCAGCAAGAGCGGCCAGCCGATCCGGCCCAGCAGGCCCAGCACGCTGCCGGCAGCATGGGCGCTGCTCGCCAGATGTGCGGCTGACCAGGCGGCGACGCCGCCGTTCGTGAGGATGTCGACCAGGGTGAGTGCCACGACCAGGGCACTCAGGGTCAGGATGAGTCTGTCGCCCGTCCGCATAATGCCTAGCCGCCCAGCACGCGTTCGCGCTGTGCCATATAGGGCATTTCGGAGATCCGGTCCCAGCTGCGCATTGAATTGCGCGCGCCAAGATAGCTGTCATAGACGCGCCGCGTCATCGCATCGCTATTGCCGGTATCGGCGACGACCTGTTCGGAAATCGTGCCGATCCGGTCCCAGATCGCGTCGCTGAAGGCGCGCAATTCCACGCCATGCTGATTGACCAAAACATCGAGGGCGAGGGCGTTCTGATACTGGAATTCGGCCAGGCACTGATTATTCGCGGCCCAGCAGGCCTGTTGCAGGATGGCCTTGTGGTCGGCCTCCAGCCCGTTCCAGACATCCAGATTGATCCCGACCGCCAGGCTCGAGCCCGGCTCGTGGAAACCCGGTCCATAATAATAGGGCGCTTCGCGGTAGAAGCCGAAGGCGAGGTCGTTCCAGGGCCCGACCCATTCGGTCGCGTCGATGGCGCCCGATTGCAGCGCCGGATAGATCTCGCCGCCCGACAGGGTGACGGCGGCCGCGCCCAGTTCGCGCAGCACCGAGCCGCCCAGGCCCGGCATGCGCATGCGCAGGCCACGGAAGTCCTCCAGCGTATTGATCTCGCGCTTGAACCAGCCCGCCATCTGATGGCCGGAATTGCCCGCCTGGAAGGGCTTGATGTTGAACTGGGCCGAAAGCTCGTCCCACAGGGCCTGGCCGCCGCCGAATTCGACCCAGCCCATGATCTCGCTCGCCGTCATGCCCATCGGCACGGCGGTGAAGAAGTTGAAGGCCTGCGACTTGCCCTGCCAGTAATATTCGGCGCCATGATACATGTCAGCCGTGCCTTCGGAGACCGCATCGAAGGCCTCGAACGCGCTGACCAGCTCGCCGGCGGCATAGACGCGCACGTCGAGCGAGCCGCCCGAGGCGGCATTCGCGAAGGCGGCGACATTATTGGCTGCCGTGCCCAGGCCGGGGAAATTGGCCGGCCAGGTGGTGACCATGCGCAATTGCTTGACGCCGCGCAGGACAGCCGGCGCGGCCGGTCCGGATGGTTGAGTGCTGTCGCCGCAGGCGGTCGCGACCGTCGCCGCAGCGATGCTCGCACCGCTCAGGAATGTGCGTCTGTCCATGCTTGTCTCCCCCAAGAGCCCGTCAGCCGGTTTGTGGATTTTCGCCCAGGCTGTCCTCATCTTCATATTCCAGTTCGGCCTGCAGCTGCCACCCCGCCGGGGTCAGCACTTGCAGCGGCTGGAATTCTTCCTTGTAGGCCATTTTGCGGCTGCCGCGTACCCAATAGCCCAGATAGACGAAGGGCAGGCCCGCCAGTTCCGCCTGGCGGATCGCATCGAGGATCATGTAGGCGCCCAGGCTGCGGCGCGGCGCCTCCGGATCGTAGAAGCTGTAGATCATCGACACACCGTCGCGCAGAACATCGGTGAGCACAGCCGCCCGCAAATCGCCCTCGGCGTCGCGGTATTCGGTGACATGGGTGCGTTGGGCGCCATCCTCGATCATCATCACGTATTCGCTGAAGGACATTCCCGCCATATCGCCATCATGATGACGGCTGTCGAGATAACGATCGAGCAGTTCATACTGCTCCAGCGTTGCCGCGACATTGTCGGTCGAGACGCGCAAATCACTGTTGCGCGCCAGGGTTTTTCGCCAGCGCCGCTTCCAGTCGAAATGTCCGACATCAATGCGCGAGGAGCGGCAGGCATCGCATTTCTCGCAGGCGGGGCGGTAGAGCACGGCCTGGCTGCGGCGAAATCCGGCATGGGTGAGGGCGTCATTGAGCGCCGGGCCTTCGCCCAGTTCGATGCGCGTGAAGACCTTGCGCTCCATACGGTCCGGCAAATAGGGGCAGGGACCCGACGCGGTCAGGAAAAACGGAATTTGCTGGGTGGCAAACGGGTGGGTCACGTTCTCGCCTTGGGTTGATTCAAGCCAGATTTTTCAGGTCAGTTGATCCAGGTCACTGCCAGAGGCGCGCTCAAGCCCCACCGAGCGCGAAATGCAACGCAATATAGGCCGTATATCCGGCCCAAAACAAGAGGATAAGTGGCGTCCCGGCGCGCAAATAGTCGACGAAGCGGTAATGCCCGGGCCCCATCACCAGCAAATTGGTCTGATAACCGATTGGCGTCGCGAAAGAGGTATTGGCCGCCAGGAGCACGGTCATTGCGAACAGGGTCGGGTCCAGGCCCATCTGATTGGCGGCGCCGATCGCGATCGGTGTAAACAGAATGGCGGTGGCGCTGTTGGAGAGAATATTGGTCAGGATCGCAACCAGGATGAACATCGCCGACATCAAGACAACCGGGCCGAAAGGCGAGAACGCCGAGACGACGCCCAGGGCCAGCAGATCGGCGGCGCCGGTCGCTTGCATCGCGGAACCGAGCGCGATCGCGGAGCCGATCAGCAGGTAGACCCGCATGTCCACGGCCCGCGCGGCCTGGCGGGTATTAAGGCAGCCGCCGGCAATCATCGCCACGGCGCCCACGAAAGAGGCGACAGCGATGGGCATGGCACCGGTCGCGGCGAACAGGACAACGGCGCCGAAAATCACCCGCGCGATATTGGCGCGGCGCGGATCGGCGAGGGCGGTCGACGACCATTCCATGAGCAGGAGGTCGCGGTCGGCGCGCATCGAACGCATGGAATTTGAGGCGCCGAACAACAGGAGGGTGTCGCCCGCTTCCAGCCGGATCTCGCCCATGCGTGAGCGGATCATGCGGCTGCGGCGCTGGATCCCCAGCACGACACAGCCTGTGGAATGGCGAAAGCCGATCTGGGCAATGGTGCGGCCGATCAGGCGCGAGCCCGGTGCGACGACAGCCTCGGTCATTTTCAGTTGATCGCCCGGGCTGGGCTCATCGCCGGGGCCTGCGGTCTGCAGCAGACCGCGCATGAAATCGGCATTTTTCGACAGCAGGGAGGTCAGGGTCTGGCGTGTCGTTGCAACGATGACCAGATCGCCCGGGCGCAGCTCAATCTGGTCGAACGGGGGCAGGAGCGCGTGCTCGCCGCGCTGGATCATACGCACCGTCATGTCGGGCAGGTCGGTGAACATGCCGGCGACGGGCTTCTTGCCGACCAGGGGGTGATCGCTGGTCACGTCGAGCTGGGCGATGAATTGACGGCCACCGGCACCGGCCAGCTCGGCTTCCATCGAGGAATGGTCGGGCAGGAGTTTCGGGAGCACGAACATCACATAGACGACGCCGATCGCGGCCAGGAAGAGCCCCGGCGCTGTCGGTGCGAAAAAGCCGAGATGAATCCCCGATGTCGACATCAGCGAATCGGCGACCAGGAGATTCGTCGAAGAGCCGATCAGCGTCGTCATGCCCGCGAAAATACAGACATAGCTCAGCGGGATCATCAGTTTGGACGGGCTTTGCTCCATCCGCTTGGCAATGGCACCGAGGATGGGCACGAACATCACCACAACCGGCGTATTATTGATGAAGGCGCTGATCACGAAGACGAAGGCGAACATGCCCAGCAGCGTCGCCTTGGGGTATTGATCGAAGGAGTGCAGCAGGGCCTGGGTCGGGCCTTCCATGGCGCCGGTCTGGAAAATGCCCTGGCCGACAATCAATAGCGCCATGATGGTGATCAGCGCCGGATTGGCGAAGCCCGCCAGCAAGACGCTGACGGTGGGATTGTCGGTCTCAAGCGGGAAAAGATGGAAGAAGACCAGCAGGACCGCGACGATCGCTGCAGATACCATTTCGATCGCAAAGCGTTCCCAGCAATAGAAAACAATGGCGATGCACAGGCCGCCAAGTACGGCCCACATCTGCCAATCATCTACAGACGTTATTTCCGGCATATTGTTGTTTCAGGAAGCGTCGGGCCCGATCTGGCCCTGGCGGAAGGCTAGCATATGCCCGGCGTGCTTGCGAAGCCCTTTTGGTGCAAGCCGCTACCATTCGGGCGCATCGCCAGGGCCAGGGATCAGAGCTCGTGGCCGGCCGGCAGGACCGGCGCTTCGCGCAGCAGGACGATCGAGATGCGGCGATTGCCCGGCATGAATGGATCATCGGGATAGAGCGGTTCCGAGCCTGCCTTGCCGCGCACTTCATAGATACGGTCATCGCTGATGCCCGCGACCTGCATCACAGCCCGGGCCGCATTGGCGCGGTCGGCCGAGAGATTCCAATTGGTGTAATCGCCGGCCCCGACCGGGCCGGAATCGGTGTGTCCGGAGATCGAAAGCCGGTTGGGCAGGCGTTCCGCGATCGCCGCAATGGCATTGATCAGGGTAATGGCGCGCGGGTTCGGCTCGGCGGCGCCCGGCTGGAACATTGGCCGGCCTTCCTGGTCGATCAACTGGATGCGCAAGCCTTCCGGAGTGACATCCATAATCACGTGATTGGACAGTTCTGCCAGCTCCGGCATGGACTGCATGGCCTGGCGCAGCGACATGGCCGCGCTCTGGAACATCGCGTCCTCGCGGCGCTGCTGTGCCTGCGCTATCGCCGACTGGCTGACCTCCGGTTCGTCGGTGGTCTCAGCCGATGCGGCCGGCGAAGGCTGTTGGGTGTCGTCGGCATCCTGGGGCACGGTCGGCGCGAGGCGACGGACCATGGAAGCGTCACCATTGCCCTGCACGCCGTCCTCGCCCGGCGTGGTGCCGCCGAAGGGCTGGCCGGATCCGGAGGTGGAGGGGCTGACACTGGCGGGGGCGAAATAGTCGGCAATGCCACGCTTCTGGTCAGGCGTCGTGGTGTTGATCAGCCACATCAAAAGGAAGAACGCCATCATCGCGGTCACGAAATCGGCATAGGCCACCTTCCAGGCGCCACCATGGTGGCCGCCCGCAACTTTGGTGATCTTCTTGATGATGATCGGCCTGTCGTTCGCCGCCATGTCTACCCACCTTGTTTAATCTCACCCAACTCCTGTAGACCGTTAACGTTAAGCGCAGGTTTCGAGCCGGAATGCGAAGGGAAGATTTTGATTGATAGCCGCGCATTCCGCGACGCATTGGGGTGTTACCCGACAGGCGTGACCATCGTATCGACCTATGCGGGCGAGGCGGCCCTGGGCATGACCGTCAATTCCTTCGCCTCGGTCTCGCTCGACCCGCCGCTCGTGCTCTGGTCGATCGAGCGCTCGACGCATCGCTATGATTTGCTGCGCAATGCCCGTGATTACGCGATCAACATCCTCGCCCATGATCAGCGCGAAATGGCCGAGGCCTGCGCCCAGGAAGCGGATCTCGCTCTGTGCGGTGCGAGCTGGACCGGCGATGTCGCGCCCATGATTGACGGCGCCGTCGCGCGACTGGTTTGCCGCCAGCATGCCGTCCATGCCGGCGGTGATCACGACATCATCATTGGCGAGGTCATTGCCCTCGATACGCCGCGGACCGTGCCATCTCTGGTCTTCGTGCGCGGGGGTTACGGCGAGGCGGGCTGAAGCCGCAGCCGCCGGGCACCGTCGGGCATCGTCTCCGGTGTCCAGTCCGTGCGCACCTGGAAATACTCACCCCGGCCCCAAAGCGGTGCCAGATCGTCATAATGACGCGAGAGCACATTGCCCGACTGGCCGGTCGTGATCATGAAGCGCGAATTGTCCAGATCCGACAGATCATACAGCGAGCGGTAGGACGCACCGTGGGTCACGGCATAGCCGGACTGGCGGAAGGAGAAGGACGCGACATTGACCGTCGACCCGTCGCCCGGCACCGGTGTGGTGATGGTGAACCAGTCCTTCAGGATCGGAAAGCTGGAGAACGGCGTATGATCGCTGCGCGCATAATGCACATCACCCCACTGCCAGGAGGCGATGTCGCGGCCCTGTGACGCCACCGTATTGGCGATGGCATCGTCGAGCGAAGCCCCCAGCAAGTCATGGCAGGTCTCGACATCATCGGTGAGGATATTGTCGCACCAATGGCCCAGATCGCCGGTCAGGACATCCATCATGAAGACGCGGCGATCCGCGTACCAGCGATTGAATTGAGTCCCCAGTTCATCGGCATAGACGCGCCGCTGCAACTCGACCATCCAGGCTGAGTAGATCAGCGGTTCCGGCCGGTCGACGGCCATGTCGGCATCCCAGTCCTGCAACAGGGCGAGAGCGTCCTGCCCGGCCGTCGTCAGGGGTTCGGCCGTCCGCAGGACCGGCAGGATGCGCAGCGCCATGTCGGAGACCGTGTCGATCTGCAGCGCCTGCAGGCTGTCGAGATCATGGCGCGGCTGCGCTTCGATGCCGTGATAAATCCGCCGGATGCGGCTGACGCCATACCATTCATTGGTCAGATAATAGGGGTATTCGTCCGGCACGATCATATTGTTGGCGGTGGCGATGAAGCCGCGCTCGGGATTGCGGGTATGGGGCAGGGCATCGAAGGGGATGGTCGAGACCCAGTCGCCGGCCGCATCGCGGACCGGAATCCGGGCCGGGGCATAGAAGCCGATATCGCCATCGCTGGCGGCAAACACCATGCTCTGTTGCGGCGCGACGAAACTGCGGACCGCGTCCACGAAATCATCCCAGCCGCGGCCGCCGGAAATCGCCATGCCGACGCCGGGCGTGCCGTCATCAGGCTCGTCGAGCATCCATTGCAGGGCGAAAAACTCGGCACCATCAGGCAGGGCGTAGTCGAAATGTTCGGGGTCGAGCACCGGGCCGGTCGCGGTTTCGCGGCGCGTAATGGTGACGTCATCTGCGAAGCGCACCCGGATCACTTCCTCGCGGGTCCCGGTGACATCGGCCCCGGTCGCTGGATGCAAATCACCCACATCGGGGCCGGTATTGGTGAAGCCCCAGGCGATATGGTCATTGCGGCCCAGTGTTACGAAGGGCGTGCCGGGCAGGGTGGCACCCACGGTGGAGCCTTGCGGCGTGGTCACGCGGGCCAGATACCAGATATCCGGCGCCCGCAGGCCCAGATGCGGGTCATTGGCCAGGATGGGCGCGCCCGTCGTGGTGCGGCTGGCGGCCAGAACCCAGTTATTGGATCCATCGCGGCCGGGATCTTCCGGACCGATGGCGGGCGGCGGGCTTGCGACCGTGGCAGGTACGGGCGCATCGGTCAGGCCGAGATCGGCCATGCTCAGTGAGCGCGGCGCGTCGGCGGGATAGCGGCCGATGAATTCCTCGGTGCGCTCGGCGCCGAGCGCAGCTTCGAGCGCGGTCCGGGCCGGCTCCTGGAAGGCATTGCCGAACAGGTCGAGCGCAATCGCCTTGAAGACGGTGACGGTATCGGCCGGGGTCCAGGGCTCCGGTGCGACCATCAGGATCTGGTATTCCGGCGGGGCGACATAGCCCGGCGCGGTGATGACGGCGTTGACGCCATCGCTATAGGCGTCCAGGGCGGCTTGCACGTCGGCGGGCAGATTGCCGATGGTTTCCTCGGCAATACTGGCCAGCCCCATGGTCCGGAAGAAAATGTCTGTATCCAGCGCGTCTGGCCCGAGAAATTCGGCGAGCCGGCCGCGAATCGCGCGGCGGGTTATCTCCATCTGCCACATCCGGTCCTGGGCGTGGGCCGTGCCGAGGGCGAAATAGGCGTCGTGGGAATTGCTGGCGAAAATATGGGGCACGCCATGGCGGTCGCGCACGATGTCGGCGGGCGCGTCCAGTCCCGCCAGTTCAAGCGTCCCGCTGGTCTGTGGCAGGGAGGCGTAGAGGCGGTTGGCGAAGACGAGCGCGAAAACAGTTATCGCCGCGACAAGAAGGCCGACGGTGATGCCGCCGATGCGCAATACGGATTTGATCATGATGACTTGCTCCCCTGTGCGCGGGAGACTAGCAAGGGGATAGTTGAATTGGGAGTGGTCAATGGCACGGTGCGCATTTTTGGGTCTTGGTGTGATGGGATTTCCGATGGCGGGCCATCTGGCGAAGGCCGGACATGAGGTTCGCGTCTGGAACCGGACAGCCGCCAAGGCGGATGCCTGGGAGAGCCGCCATGCAGGCCAGGCCGCAGCGACGCCCCAGGCGGCAGTGGACGGCGCGGATTTCGTCTTTTTCTGCCTGGGCGATGATCCCGATGTGCGCATTGTCGCTGACCAGGTCATCCCGGCCATGCAGGGCGGCGCCATCCTTGTGGACCACACAACTGCCTCCGCCGAGCTGGCGCGCGAGCTTGATGCGCAGGCGCGCGCCGCCGGCATCGGCTTTGTCGATGCGCCGGTCTCGGGTGGCCAGGCCGGTGCCGAGAATGGGCAATTGACCATTATGTGCGGTGGCAGTGAGGCTGATTTCGCCCGCGTTGAACCGGTGATGGACGCCTATGCCAAGGCGGCCTCGCTGATCGGCCCGGCCGGTTCGGGACAATTGGCCAAGATGGTCAATCAGATCTGCATTGCCGGCATCGTCCAGGGCTTGTCGGAAGGCCTCAATTTCGCAAAGCGTGCCGGTCTCGACCCGGCCAAGGTGATCGGTGCGATCTCGAAAGGGGCGGCCCAGTCCTGGCAGATGGAAAACCGCTGGGAGACCATGATTGCCGGCAAGTTCGATTATGGATTTGCGGTCGACTGGATGCGCAAGGATTTGCGCATCACGCTGGATGAAGCCAGCCGCAATGGCGCCGAACTTCCGGTCACCGGCATGGTCGATCAGTTCTACTCCGAGATTCAGGATGCGGGCGGCAGTCGCTGGGACACATCGAGCCTGATCTTCCGCCTCGATATCCCAGGGAAGGGCTGACGCCATGCGTCTGTTTGAACTCAGCATGGATGATGGCGACAGGGTCGGGCCTGTGCATCAGGCCGTGCTCGCGACTAATCCGCTCGATTGCAGTCTGACCGATGCCGATAGCGGCGGACGGCGGCTGATGCGTATGGTGTTCAATGAAGGCGACGGTCAGAAGGCCCTCGACACGATATCCACCATGCTGGAGCATCAGGAGGGCTGGCGCCTCGTGGTGTTGCCGGTCGAGGCCAGCCTGCCGAAGCTCGAGGCCGAGCCCGATCCCGAGGTGAAGAAGAAAATCCGCACGGTCGCGCTGCGTGAGGAAATCTATCAGGACATCCAGGCCGGCACCAAGCTCGATCGCGACTTCCTGATCCTGACCACGCTCTCTACCATTGTGGTCGTGTTCGGCCTTGCCGCTGACAATGTCGCCGCCGTGATAGGCGCGATGGTGATCGCGCCGCTGCTGGGACCGATCCTGGCCTTCGCACTTGGCTCGGCGCTGGGTGATTTCGCTTTGATGACCAAGGCAACGCGCACGGCGCTCTCCGGCCTTTTCCTCGGCATGGCGATCTCGGTCGTGATCGGCCTCGTCTTCGACGTCAATCTCGGCTCGGCCGAACTGACCAATCGCACGATTGTCGGACTCGATTCCACAGCGCTGGCGCTGGCTTCCGGGGCTGCCGCGGCGCTGTCCATCGTGGCCGGCCTGCCATCGACCCTGGTGGGCGTCATGGTCGCCGTCGCGCTGCTGCCGCCAGCGGCCTCGACCGGCCTGTTTGCCGGCTCCGGTGAGTGGGCGCTCGCCGGCCGCGCGGGCCTCCTGCTGATGATCAATATCGTCAGCGTCAATCTGGCGGCCCTGCTGGTCTTCTTCTTCAAGGGCGTGCGGCCGCGCACCTGGCTGGAACGCCGCTCGGCCAAGCGCTCGGTCTATATCAATGCCGCCGTCTGGGCGGTGCTGATCGTGGCGCTGACTGCGGTGGCGGTATATCTGACGGTGCCTGGCGTGCCGGAAGTGCCGGGAGTGCCGCGATCATGAAAGTCGACGAAATGACACCATCAAGCAAGGCGGGCAAAAACGGGTTGATCCGGACCGATCCGGTCGTCATGGGTGTCTGGGAGCGGTTGACCAAAGGGTTCGCGATCTGGCGCCTGCTCGTATTGGCAGGTTTCACCCGTCGCGGCCTGCACCAGTTCGCCAATGACCATTTCACCCCGCTCAACCAGGCGGGGCATTGGAAGATCGGCCTCGGACTTCTGGGCGGACTGGATGATGCCCAGATCGATTTCCTCAAAACCTATGCCGAGCTGAATGCCAGCAGGGTCGAGCGGGCATTCAGGACCTATGCCCTGATTCTGGTCACGCTGCCGGTTGGTGCGACCATCGGTATCAATGAGGTTGATCCCGGCATCTGGGATCGGCTGGGCCTCAGCCAGATCGAGTCGGTTCTTGTTATTCTCAGCCTGTGGGCCGTCTCGGCCGGTATCTTGATGGCCGCCGCCTGGCGCGCGCGGGATCTGGCCGATCTGCTGGTCTTCGAGCAGGCCCGGCGACAGCTCGCCCGTGCCCGCCAGGCGTCGTCCGCATGAATGTCGGCACCGTCTTTCTGATTCTCGACTTCGCCGGCATCGGCTTTTTTGCCTTTTCCGGTGGCATGCTGGCGGCGCGCAAATCGCTCGATCCCTTTGGCGCGGCCATTCTGGGCGCCGTGGCCGGGATGGGCGGGGGTACGCTGCGTGACGTGCTGCTGGGCGAGCTGCCGGTCTACTGGATTGTCGAGCCGAAATATCTCTGGATCGCGCTGGGCGGTGCCTTGTTGGGTTATTTCCTGGCCCCGGGCGCACAATGGCTGGCGACGCGCCGTATCGTCCTGATCTGGGCTGATGCGGTCGGGCTGGCGGTGTTTTGTGTCCTCGGCGCCCGCGCGGGCCTGGATGCCGGAGCGCACTGGACGATTGCATTGCTGACCGGGGTCATGAGCGCCGCCTTTGGCGGGCTGCTGCGCGATATCATCGTCAATGATGTGCCGCTGGTCCTGCGCGAGGATATCTATGCGCTCGCAGCCCTGGCCGGTGCTGCTGCCTATGTCGCCGGCATGGCGCTTGGTCTCGACCCGAGCTGGGTCACGATCGGTGCGGCTGTGCTCGCCTTCGTGCTGCGCGGCTGCGCCATCCAGTTCAAATGGTCCCTGCCGGCGATCATGCTCGGCGATCAATCGCCCTGACGGAAAAAGACCCGGCGCCGCCTGTGGGCGAGGCCGGGTCCATCAGCCTAGTCCTTGCGCTGCTTGGTCATGCGCACCATCGCGATCCCGTAATCGGGATCGGTGAAGGCCTCCTGCATCACCCAGCCATGCTTGGCGTAGAAATCGACCGCTTGCCGGTTATCCCGGAAGCTCTCGAGGCTGATCTCCTCATGATCAGCGAACAGGATGGTCTCTGCCTCCGCCAACAGGATCGAACCGACGCCGCTGCGATGGTGATCGATGGTCACCATCATCAGATCGACGGCATTGCCGCGCAGGGCGCAGGCACCGATCACCTCGCCATCAGCCACGGCGACGCGGGTGAAGGCATTGCGCTCGGCATAGTAGTGCGGCACCGCCCCTGAGGCGATATAACCCTCGACCATATCGGCGCCGATCACGTCGGGATATTTGACCCGGATCGTCTTGTAGGAGAGGGCAGTGAGAGGCTCGACATCGTCCGGCGTGGCGGGACGAAGCTGGATATTTTGTGTGTTTTTCAATGGTCTGTTCCTGAAATAGAAAAGCGATCCGCGCCGGCATGGCCAGGCGGAATGGGGTTTTCAAACCAGCCCGCTGCATCAGCGGGCTGTATCAGGACTCAAGAAGGCGGCGCATAAACGCTCCAGTTGGTTGAGCCGGCAGGGTTAAACAGGGCGGGCAATCCGGTCAAGTAGGACGCCAACGAAAAGAGCCCCGGATCGAAATCCGGGGCTCTCTTCTGGTCGGGTTCTGATTGGGCCGGCTTCTATTCGCTCGACATGCCCGGGATCATGCGTTCGGCGGTCGCCATGACGATCACCATCAGCGATGCGGCGGAAAGCACGGCGCCGTAATTGCTGAAGATCGCGGTGAGATAGGTGCCGACCGCCGGAATCGAGCCCAGTGCCGAGGCGCCGCCGACGGCGAGGAAAATGGCGGCGAGGATGACGGCCCGGCGATGATCGCCCTTGATGAAGAAGCCGCAGGCGAGGCCGAGAATGGCCAGGATCAGGCCGGCCATTTCAAGACTGACGAAGGCGAAGGCAATTGCGACGAGGGCCGAGACGGCCCAGATGATTTTGTCCAGTGACATGAGTGTCTCCCCAGGGTGTTTATTGGAAAACTACGCACTTGAACCACAACATAGCCGCGACGTTACGCCCGATACTGGTCCGGGTGCAAGCATAAACGGGCAAGATGTTGTGGAATGCTACAAGTTGATCGCAATATCTGGGGTATGACCTTTGGGTCAGCC
>NZ_CAXBKN010000075.1:0-15808 GCF_963976135.1 uncultured Maricaulis sp.
CCCCGCCATGACCGCCTTCATCGCCCTGCTGCGGGCCGTCAATGTTGGCGGCACCGGAAAATTGCCGATGGGGGAGCTCGTCGCCATGTGTGAGGCGCTTGGCCATGGCCAGGTGAAAACCTGGATCGCCTCGGGCAATGTCGTCTTCACCAGTGATCAGGATGCGGCGGCGGTGAAGGCCGGTCTCGAGGCGGCGCTGCTCGCCTGGGCCGGCAAGCCGGTTGCGGTGATGGTGCGCACGGCCGACGAGATGCGCGCCGTGCTTGCGGCCAATCCCTTCCCTGACCAGCCGGGCAATCGCACCGTCGCGATCTTCCTGGATGGCGCGCCCGGCGAGCTGGACGGGCTCAGGCACCGGGCCGATGAGGAGATCCGTCCCGGCGTGCGCGAGATTTATGTCCATTATCCGGGGGGGATGGGTCAGTCGAAACTGGTCATTCCGGCCGCGAAAGCCGGCACGGCGCGCAATATGAATACCGTCGCCAAGCTGGTGGAGATGGCCGGGGCGCTGGCGTGAACGGGCGGAAAACCTGCGCGCGTTTGCCGCAGAATTAATCATTGATATTTATCAAGCGCCGGACTTGATAGGCATTCCTGCAGGAGGCCGCGATGTCCAGCCCAATCGAATCCCGCTTTGCCAGCGACGCCTATTTCCTCGGCCCCAAATCCGAGAACTCGGCCTGGGTGCGCGGCGAGTTCCAGGCGATCCTCGATCACTGGTTTGACTGGCGCCGCTCGCTGTTCAGCGATGACCCCGAGGCGATCTCGCCGGAACGCCGCCTGTCGCCTGAATTCCTGCGTGAACGCGAGCGCCTCGGCCAGGCGGTGCGGGTGCTGCGCGAGAAACTGTGCGCCGAAGTGCCGACCTTCACACCGCGCTATGTCGGTCACATGGTCTCGGAGGTCTCGCTGCCGGCCCTGCTCGGGCATTTCGCCACCCTCTTGCACAATCCCAATAATACCTCGCGCGATGTGGCGCGGGTTGGCGGCGTGATCGAGGATGAAGCGATCGCCATGCTCGCCGGAATGGTCGGTTATGATCCGGCGCTGGCGCAGGGGCATTTCACCGGTGGCGGCACGGTGGCCAATTTCGAGGCGGTGTGGCGCGCGCGCTACCGGATGGATCATTGTCTCTCGCTCGCCCTGCACGGCTATGAGAGCCGCGGCGAGCGCTTCAAGGCTTTCGAGGCCGCGCATATCGGCTGGGACGCCTTCGAGGCCCGGCGTGCTGAAAGCGGCGCCATCGAGGCGGAACTGCGCGGCTGCAGCGGCGTGCTGGGCAATCCGTTCGACTATGGCGAACGCCTGATGCGCGCCACCGGCCGGCCCTGGCGCGGCCCGGTCCTGATCACGCCGGGCAACAAGCATTTCTCCTGGCGCAAGGCCGCGAATGTATTCGGCCTCGGTGAGGAGGCGTTCTGGAATGCACCGCTCGATGCCCAGGGCCGCTTCGATCTCGCCGGGCTGGATGCGCTGATCGCCCGGGCGCGCGATCAGGGGCGCCCGGTCCTGGCCATCGTCTCGGTTGCCGGCACGACCGAGGCCGGCGAGATCGACCCGGTTGACGGGGTGTGTGACCGGCTCGATGGCCTGCGCGCCGAGGGCATTGATATCTGGCATCATGTCGATGCGGCCTATGGCGGCTTCTTCTGCTCGATGCTGGGCGGTGCGGCGGAGCAATGCCTCGAGCCGGGCCGGGTGCGGGCGCTGGGGGCGATCGCGCGCGCCGACTCGGTGACGCTCGACCCCCACAAGCTGGGCTATGTCCCCTATGCCTGCGGCGCCTTCCTGACCCGCGATGTCCGCGGCTATGTCGCCTCATCCTTCCAGGCGCCCTATATCGACCGCGCCGCGACCAATGATAAATGGGCCTGCACGCTGGAAGGCTCGCGTACCGCATCCGGTGCCGCCGCGACCTGGCTGACCGGGCGCTCGATCGGTTTCGGGCCGGAGCGCTTTGGCGACATGTTGCGCAGCACGATCGAGACGCGGATGGCGTTTCAGTCTGCCATCGCTGCCGCGATACCGAGCGCCCGCTTCCTGCCGGCCGACAGCAATATTCTCTGTTTCTCGCTGGCCCGCCCCGGCGAGGCCCTGTCGCAATCCAACCAGCGCACCGGCGCGGTCTTCACGCGCCTGCAGGCTGATCCGGCGTTTTCGGTGTCACGCACGGTGATGGCGGCGGAAAGCTATGACGCGCTGATGCGGGCGCATGTGGCGTCATGGGGCGGGGCATATGACAGCGATCAGCTGGTTCTGCTGCGCTGTGTCTTCATGAACCCGTTCTGGAGCAATCCCGATGTCGAGCGGGCTTTGCTGCCCGCCTTCATCGACACGCTGCAGGGTCATCTGGTGCCCTAAAGCCCGGCCCAGCTCGCGATGTGGAAAGTGGCGCCGGCAGCGATATAGGCCAGCGTCATCAGATAGGTGAACATGAAGCCGGTCCAGGCCCAGGAATTGGTCTCGCGCCGCGCCGTCGCCAGGGTGGCGAAGCATTGCGGGGCGAAGACATACCAGGCGAGGAAGGCGAGCGCGGTTGGCAGCGACCAGGCGCCCTGCAGCGCCGCAGCCAGGCCTTCGACATTCTCCTCGCCGCCCTGGATGGCGTAGACCGTGCCCAGCGCCCCGACAGCGACTTCGCGCGCCGCCATGCCGGGCACCAGCGCGATGGCAATCTCGAGATTGAAGCCGATCGGGGCGAGGATCTTCTCCAGCACCGAGCCGATCATGCCGGCATAGCTGTCGCGCAGGGTCGCGGCCGATGAGGGATAGCTGGCGAGGAACCACAGGATGATCGAGGTCGTCAGGATGATGGTGCCGGCGCGGCGGAGGAAGGCCGAGACATGGCCCCAGAGCGAGAGGAAGAAATCGCGCGGATTGGGCAGTTTATAGGTCGGCAATTCCATGATCAGGACCTGGTTGGACCCCTTGGTCACGGTGCGCTTGAGCACGAAAGCCACCGTCACGGCACTGACAACGCCGGTGAGGTAGAGGCCGAACATGACAATGCCCTGCAGGTTGAAGGGGCCGACGGCATCGGGCGGGATGAAGGCGGCGATGATCAGGGTGTAGACCGGCAGGCGTGCCGAACAGGTCATCAGCGGCGCCACCATGATCGTGGTCAGCCGGTCGCGTTCATTATCGATCGTGCGCGCCGACATGATGCCGGGAATGGCGCAGGCAAAGCTCGACAATAGCGGGATGAAGGCGCGGCCATTGAGCCCGACGCGCAGCATCAGCTCGTCCATCAGCACGGCGGCGCGGGCCATATAGCCCGAGGCCTCCAGCGCCAGGATGAAGAGGAAGAGAATCACGATCTGCGGCAGGAAGACGACGACGCTGCCGACGCCGGCGATGATGCCGTCCACGATCAGGTCATGGAACCAGCCGGCGGGCAGGACGCGTCCGGCCAGATCGCCCAGCGCCGCCGCGCCGGCCTCGAGACCGTCCATGAAGGGCCCCGACCAGGAATAGACGGCCTGGAACATGAAGAAGAGCAGGGCCGAGAGGATCAGCGGTCCGGCAACCGGGTGGAGGACGAAATTATCGACCTGGCGGGTGAGTCGATTCATTGCCGGTTCGAACAGGATCGCCTTGTTGGCGATACCGCGGGCTTCGCGTTGCAGGGCGGTCAGGTCGATATCGGTGGTGCAGACGGTGTTTTCGGCCGCGGCATTGCGCGCCTGCCAGCCGGCGGTCTCGGCATCGAGGCAGGCCAGAAGGTCGGCGCGGCCGGCAGCGCGGGTGGCGCGCGAGGTCACGACAGGGACGCCGAGCTCGGTCTGCAGGCGTTCGACATCGATCTTGAGCCCGTCGCGCTCGGCCAGGTCGATCATGTTGAGCACGACGATCATCGGCCGGCCAATGGCACGCATCTGCAGCACGGTGTGCAGATGGGTGCGAAGATGCGCTGCGTCGATCAGAACCAGAATGCCGTCGGGCGGGGTTTCGCCATCGCGGCCATTGCACAACAGATCGATGGCGATGCGCTCATCGGTCGAGCGCGCCTTGAGGCCGTAAATGCCCGGCAGATCGATCAGGTCAATCTCGGTGCCGCCCGGTGTCTGCAGCCAGCCGGTGCGGGTTTCCACCGTGACGCCGGAATAATTGGCGACCTTGGCGCGGCCGCCGGTCAGCCCGTTGAACAGGGTGGATTTGCCCGAATTGGGCGCGCCGACCAGCGCGATACGCAAGCGGCTCATGCCAGGGCGTCCACTTCGATGACGCGGGCTTCATCACTGCGCAGGGCAATCAGGGTGCGGTTGAGGCGAAAGCAGAGAGGCTGGGCGCCGAGCGGGCCGCGATGCATTAATTCGACCTCGTCGGATTCAGCAAAGCCAATCTCACGCAATTTGATGACCAGATCCTCGCAGCCCGGAATAAAGCCGGTCACGTGGCAAATCTGGCCCTTTTCGAGTTGGTCGAGCGTCACATCCGGTCCTGTCGCGGCTGCTTGCGTTTGCAAGTCGTTATCAGCTGGGAAGCTTACACATAAGGCCCAGTTCGGGCCATGTCACCCTGCAGCTGGCGTGACAAACTGACCATGCCTGCACCGGCTGCCCTCCACCGGCTCAGCCGGCGATAAGGAGCTTGCCCGCCCGCCAGAGATTGAGGAGGACGGCAAGATTGATCAGCAGGCCCAGCGTCGTCAGCCCGGCGCCGAGGCCGGCCGCGAGAGTCAGAAGCAGGGCCCGGCCCGGGATCATCAACACGGTGGCCGCGCGCTGCGCCGTGCTCCAGCGCGATCGTGTGAAGCGCTCGAACAGGTCACCGAATCCATTGCGCCAGAGCAGCGCCGTCAGCAGCGCCCAGATGGCCCCACCGACCACCGGAGCGAGCTCCAACAGGCCTGCGATCCCCGGCATCTCAAGCAGTTGTTGAATATCCACAATCCGGCCCCTTGCCTCGCTGCAACCTGATAGCCTTTGCGCGAACATCACGCTACACCGCAACGAGATGTTGTTCATGGGACGGAATCCGGGCGCTGCCACGTTGAGGCAGTAGAAGTCAGTCAGCGCGGCGCGTTCTCGCGCACAGGCCAAGAGGCAGGCATGTTGAAAAATAAGAATTGGATTATGGCCATGATGGCCGTGCTTGTACTGGCCGTGGCCGGCTGGTGGTTTCTGGGGCGCGCTGAAGGCAGTGCCGGTCCGGTCCAGATCGAGACCGCGGCCACGACGACGGGCGAGGTCCGCAGTATCGTCGCGGCGTCCGGTGCCGTGCGCGCTCTGGTGACCGTCGAGGTGGGTTCCCAACTCTCCGGCCAGCTTGCCGAAGTCCTGGTTGATTTCAATGATAGCGTCGAGGAAGGCCAGGTCATCGCCCGGCTGGATCCGCAAACCTATGAGACGCGGGTCCGCGAAGCGGAAGCCTCGCGCGCCACGGCGCTTGCCAGCCTGGCGCTGCAGCGTGCGACGCTGACGCGCGTGCGCGCCAATACCTATAATGCCCAGCTGACTTTTGATCGCACCGAGACCCTGAGCGAGCGCGGCAATGCCTCCGCGGCGGCGCTCGACAATGCCCGTGCTGCGCTGGATGCGGCGCTGGCCGATGTCGCCGTCGCCCAGGCCCAGATTGCCAATGCGGAAGCCGTCCTGCGCCAGCGCGACGCGACGCTGGAAGGCGCGCGCATTGATCTGGAGCGCACCACGATCCGTTCGCCGATCAATGGTATCGTTGTCGATCGCGCCGTCGATGAAGGCCAGACCGTGGCTGCCAGCCTGTCGGCGCCGGTCCTGTTCACCATCGCCCAGGATCTCGGCCAGGTGCAGATCGATGCCCAGGTCGATGAGGCGGATATCGGCCAGATTGCCGAAGGCCAGCCGGTGAATTTTACCGTTGATGCCTATCCCGACATGCAATTGACCGGTCTGGTCGATCAGATACGCCTGTCGCCGACCGCGCTGAACAATGTCGTCACCTATACGGTGGTGATCACGGCGGCCAATCCCGGCCAGCGTCTTCTGCCTGGCATGACCGCCAATATGGATATCGTCACCGGCGAGCGTGATGGCGTGTTGCGCGTCTCCAATGCAGCGCTGCGCTTCCGGCCATCGCCCGCCCTTGAGGGCCTGACACGGCCCGTCGAAGCAGCGCCAGAGGGTGCTCCGCGCCGGGGCGGCGAGGGTGGCGGCCGCGGCAATCCTGCCGACCGTCTGACGCAACAGCTCGACCTCACCCCGGAGCAGGCTGAAAGCGCCGGCACCGTCTTCCGCAGCGCCTTCGGGCGTGCCCAGGCTGCCGCCCAGGCCGGCGGTGGCTTTGATCGCGAAGCCTTGCAGGCCGAGATTGATCGCGGGCTGCAGGCCGTGCTGACCCCCGAGCAGATGCAGCGCTACCGGGCGCTGGCCCGCGAAGCGGCCAATACCCGTGCCGCCACCGTCTGGGTCCAGGAAGCGGATGGCATGCTGGTCGAGCGCCGCGTGCGCCTGGGTATTTCCGACAGTCAGCATACCGAAGTCGTGTCCGGTGACCTTGCCGAGGGCGATCTGGCGGTCACACGTGCCCGCGAGGTGCGCGAATGACGGCGCTGATTGAATGCCGGGACCTGGTGAAGACCTATTCCATGGGCGATATGACGATCCGCGCCCTTG
Organism: uncultured Maricaulis sp.; assembly: GCF_963976135.1. Taxonomy (GTDB): domain Bacteria; phylum Pseudomonadota; class Alphaproteobacteria; order Caulobacterales; family Maricaulaceae; genus Maricaulis. Next base: position 6,594 of record NZ_CAXBKN010000075.1, read on the forward strand.
ATGGTGTCTCCCTGACCATCGAGGCGGGTGAATATGTCGCCATCATGGGCAGTTCCGGATCGGGCAAGTCGACCTTCATGAATCTGCTCGGCGCCCTCGACCGGCCGACCTCCGGCCTGTTGCGCGTCGCCGGTGAGGATCTCGGCACGCTGGGGCCCGAAGCGGTGGCCCGGTTTCGCAATCGCACGATCGGCTTCGTTTTCCAGCAATTCAATCTTCTGCCACGCACGTCAGCCGTGGAAAATGTCGCCCTGCCGCTGGTCTATGGCGGTGTGCCGCATGCCGAGCGGCGCCAGCGCGCGCTGCGGCGCCTCGAGCAACTTGGTCTCGGCGAACGCACCGATCACCATCCGTCTCAATTGTCCGGCGGCCAGCAACAACGCGTCGCCATCGCCCGCGCGCTGGTCAATGACCCTGAAATCCTGCTGGCCGATGAGCCCACGGGCGCGCTCGACAGCAAGACGTCCGAAGACATCATGGCGATCTTTGACCAACTCAATCGCGAAGGCATCACCATCATACTGGTGACCCATGAGCAGGAAGTCGCTGATCACGCCCGCCGCCAGATTGTATTCCGCGATGGCCAGGTGCTGGAGGACCGCACATGAATTTGCTCGCCTCGATCCGGGTCGCACTGACCGCCCTGCGGATCAATGCCCTGCGCTCCTCGCTCGCCATGCTCGGCGTGATTATCGGTGTCGCCTCGGTGATTGTGCTGGTCTCGATCAGCGAAGGAACCAAACAGGCCGTTGAGGCCCAGATAGCCAGTTTCGGGGCCAATCTTCTGATCGTCCGCCCCGGGGCCTCGATGTTCGGTGGCCGCCGCGGTGCCGAGGGCAGCGGAACGCCGGTGACAGATGCCGACGCCGAAGCGATCCGCGACCAGGTCGCCGGTATTGGCGGCGTGTCCGGCGAAGTCAGCGCATTTGGATTGAGTGCGGTATTCGGCGGCGTCAACTGGTCGACGCGGATCTCCGGCGTCAATCCGGCCTATTTCGAAGTTCGCGAATGGGTCATCGAGGAAGGTCGCGCCTTCTCCGTTGAGGAAGAACAATCGGCGCGCCGTCTGGCCGTGGTCGGCCAGACCATCGTCAATGAACTCTTCGACGGTGCCAGTCCGGTGGGCCAGTCCGTGCGAATTGGCGGGCAGCAATTCTCGATCGTCGGCACGGTCGCTGCCAAGGGGCAGACCTCCTATGGGTCTGACCAGGACGACATCATCTTCCTGCCGCTCTCCACGGTGCGGCAGCGCTTCGGGGCCGGAACATCACCCACAGTGCGCGACCCGGTTCAGACGATTTATGTCGAGGTCGGTGCCGGCGAATCCACCGGTCGCGTCATCGCCGACATCCAGGATCTGATGCGCGTCCGGCGCGATGTCCAGCCCGGTGCTGACGATGATTTCAATGTCTCCAGCCTCGCCGAATTCATCCGCGCCCGCAATGAGACCGAAAGCCAGCTCGGCCTTCTGCTTGCGGTCGGGGCGGCGATCGTGCTGCTGGTCGGCGGTATCGGGATCATGAATATCATGCTGGTCTCGGTCACCGAGCGCACGCGCGAGATCGGCCTGCGGCTTGCGGTTGGCGCCCGCGCCAGCGATATCCGTAATCAATTCCTCATCGAGAGCATCGTGCTATGCGTCACGGGCGGCGTCGTCGGGCTTGTCGTCGGCATTGGCGGCACGATTGCCTATGCCAATGTTGGTGAGCTCGAAATCTCGGTCAATCCGGGCATTGTCGCGATCGCGATCGGGGCTTCGGCCTTTGTCGGTGTCTTCTTCGGCCTCTACCCGGCTCATCGCGCCGCGCGGCTCAACCCGATCGAGGCGCTGCGCTTCGAGTAGGGCTCAGGCGGCCCTGTTGTCGTCGGGTCGGTAATGGGTCGGAATCGAGAAGCAGAATCTCGAACCTTGCCTTTCTGCCGATTCCACCCAGATCCGGCCATTATGCCGCTCGACGGCCTGCCGCACGATGGCGAGGCCGATGCCGGTGCCGCTATAGGCTTCGCGGGAGTGCAGGCGCTGGAAAGGCGCAAAAATCTTTTCGAAGAATTTCGGGTCGATGCCGATACCATTATCCGTGACCGAAACGGTCCACGCCTCGGGGTCGCAATGCGCCCGGATCTCGATGCGTGGCGTCTCGGTGCCGCGATATTTGATCGCATTGCTGACCAGGTTCTGCAGCACCTGCCGCATCAGCAGCGGGTCGGCCCGGACGGTGGGCAGGGCGGCGATATCGAGTTGCGCGCCGGATTCCGAAATTGCGGCGCCGAGCTGATCGACAACGTCGGCCATGAGGGCGGCCAGATCGACCGGCTGAAGTCTGAGCGCCTGGCTCGACATGCGTGAATAGGCCAGCAAATCGTCGATCAGGCGCTGCATGCGTTGTGCGGCATCAACGAGATAATCGAGGCTGCGACGGCCTTCCTCGTCGAGCTGGCCGGTATAGCGTCGCCGGAGCAGACCGGCGAAGGCCGCGACTTTGCGCAGCGGTTCCTGCAAGTCATGGCTGGCTACGGTTGCAAACCGGTCGAGTTCGGCATTGGTGCGCTCGAGCTGGGCATAGGCGGCGCGCAGTGGCGTGACGTCGGTGATGACGGCATAGCTTTGCAGCGGCTCGCCAGCCGGGTTGCGCTCGAGGAAGGATGAGAGCAGCACATCCAGCCTGGTGCCGTCCTTGCGAACAAAGCGGTAGGGAATGTCCGTATTGCGACCGCTCTGGAAGAGTTCCGGCAAGGAGGATTCGACTGCGCGCTGACAGGATTCCGGGTCGAGGAATTCGGTCGACTTGTGCCCGACAACCTCCTCCCGGCTATAGCCCAGGGAGGACAGCCAGAAATCACTCACCTCGCGGATGGTCCCGTCGGCATTGATGGTGTGCATCATCGCCGGCGTCGCCCGATAGATCGCCTCATAGCGCTGGCGTTCCTCGAGCAGGGCATCATTGAGCCGTTTCTGCGGGTCGATATTCCAGATCACGCCGCTGATATTGCGAACCCGGCCCTTATCGTCTGCCTCCACGACCCGGCCGCTTACCTGATACCAGATCCATTGGCCCTCGCGGCTTCGCATCCGATAATCAATCACGGCGACAGGGTCGGTGCCGCGGAACATCGCGGTCGTGACATTGGTGACCGTTTCCAGATCGTCCGGATGAACCTTGTCGAGCCAGGCTTGGGTCGGGATGCGGGCTTCGGCGCCGCTTCCGAACAACTCCTCGGCCACATTGCCGCGGACCCAGAGCTCCGAGCGGTCGATATCGATACGGAATATGCCCAGCGCCGTCGCCCGGATAGCGTCCGTCAATTGATCTTCGCGTTCCTGCAGGCGTTGGCTGGTTTCCAGCCTTTCCGTGACATCGGAGAGAAAGCCGGACACGATCAGGGGGTTGCCCTGCGGATCGCGCGCGCTGACGCGGCCGCGGCTGTGGATATGGATCCAGCCTGCTTTCTGGGAGTGGAATCGGACCGTGTAATCCACCGTCTCCGCCCCGCCCGAAATAAGGCTCGCAAAGGCTGCCTCGGCGATGGGGCGGTCCTCGGGATGGATGCGCGATATCAGCTCGTCGCGGGCAATGCGGGCATCGCGCGGCGGCAGGCCGACCATTTCACTGATGACTGCCGTGACGTCGGATATCCGGGTTTTCAGATTGATCCGCCAGGCGCCCTCATTCGTCGCCGCCAAAGCGTCGCGAAACTGGATATCACGACGTTCCAGTTCGGTCTGAAGACGTTTTTCCTCGGTGATGTCGGAATGCGTGCCCGCTGCCCGGAGCGGTTTGCCATTCTCATCCCATTCGATCACGCGGCCGCGGCTGCGGACCCAGGTGACTTCGCCGTCATCATTGACCATCCGGTACTCAACCGTGTTGATTTCACCAGGCTTGTCGCCGGTCATGGGTGTCTGCTTCAGATTCACCAGGCGTTCGGCACCGCGGTGGCTGTCCGCGAACAGGCGTGATGCCAGCCAGTCTTTGATCGGCATTTCCTCATTGGGCGTGCCGATTTTCAGCAGGTCGACAAGGAAGCCCGAAATGCGGACGGTTTCGCGCTTCAGATCGGCGCTCCACACCCCATCCCTCACCGATGCCATCGCCTCTCGAACCATATGCTCATTGCGGGTGAGGCGTTCGGCCAATGCTTTCTGTTCGGTGATGTCGGTCAGGACGCCGGCGACAATAGGGCGGTGTTTGTCCTGCTGGATCCGCTGACCGCTGGCCCGCAGCCAGATCCATTGTCCGGAGCGGGCGTCGCGCAGCCGGTATTCGATATCGAGGGAATTGGTCTCACCGCTCAGTAGCCGGTTCGTCGCCGTCGTGAAGGCCTCGCGGTGGTCGGGATGAATCTGGCTGAGCCAGGTTTCCCGATCAATCTTCTCCAGCTCATCCGGCACGCCGAGCATCTCCCGGATCGGGCCGATGACGACGACGTCGGGGTTTGCCGGGTCGATCTCCCAGATACCGGCGGAACCCGCCGCGATCGCATTCTCCAATTGTTGTTCGCGTTCGGCGAGTTTGACTTCCAGCGCCCGGCGCTCGGTCACATCGGCGATGATGCCCGAAATGCGCAGAGGCGTGCCGTCACGGGCGAATTCGCTGACCCGTCCACGGGTCTCGAGCCAGCGCCAGACGCCGTCGGTGCGGCGCGCCCGGTACACCGACTCCAGCCCCGCCGTCGGCTGTGTTCGCAGCCGGTCGATGGCGTCGAGAAATTCAGCCCGGTCGGCTTCGTGCAGGGCCTCGGTCCAGCGGGTCAGGCTGATCGTCGCATCAGCCGATTTGATGCCGAGAAATTCATTGATGAAGCCACGCGTCGACCCCAGGCCCGAGACGAGATTGAGCGAGAATGTGCCCTCATTGGCCGAGGACAGGGCGACGCGCAGCTGGATATCGCTGGCCTCGAGCTTGGCCTGCAGGGACAGTTCGGCGGTCACATCCCGAATGATGCAGACATGGCCATCGCGTTCGCCGCTGGCTGAAATGACTGCGCTGGCCACGGTCTCGCCATCGAATACGCGGCCCGACTTCGACCGGTAACGCGCCGTATAGGAGCAAGTGGTCTCGGCAGCAGCGCGACTGAAATGCGTCTGTCCGAGTTGATCGAATTCGCGCGGGTCGGCATGGAGCGTCTGGGCCGAGGTGCCGATCAGCTCGGCTTCCTGATGGCCGAACAATTGTTCCGCAGCGGGGTTGAGGGCCGTCAGCTGGCGTGCATTGTCGATCACGATGATCGCCGCCGGTGAACTGCGATAGAGCGTTCGGAGCATGTCTTTCGAATTAGTCATACATCCCGCTTCTATCCCGGCCCCTGTCCGCAGGGCGGTCCTGTCCGGCGCAGAGCTTGCCCCCGTTCGCGGACAGCTCCAAGTACGGACAACCCAGCCGCACCAAAATCGTCCGGCCCTGCGCCTTGCGGTTTGCTGTCCCGGGCGCGCGAAGCCGGGTGTTGTGCGAAGGCCTGGCAGATCTGGCTGCGGACAACACCGGATAAGCGGTTTACGGTGATCGGCGTGATAGGCAAGCGGTCTCATTTGATATGACCGCAGCGTTTGATGATGCGCGTGCTGGTCTTACGCGATATCGGCGATATGCTTTGCGGCCCCAATTCCGTGTGTGAGGAGTTTGATTGTGTTGCATAGCGGAGAGAAGCCGGCCGGTGCGCCACCGATCCTGCAGGTGGAAAACCTGGATGTTCGGTTCGATACGCCCGATGGCGCAGTCAATGCGGTGAGGGGGATCTCGCTGGAGATTGCCGCCGGCGAATGCCTGGCAGTGGTGGGCGAGTCCGGATCGGGCAAGAGCCAGACCTTCCTGGCCGCGATGGGCCTGCTCGCTTCGAATGGCCGCGCGACCGGATCGATCCGTTACCGTGGACAGGAAATTCTCGGCCTTCCACCGCACAAGCTCAATCGCGTGCGTGGCCGCAAGATGACCATGATCTTTCAGGACCCATTGACCTCGCTGACGCCGCATATGCGGATCGGCGACCAGATGGGCGAAGTGCTGGGCATTCACCTCAAACTGCACGGCAAGAAAGCCGAGCAGCGATCACTCGAATGGCTGGACCGGGTCCGCATTCCTGAAGCCCACCGCCGTTTGAGCCAGTATCCGCACGAATTGTCCGGCGGCATGCGTCAGCGCGTGATGATCGCGATGTCGATGCTGTGTGAACCCGACCTGCTGATCTGCGACGAGCCAACCACGGCGCTCGACGTGACGGTCCAGGCCGAAGTGCTCGACATCATGGACGAGCTCAAGCGCGACACCGGCGCGGCCCTGGCCTTCGTCACCCATGATATGGGTGTTGTCGCGCGGATGGCCGACCGGGTCGAAGTGATGCGCTATGGCGAATATGTCGAAGGCGGCGTCTGCGAAGACATTTTTGCCAATCCCAAGCATGAGTACACACGCATGCTGCTCGACGCGATGCCGCGTATCGACGCGCCGGACCGGCCGGGCCATGTCCAGCTCAAGCCCGTGGTCGAGCAGGAAGGCGCCGAGCCGCTGATGAGCGTTGATGACATCAAGGTCCAGTTTCCGATTCGGGTCAGTGGCGGATTGCGCCCGACCTACAAGACTTTGCGCGCAGTTGATGGCGTCAGCTTTGACCTCAAGGCCGGCGAAACACTGGGTGTGGTCGGCGAATCCGGCTGTGGCAAGTCGACCCTGGCGCGCGCGGTCCTGCGCCTGGTGCCGGCCCAGGAAGGGGCGGTCACCTGGATTGGCCGCGATCTGCTCGGACTGAGCCGCAAGGAAATGCGCAATTCGCGCGAAGACCTGCAGATCGTGTTCCAGGACCCGATGGCCTCGCTCGATCCGCGCATGACGATCGGCGCCTCGATCGCCGAACCGATGCAGACCTTCCGCAAGGATATGAATCGCGAACAGCGCCAGGATGCCGTGCGCGAAATCATGGACCGGGTCGGTCTCGACCGGAATATGATCAATCGCTATCCGCACGAATTGTCCGGCGGCCAGAACCAGCGCGTCGGTATTGCCCGCGCCATGATCCTCAATCCCAAACTGGTGATCTGCGATGAGGCCGTCTCCGCGCTCGACGTATCGATCCAGGCCCAGATCGTCGAACTGCTGATCAAGCTGCAACAGGATCTCGACCTGTCGATGATCTTCATCTCGCACGATCTGTCTGTGGTGCGCGAGATTTCGCATCGGGTGATGGTGCTCTATCTCGGCCGCATCGTGGAGATGGCGGATCGCGACCAGATCTATGAGGATGCGCGCCATCCCTATACCCAGGCGCTGATTTCCGCTGTGCCTGTCCCGGACCCGCTGATCGAGAAGACCCGCAAGCGCCTGAAGCTCGACGGTGAATTGCCCTCGCCAATGGATACGCGGGCGCAATTGCGCTTCATGCAGTCGAAACTGATCGACGATCCCGATGCCGAGCAATACCAGCCGCAATTGATCGAGGTCGAGCCGGGCCATTGGGTCGCCGAGCATGACCCGGTCGAGCAGATCGCGGTCTGATTGCGCGCGGCCTTACCGTCATTTTATTCGACCGGGACGCGCTGCACGCTATGGTGCGCCCGCACTCAAAGCTGAAACGGTGAACATCATGTCGCTCAAGGTCCTTCTCAGGCTCGCCCTCCTGCCCGTGCTTGCCGGGCTGATACTCGCGAGTTGCCAGCCGGCTGACCGCGCGAGCGATGTGGTCTGGCCCCAGGATGCCAGCGATCTCGCTGCCGATCCCGCCGTGCGCTATGGCCGGCTCGAGAATGGCCTGCGCTATGCGATCCTGGCCAATGAGACTCCACCCAATGTCGCGTCGGTGCGGATGGTGTTCAATATGGGCTCGCTGGGCGAAGCTGATGACCAGCGTGGCGTGGCGCATTTCATCGAGCACATGGCTTTCAATGGCTCGACCAATGTCGCCGAAGGCGAGATGATCCCGCTGCTCGAGCGTCATGGCCTGCAATTCGGTCCCGATACCAACGCCTTCACTGGTTTTGACACTGTCGGCTATCAGCTCGATCTGCCCGAGGCTGATGCCGAGTCGATCGACACGGCGCTCTTCATCATGCGCGAGACCGCCAGCGAGCTGGTCTTCGATCCCGAAGCGATTGATCGCGAACGCGGTGTCATCCTGTCCGAGGAACGCTTCCGTAATACGGCGATCCGGCGCTGGAGCACGGCGCTACAGTATTTCCAGCTGCCCGGCACCTTGATCCCGGAGCGCGATCCGATCGGCACGGTCGAGATTCTCGAGACGGTCCCGCGCGACCGCTTCGTTGATTATTACGAGAATTTCTACGTGCCGCAGCGCGGCATGGTCGTCGTCGTCGGTTCGATCGATCCTGATGAGATCGAGGCGAAAATCCGCGAGATTTTTGGTGACTGGCAGGCACGCGAGGACGCCCGTCCCGATCCGGATCTGGGCAGCGTGCTCGAGGCGCGTCCCTTCTCGGTCGGTTATTTCAATGACCCGGAGGTCTTCACGATCTTCACCGTCAATGCGATCCGGCCCTATCAGCCTGAAATTGATACCGCGCAGAGCCGTTTCAACGATAATCTCGCCAGTTTCGGCGATGCCATCCTGTCGCGCCGTCTGCGCACTATCGTCAATTCCGGTGTCTCGCCCCTGCTGCAGGCCGGAGCCAGTCACTCATCGAGCTATGAATTGGCCGATGAGGCCAGCGTGCTCGCGGTCGCAACCCCGGAACGCTGGGCCGAGGCGGTTGAGGTGATCGAGCAGGAATTGCGCCGCGCCACGCAATACGGTTTCACCCAGGCCGAGCTCGACGAGCAATTGGCCAATTTCCGTACCAGTCTGCAGAACTCGGCCGACCAGGCCGGCACCCGCGATAGTGGTGAATTGTCGGATGCGATCTGGTCGAGCTGGCGCGGTGGCCAGGTATTCACCACCCCGGCTTCCGGTCTGGCCCGTTTCGATGCCAGCGCCGATCGCATCACGCTCGAAGCCGTCAACGACGCCTGGAATGCGCAATGGAGCGGTGCGCCCCTGCTTTTCCTCGCGACGTCGGAAGTGATCGCTGATCCTGAAGCCAGTATCCGGGCTGTCTGGGAGGCCAGCGCGGCCGAGCCTGTCGATGCTCCCGAAGACAGCGGCGAGCAGAGCTTTGCCTATACCGATTTCGGTCCGGCCGGCACCGTCGCCGAACGCACAGTCGTCGAGGATCTCGGCCTGGTCCGCCTGCAGTTTGAAAACGGCGTCGCCGTGACACTGAAACAGACTGATTT
>NZ_CAXBKN010000076.1:0-15575 GCF_963976135.1 uncultured Maricaulis sp.
CGGCATCATGGCGACGCCGGGACCGGTGGGGTGGTCATGGGTCAGCGGCGCCTCCATCCCGGCCATCGGCGCCGCGCCATGGCCCATGGCCGCGTGATCCATCGGCGCTGGCCGCGCAGGCATCGCATGGCCCATGGCAGCGTGATCCATCGGAGCTGGCTGCGCAGGCATCGCATGGCCCATGGCGGCGTGATCCATCGGAGCTGGCCGCGCAGGCATCGCATGCCCCATGGCAGCGTGATCCATCGGAGCTGGCTGCGCAGGCATCGCATGCCCCATGGCAGCGTGATCCATCGGCGCTGGCTGCGCAGGCATCGCATGCCCCATCGCCGCGTGATCCATCGGAGCTGGCTGCGCAGGCATCGTATGCCCCATGGCAGCGTGATCCATCGTGCTGTGATCAACGGGCGCCGTCGCTGCGGCGGCGGGCATCTCATGCCCCATCGCCGAGTGGTCCATCCCGGCCATCCCCGAGTGATCCATGCCCATATCGCGCATGCTCAGCAGCGGCCGCTCGCGCAGGGGCGGGACGGCGGCCTGCATGCCGGCGCGCGGTGCCAGGGTGGCGCGGACATAGCCGCTGCGGTCAATGCTTTCGGCCATCACCGTATAGGCCCGGTCACCGGGTTCGACGATCACGTCATAGGTCTCGGCGACGCCGATCTGGAACTCGTCGGTCTCGACCGGCTGCACCGCGAGGCCGTCGGACTGGACCACCGTCATCGGCAGGCCGGGGATGCGCAGATTGAAGATGGTCATTGCCGAGGCATTGATGATCCGTAGCCGCACGCGCTCGCCGGGCCGGAACAGGCCGGTCCAGTTATCCTCGGGACCATGGCCATTGATGAGATAGGTATAGGCCTCGGCCGTGACATCGGAGATGTCGGTCATGCTCATGCGCATCCGCGCCCACATGGCGCGCTCGGCGACGGCCTGATCGAGGCCCTCCTCGCGCGCATCGCGGAAGAAATCGACCAGGGTGCGGCGCTGGCCATTATAGACATCCGCGACCTGTTTGAGCCGGTTGAAGACGGTGTGGGCACCCTCGAAGGTCCAGTCGCCGAGCATCAGCACGTATTCGCGGTCATAGGCGATCGGGTCGGTGCCGGCCGGATCGATGATGATCGGGCCGTAATGGCCCATCTGTTCCTGCAGGCCGGAATGGGAGTGGTACCAGTAAGTGCCCGACTGGATCACCGGGAAGCGGTATTGGAAAGTCTCGCCCGGCGCGATCCCGGGATAGGTCAGGCCGGGCACGCCATCCATCTGGAAGGGAAGAAGAATGCCGTGCCAGTGAATGGAGGTATCCTCGTTCAGCCCGTTGGTGACGTTGAGCGTGATGTCATCGCCCTCGCGCCAGCGCAGCACGGGCGCCGGCAGATGACCGTTCACGGTCACCGCCCGGCTGCCGCGGCCATCAATGGTGACAGGTGTGCGGCCGACATTGAGGTCGAAGCGCGTGCCCGTCAGGGCCGGCAGGCCGGCGCTGCTCAGTGGCGCTGCGCTCTGGGCCCAGGCCGGCAGCAGCGATGAAGCCGCTGCGAAGCCGCCGAGTGCGACCGTGCTGGTGAGAAAATTGCGCCGATCCATACTTCTTACCTTTTACTCGCGAGCCGCTGCCGGCTCCACATCAGAGTTTGACGCTGCGCAGACGCAACGCGTTGGAAATCACCGAAACCGAGGACAGGCTCATGGCCGCGGCGGCGAACATCGGCGAGATCAGAATGCCGAACACCGGATACAATACGCCCGCCGCAACCGGAACCCCGGCGGCATTGTAAATCATCGCGAAGAACAGGTTCTGGCGGATATTGCGCATCGTCGCCTTCGCCAGATGGCGGGCGCGGACGATGCCGGTCAGATCGCCCTTCACCAGCGTGATCCCGGCGCTCTCGATCGCGACATCAGCGCCCGTGCCCATGGCGATGCCGACATCGGCCCGGGCCAGCGCCGGAGCATCATTGACCCCGTCACCGGCCATGGCGACGCGGTGGCCGCCAGCCTGGAGCTCCTCGATCAGTTTCGCCTTGCCCGCCGGCATGACACCGGCATGGAAATCCTCGATGCCGAGTTGGGTGGCAACCGCCCTCGCCGTGCGTTCATTATCACCCGTTGCCATGATGACATGGATCCCCGCCGCAGCGAGGTCCTTCAGCGCGGCGCGCGTGGTGTCCTTGATCGGGTCGGCGACGGCGATGAAGCCGGCACAGGCCTTGTCGATGGCGAGGAAGATCACGGTCTCGCCGGCATCGCGGCGCGCATCGGCATCCGCCTGGAGGGCCGCCGGATCGATCCCGAGATCGCTCATCAGGGCCAGATTGCCGAGCGCCAGCTTATGTCCACCGGCACGGCCGGTCACGCCCTTGCCTGTGACGGACTGGAAGTCCTCGACCGGCTCCAGATTCAGCCCCTTCGACTCGGCGCCGCTCAGGATCGCATTGGCGAGCGGGTGCTCCGAGCCACGCTCGAGCGCGGCGGCCAAGCCGAGCACGGCATCCTGCGAATGGCCGGCGGCGGCTTGCACGCCCACCAGCGCCGGCTTGCCCAGGGTGAGCGTTCCGGTCTTGTCGACGAGGAGCGTATCGACCTTCTCGAACCGCTCCAGCGCCTCGGCATCGCGGATCAGAACGCCCGCCTGGGCGCCGCGCCCGGCTGCGGTCATGATCGACATCGGCGTCGCCAGCCCCAGCGCGCAGGGACAGGCAATGATCAGCACCGAGACGGCCGCGATCAGCGCATGCGCCATGGCCGGCGGCGGCGACCAGAGCGACCAGCCGATAAAGGCGAGAATGGCGACAGCGATCACGGCGGGAACGAACCAGCCGGCAACGATGTCGGCGAATTTCTGGATCGGCGCGCGGCTGCGCTGCGCCCTGGCGACCATCTCGACGATCTGGCTGAGCACGCTGTCGGCACCGACACGCTGCGCCTCGACGACCAGCCCGCCCGAGCCATTGATCGTGGCGCCGGTGACGCTGTCGCCCTCGCCCTTCTCGACCGGCAGGGCCTCGCCGGTCAGCATGGATTCGTCGACCGAGGAATGGCCGGAAACGACCAGCCCGTCGACCGGCAGCTTCTCGCCGGGACGCACCCGCAGCCGGTCGCCAACCATGACGCTGTCGAGCGCGACCTCGGCCTCGGTGCCGTCCTCGCGGATGATGCGCGCCGTCTTCGGTGCCAGATCGAGCAGGGCGCGGATCGCCGAGCCGGTGCGTTCGCGCGCGCCGAGTTCAAGGATCTGGCCGAGCAGGACCAGGACAATGATGACGGCCGCGGCCTCGAAATAGACCGCAACATGACCGCCCATATGGCGGAATTCCGCCGGGAAAATGCCCGGGAAGAGCACTGCGGTGACGCTGTAGAGCCAGGCCGCACTGACCCCCAGCGCAATCAGGGTGAACATGTTGAGATGGCCGGAGCGCAATGATTGCACGCCGCGTTGCAGGAAGGGCCAGCCGGCCCACAGCACCACCGGTGTGGCGAGCGCGAGTTCGAGCCACAGGGCCACGCCCTCGCCGACGAATTCGCGCGCAAAACCAAGGCCGATCATCGGGCCCATGGCCAGCAGCAGGAGCGGACCCGTCAGAAGGCTGCCGAGGATGAAACGGCGGCGGAAATCGACCAGTTCCGGATTCGGGCCTTCATCGCCGGCCGGCACGCCCATCGGCTCCAGCGCCATGCCACAGATCGGGCAGCTCCCCGGTCCAACCTGGATGATTTCCGGGTGCATCGGGCAGGTATATTGCGTGCCGGCGGGGACCTCGGTCTCGGCTTGACGGTGGGCGCCGCTCAGGAAGTGCTCCGGCTCGGCGGCGAAACGGTCATGGCAGCGGGTCGAGCAGAAATACCAGGTGGTGCCGTGATGCTCGAATTGCGGCTTGCCGGCGGCCGGATCGACGCTCATGCCACAGACCGGATCGATGGCCGGCTTGCCATGGCCATGCTCCGCGCCGCCGCAGCAAGATGAAGTTTTTTCGTGACGATCGGCCGTCATGAGGGTGCCTTTTGTGAGTTTCGGCACCCGGTGTAATCCTTCCAGCCACTGGAAGGTCAAGCGGCAAAATCAATCGCCCGGCAGACGCGCGCCCGGCGCTCCGCAGGCGGCGGGCTCAAGCCCCGATAATTCATCGATGATCGGGCAGTCGGGACGGTCATCGCCATGGCAGGCGCTGGCGAGTTTCTGCAAGGTCGCGCGCATCGCCCTGAGCTCGGAAATCTTGTCGCCGATCTGGCGGATATGCTGCTGGGCCAGGGCTTTCACATCGCTGCTGGAGCGCGACGCATCGCTGTCGAGCGAGAGCAGACGCCGGCAGTCCTCGATGGAAAACCCGAGCGCCCGGGCCCGTGCCAGAAAGCCAAGCTGGTGCAGATCAGCCTCGCGATAGTCGCGATAGCCATTCTCCGCCCGCTGCGGCGAAACCAGACCGATACTCTCATAATAGCGGATCGTCTTGGCCGGCAGGCCGCTGAGGGCCGCAGCTTGCTTGATGTTCATCGGTGTCTCCGGACTTGCGGGCCGGCAGGCTCTCGACCGATCGCCGAGGGCCTGCCATCCCGTCATGCCGGCTGTGACAGCCGGCGTGCCTACTCCTCCGCGGCGGCGTCTTCAGCCGGCGTGCGGAATTCGACATCCATATTGGCGGCCAGATAGATCAGCGCGGCATAGGCGGCGACATTCTGGGCCAGGGCGTCGGGATCGATCTTGTCGAGTGTATCATCCGGCGTGTGGTGCAGATCAAAATAATCCGTACCGTCCTGGTTCAACCTGACTGTCGGTACACCCTGCATGGCGAGCGGGATGATATCCGGGCCGCCGCCGGGGACATCATTGCCGCCGCGCAGGATACCCAGCGGGGTCAGGATACGGCCGACCGCGTCGACCGCCGGATTGGCAGCGTCATCGACATTGGAGGCAAATTGCCAGATACGGCCGGCTCCAAAATCGGATTCAGTGGCCAGTACATGATTGCCAACCTCGTCGACATGCTGCTCGGCATAGGCGCGGGCGCCCAGCAGGCCCACTTCCTCGGCGCCGAACATGACAACGCGAATGGTGCGGCGTGGACGTTCCGGCAGGCGGGCGATCAATTCAGCAGCCGCGACCGTGATGGCGATACCGGCGCCGTCATCGACGGCACCTGTACCCAGATCCCAGCTGTCAAGATGACCACCGATCAGAACAATCTCATCGGGCAGCTCGCTGCCGGTGATGTCCATCACGACATTGCCGCTCGTCACTTCGCCCTGCCAGCTGGCCGTCGCGCGGATACTCATCGCCAGGGGCGCGCCGGTATGGTGCAGACGGCGCAAATGATCGGCATCCGGATTGGAGATGGCGATGACAGGAATGCTGGCCCACTCACCATCCATCGAGGAGATCATGCCGGTATGGGGATTGCGGTGGAAATCGGATCCGACCGAGCGCACGACGATGGCGTCGGCACCAGCCCGTTCGGCATGCTGCCAGCCAATGCGGCGGCGATTGTTCGCAGGGCCATAGCCGGCACCGGTCTGGGTCGCGACCATGGCATCGCCGTCAACAAAGGCGATCCTGCCCTCGAGCGAGCCGTCGGCGACGGCGGTGAGCGCGTCGATATCACGGAAATACACGACATCGCTCTCGATCGCACCGGAACGCGGCGACGCGCCCGAACCGCCAAGCGCAGAGCCATGCAGGGCCTGGGTGTAAGGCGAGGTCATGGAGATCTCGAGCTCGCCGCGATCCCAGAAGGGCATGGTGAAAGGCTCGACCGTCACGCGGTCAAAGCCTAGCGATTGCCCCAGCGCCTCACCCCAGGCGCGGGCGCGGGCTTCCGCTTCACTCCCGGCCATGCGCGGTCCGACTTCAGTCGTCAGCGATTCGACGATTGACCAGGCGAGGTCACTCTCGAGCGCCTCGGCGACCAGGGCCTCGGCGGTCGCAGCCTGGGCCGGATCGAGCTCGAATCTGTCCTGGGCAAAGGCGTGGCCCGCCAGGAATACGGCTGCGGCAGTTGCGATAATTGATTTCATGAAGACCTCCCCACACATTGATGCATGCACTATGGATATTGAGGCGCGCGGCGCAAGCGCCGGCCATCAGTCCAGTCCGCCAGGAGCCATCACAATGTCGACAGTTATTGCTCGGAGAATTGAGGGGCGCACCCGCGACCTGGGCGGGTTTGAAGTCCGCCGCGTCCTGCCGGCACCGCGCCAGCGCATGGTTGGCCCCTTTATCTTTTTCGACCAGATGGGACCCGCGGTCTTCGAGCCCGGAACCGGAATTGATGTCCGCGCGCACCCGCATATCGGGCTGGCGACGGTGACCTATCTGTTCGACGGCGCCCTGCGCCACCAGGACAGTCTGGGGATTGATGCCGTCATCCGTCCCGGCGATGTCAACTGGATGACGGCCGGCCGGGGCGTCGTCCATTCCGAGCGCACGCCGCCGCCGGAACGTGCCAATGGCCACCGTATTCACGGCATCCAGACCTGGGTCGCCCTGCCCGCCGGCCAGGAAGATGTCGCCCCGGCCTTTCACCACCATCCCGCCGCCAGCCTGCCGGAATTCTATCGCGGCTGCGCCCGCTTCCGGCTGATTCTCGGTACCGCCTGGGGTCAGGAGGCACCGGCCGATGTCTTTTCACCGATTTTCTATCTGCATGGACGCCTGCCCGCCGGTGCCGATGTCACGATCGATATCGGGCATGAGGAACGCGCCGTCTATCTGGTCAGCGGCCAGGCGGCGCTGGACGGCGAAGCCCTGCAACCCGGCGAGATGGCCGTGCTCACCCCCGGAAGTGCGCCACAATTGACCGCCGATGAAGACAGTATCGTGATGCTGTGCGGCGGGGCGCCGCTCGGCAAGCGTGAGATCTTCTGGAATTTCGTCGCCAGCGATGCCGCCCGGCTGACCGAGGCCAGGCGCGACTGGGTCGAGGCGGCAAGCGCCGGTTTCCCGGCGGATGGGCGCTTCACCCTGCCCGCCGGCGAAACCGACCATATCCCGCTGCCGGAGTGACTACTCAGGCAGGCTTTCCTCTGGCAGGGCCCGCCAGGCCGGGGCCTGCAGCCCGCGCCGGGTCACCAGATAGGTGGCGAAACTGGCGAGCCAGTGCCCGCCGGCATAATCCTCGCCATTGACCGATTCTGTCCCGACCTCTTCATGCACCGCCGCGGCGGCCAGCAGCGACGCACGGCGTGTGTCTTCGGGCGGCAGGGCGGCGGCGATGCCTTCCAGTGCCCAGGCCCGGGAGAGATTGACGCCATCGAGATGGACCAGCTTGCCATCGCTGGCATCCAGCACGATTCCCGGCACCAGCCAGTCGGCCGAGCCATCGCGCGGGATATCCGGCAGGAAAGCGTCGAGCCAGGCGATATAATCCGCCGCCGGCATGACGCGCCGCATCAGATCGGCTTCCATCAGGCAGGGCGAGAGGAAATCCTCGCCCGACGGCTCATAGCCGATCGGACAATTGCGATCTTCGGCATGGAATCCCATCGCCTTGGTGACGATCAGGCGTTCCAGTTCCACATCACCCGCCTCACGGGCCCAGTCGAGCCCGAGCGCCAGCGCAAAGGCTGACTGATTATGGGTTCCGATGCGAATTGGATAGGCAAGGTTTGGCAGCCAGCTCCTGTACCGGTCTGACACGGTCCGCTCGAGTGGCGCGATCGCCGCGCTCCAGCGCTGCGCCCGCGGATCATCCCATTCGCGCAATTCAGCGCCGAGCTGCAACAGCCAGGCGAGCCCATAGGGCCGTTCAAAGGCGGCGCGGCCCTCGGCTTCGAAATAGGCGACTTCCCCGGCCATATTCTCCAGCGTCAGATTGGCGTCCAGTGCGGCCGTGGCGGCCTGGGTCAGGGCGTTGTCGGGCATGGTGCGCAACAGGCGGACCAACATCCAGTGGCCGTGCACCGAAGAATGCCAGTCGAAACAGCCATAAAATGCGGGGTGCAGCTCGCGCGGCGTTTGTGCGTCCGCGTCAGAGGCGAGCACATGACTGATCTTGTTCGGGTATTCGCGCTGAACACAATCCAGCGCCATGGTCATGAAACGCGCTTCGGGCTCAGGCATAGTCTGCATGTCCTCAGCCTGCGCCGAAGCAGCGCTCGCAAGGATGGCAGCCACTGCACAGGAGATTATTGATTTCGGCAACATGGCGATTTCCGGTTTCGTTTTCGATTTCTTGCGTGCCTTTTGGGCTTTTCTGGATCAAGCTGATCTGGTACCGCGGCATTTCATGACGGTTCGCCGGAACTGGCAAGACACTTGCGTTCTCCGGAGAAGTGAGCGCGTCGCGCCGGACATGCGGGGAAGCTCCGCGGCGCGCTGCAGGCAATGACGGTCACCTCTCCGACAGATGAGAGGGCCACAGGGGATTAAGAGATCATGTCGACATCCGAACGCCACGATGGCGGCCTTGCGGCCATGGGGATCCAGGCCGGAAGCGTCCGCCTCAACTGGAATGAGGCCCGGCTCTACGAGGCCGCGGTGCAGGACAAGGAAGCCGAAGTCGCCGAGGGCGGTGCCCTGGTCGTCAAAACCGGCATCCATACCGGCCGCTCCGCCAAGGACAAATTCACCGTTCGCGATAGTGAAACCGGGGACCAGGTGTGGTGGGACAATAATGCCGAGATTGATCCGGCACATTTCGATGTTCTGTGGCAGGATTTCCGCAGCCACATGGCCGGCAAGGACCTGTATGTGCAGCAGCTGTTTGGCGGCGCCGACAAGGATCATCGCCTGCCGGTCCGCGTGATCAACGACCTGGCCTGGCATTCGCTCTTCATTCGCCATTTGCTGCGCCTGCCCACGGACGATGAATATCGCGACTTCGAAGCCGAATTCACCATTATCAACCTGCCTGATTTCAAGGCCGATCCAGCGCGCCATGGCTGCCGCTCGGAGACCGTGATCGGTGTCGATTTCACCCGCAAGCTGGTTCTGATCGGCGGCACCTCCTATGCCGGCGAGACCAAGAAATCCGTCTTCACCATCCTCAATTATCTCCTGCCCGCCAAGGGCGTGATGCCCATGCATTGCTCGGTCAATGTCGGCAAGGATGATGACGCCGCAATCTTCTTCGGCCTGTCGGGCACCGGCAAGACCACCCTGTCCGCCGATGCCAGCCGCACCCTGGTCGGCGATGACGAGCATGGCTGGTCGCCGAACGGATTGTTCAATTTCGAAGGCGGCTGCTACGCCAAGATGATCAAGCTCTCGGCCGAGGCCGAGCCAGAGATTTTCGCGACCACCAAGATGTGGGGCACGGTGCTTGAGAACGTGGTGATGGACCCGGTCACCCGCGTCCTCGATCTCGACGATGCCTCACTGGCCGAGAATAGCCGCGGTGCCTATCCGCTCAGCGCCATTCACAATGCCAGCGAAACCGGCACCTGCGGCCATCCGAAAAACCTGGTCATGCTGACCTGCGACGCCTTCGGCATCATGCCGCCGATTGCCCGGCTGACCCCGGCCCAGGCCATGTATCATTTCCTGTCGGGCTATACGGCCAAGGTCGCCGGCACCGAAAAGGGCGTCACCGAGCCGAGCGCCACCTTCTCGGCCTGTTTCGGCGCCCCCTTCATGCCACGCCACCCGGCCGAATATGGCGCCCTGCTGCGTGAGTTGATCGCGACGCATAATGTCGATTGCTGGCTGGTCAATACCGGCTGGACCGGCGGTGCCTATGGCACGGGCAAGCGCATGCCGATCAAGACCACGCGCGGCCTGCTCAATGCGGCCCTCGACGGCTCGCTGAAAACGGCGGCCTTCCGCGAAGACCCGAATTTCGGCTTCATGGTCCCGATTTCCGTCGATGGCGTCGATTCCACAGTGCTCGACCCGCGTTCCACCTGGCAGGATCAGGCCGCCTATGACGCCCAGGCGAGCAAGCTTGTCGCCATGTTCATCGAGAATTTCAAAACTTTCGAGAGCCATGTCGCGCCCTATGTCCGCGCCGCAGCACCTCGACAGGAAAAGGCCGGCAAGACCCTGGAAACAGCTGCCGAATAGTGATCGACCCATAGGTCGGGTGAAGCAGCCCCGGTCGGACACGGCCGGGGCTTTTTGCTGTCCGGAATGCGGACGGCGGTGATGGCCATTGCGTGACATTTTGGCTCACTTGATGCGCGAAATGCAGCTTTGCGACAAAAAATGTTTGACCTGCGGCATGGGCTGGGCCTTTCTTGCAATAGAATTTCGCCGGGCCCGGTTTTGGGCCAGACTTTGCCTGACGGACCATGATGACCTGTTTCGACCTGATCCGCTTTGACATGCCGCGCCGCACCGCCTGCGGCGAGGGCCTCCTTGCGGCGTCCGGCTCGACCCTCACCACCACCATGACCATTACCATGACCACCTCGGGCACGAGGGGGCAGGTTGGCGTGGACTAGCGGTTTTCAAAACCCGTCTGACCCCCGACCCGCTCCCCCCAAGGAAGCGGGTTTTTTCATGCTTGAATTCGAGAACACCCAAAGGATTAGTTCAGTGACAAACCCAGCCAGACCAGCGCCCGGCCCGCGACTTTCCGTCCTCAAATTCGGCAGTTCCGTGCTGCGGACGCCGGAGGATTACGCGCGAGCCGCCCATGAAGTCTATCGCCACACCCGGGCGGGCGAGAAAGTGGTCGCCGTGGTCTCCGCGCTCGGTGGCGAGACCGATGCGCTGATCGATGCCGGCACGGCGGTCGGGCAGAACTCCCATGACGCCATGCTGGCGCGGCTGGTGCGCTGCGGCGAACTGAAATCGGCAGCGCTGATGGGGCTGGCCCTGCAGCGCTCCGGTGTCAGGACCGTCGTGCTCGACCCGCACGAGATGAGCCTCATGGCCGAAGGTTCACCGCTGGATG
Source organism: uncultured Maricaulis sp. (assembly GCF_963976135.1). GTDB lineage: Bacteria > Pseudomonadota > Alphaproteobacteria > Caulobacterales > Maricaulaceae > Maricaulis. The sequence goes on from NZ_CAXBKN010000076.1 coordinate 10,833, forward strand.
CCAACCTGACCGGCCTTGATGCCGCGCGCGTGCTGGCGCATTTCGAGCATGCCGATGTCATTGTCGCGCCCGGCTTTTTCGGCGAAGGCCCGGACGGGCCAGTGACGCTGGGTCGCGGCGGCACGGATCTGACCGCGGTAATGTTCGCCCATTGGCTCGGCGCCAGCCGGGCGCGTCTGATCAAGGATGTCGATGGCGTCTATACCGATGACCCGGCGCGGGTGCCGGACGCCCATCGCTTCGACCAGCTTGATTATGCCGAGGCGGCGCGCGTCAGCCGTGGCCTGGTGCAGGAGAAGGCGATCCATGCCGCCGAAGCGCTCGGCGTCGTGATCGAGGTCGCGGCTCTGGGCAAGGCCTTCGCGACGCGGATCGGGCCGGTTGCGGCCAAGATCGGCGCGCGCCAGCCCGTGCGCCCGCTGCGGATCGCCATGCTCGGCCATGGCTCGGTCGGCGCCGGTGTCTGCGGCCATTTGCTGGCCCATCCCGGCCGTTTTCAGCTCAACCCGGTCCTGGTGCGCGACGCCGCCCATCATGCCGCAAACAGCGCAGCCGGTCTGCAATTCACCGAAGATCTGGCCGAGGCGCTCGACCACCAGCCCGATATTCTTGTCGAGACGATTGGCGGCACGGGCATGGCGCGCAGCCTGAGCCAGTCGGCCCTGCGCGATGGCATGCATCTGGTGACGGCCAACAAGGCCGTGATCGCCCTTGATTTCGATCGCCTGCACGAGCTCGCTGCCGATTCCCGCCGGCATTTGCGCTATTCCGCCGCGGTTGGCGGCGGTGCCCCGATCCTGGAGACCCTCGACCGGGTCAGCCAGGGCGGCGCTATTCTCTCCGTCGAGGGCGTGATGAATGGCACCTGCAACTTCATCCTCGGCAAGCTGGGTGAAGGCGCCCTGCTCGCCGAGGCGATTGCCGAGGCGCAGGCGCTCGGATTCGCCGAGGCCGACCCGCGCGGCGATATCGATGGCGACGACGCCGCCGACAAGCTGTCCATCATCATCCGCCACGCTTTCGGCATCCGCCTCGACCCGGCCGATATCGCCAAGGAAAGCCTGTCGGATCTCTCGGCCGAGCGTCTGCAGGCCGCGGTGGAGCAGAATCTGGTGATCAAACAGGTCGGGCATTGCAGCGCCGGCGCCGATGGCCGGATCCTGGCCCGTATCGAGTTGCGGGCACTGGCCCCGGCGCACCCGCTGGCCAAGCTGCGCAATGAGGAAAACGGGTTTTTCGTTCAGCTCCCCCATGAATCCCTCTATGTGCAAGGCAAGGGTGCCGGCCGCTGGCCCACCGCCGAGGCGGTGTTTGCCGATATTGTGGATATTCAGCGCCTGCTCGATAACAGCCTGGCGGTTCCGGCCGCATCCAGGCCCAGGCGCGCGGCGCATTCGGCCCCCATGCCGGGAGAAGACAGCGCATGACATCTGCAGTCAGTTCGGCCCGGGCCACGGCCCCGGCCAGTATCGGCAATGTCGGCGTCGGCTTTGACGTGCTCGGCCTCGCCTTCGATGCCGTGCGCGACAGCGTCACGGCGCATCGGGAGAACCAGGCCGGCGTGCGTCTCGGCACGGTCTCCGGCCTGGTGGACAGCTTGCCCGCCGAGGTCGAGCGCAATTGCGCCCTCGCCGCGGCCCGGGCGGTGCTCGACGCCGCGGGCGCCTCATTCGGGGTCCGCATCGATATCCACAAGGGTGTGCCGCTGAGCGCCGGCATGGGCGGGTCTGCGGCCTCGGCCGTGGCGGCAGCCGGGGCCGTCAATGCCCTGCTGGACTTGCCCTTTCAGACACCCGATCTCCTGCTGCCGGCCATGCAGGGCGAACGTGTCTCAGCAGACCCACCGCCCTGGGACAATGTCATGGCGGCCCTGCTTGGCGGTCTGGTGATCGCCGCCCGGCTTGATCCGCCTCTGATCCGCCGCCTGCCCCTGCCGGCGGGCATTGCCTGCATCCTGTTTCACCCCGATCGCAAAATAGAAACCCGGCGCGCGCGTGAACTCCTCTCCGACACCATCGCCAAGGATATCGCCGTCGAACATGCCCGCAATATCGCCGGCTTCGTCGCCGGCTGCGCCAGTAATGATCTCGAACTGATCGCCAGTGGCCTGCGCGATATCTTCATCGAACCACAGCGAATGCCCCTCCTGCCCGAACTCGCATCCGTGCAGGCTGCAGCGCTCGAGGCCGGCGCGCTTGGCTGTTCCTTCTCCGGGTCCGGTCCCTCGGTCTTTGCCTGGGTGCCCGAAGCGCAGGCCGATGCCTGCCGTTCGGCAATGGCCGCGGCCTTCGCGGCGGCCAATTGCGGTGCGACGCCCTATCATGCGCCCCTGATCTCGGACGGTCTGCGGCTGGAGGCGGTGGAATGAGATATCGCAGCACACGCGGCCAGGCGCCGCTGGTCAGTGCCGACCAGGCCCTGCGCGCCGGCGTCGCCCCGGATGGCGGCCTGTATCTGCCCGAGGCCCTGCCGAAATTCGAGCCGGACGAGTTTGCCAGAGACAATGATCTCGGCGCCCTCGCCAACCGGCTGCTGGCCCCCTTCTTCGCCGGGTCACCGCTAGCGGACAGGCTGGCCGACATCTGCCAATCGACGTTTGATTTTCCGCTCCCGCTGGTAACGCCCGATCCCGCCGAGCCCGGCCTGCAGGTCCTCGAACTGTTCCACGGACCGACCGGCGCCTTCAAGGATTTCGGCGCCCGCTTCCTGTTTCGCGCCTTCGATGCCATCGCCGATGCCAGCGATCCGATCACCGTGCTCGCCGCAACTTCGGGCGATACCGGCGGTGCGGTCGGCTGTGCCGCCGAGGGCGCGCGCCATGCCCGCGCCGTGATCCTCTTCCCCAAGGGGCGGATTTCCGCCTTCCAGGAACGCCAGCTCTGCTGCTGGCGCGATCCGGTAACGGCGCTGCGGGTGCGCGGTGATTTCGACGCTTGCCAGCGCCTCGTCAAACTGGCCTTCGCCGACCGCGAACTCAGTGCCCGCCACGGCCTCACCTCGGCCAATTCAATCAGTATCGGCCGGCTTCTGCCGCAAATGGCCTATTGGGCCCGGGCCAGTCTTGACGTGTTCAACCGGACCGGCACCCGGCCCGGCCTGATCATCCCGACCGGCAATCTGGGCAATGGTTTCGCCGCCATTCTCGCCCGCGCCTGCGGCCTGCCGATCGGCCCGGTCGTGCTGGCGACCAATGCCAATGCGACCCTCGTCGACTGGCATGCGAGCGGCGAGTATGCGGCGCGCGATTCCATCGCGACCCTGGCCAATGCGATGGATGTCGGCGCGCCGAGCAATTTCGAACGCCTGTCGGGCTTTGGCGATCAATTGATCGAGGATGTCGTGCGCGTCGATGACCCCGCCATTCGTGAACGCATTGCCCTGACCCATCAGCAAAGCGGCTATATCGCCTGCCCGCACACGGCCACCGCGCTGGAAGCCCATGCCCGCATGGACCCGGCCCGGCGCTCGGAACGGGTCTGGATCGCGGCGGCAACGGCGCATCCCTACAAGTTCGCCGAGGCGGTGGAGCCCCTGACCGGCCAGCCCCTGTCGCCGCCGCCCAGCCTCGCCGACGTGTTGACCCGGCCGGTTCACCTCACCGATATCGCTGCAAGCCTTGAAGAGCTGGCGGGCCAACTCGATGCGGACCGCGCGAAGGGATGACAAGGAATGGCCGCTGACGCTGCCTTCGGGCCTGGAGGGTTGAGCCCGGCCGTTTGACGCCGCGCCCTGGCGCGCTAGACTCGCCCCTCAATCAAAAGGTCCCTCCCTTGGCCCTCGCCGCCATCCACCTGCGCAAGCGCATCGACCCCACCGGGGAATATACGCCGCACTGGCCAGACGGGGTCATGCCCGCCGCCTTCGAGCCAGAACGCCATGCACGGGCCGCCCGCGCCCTGCTCAACATCGCCTACACGCCCGGCGGCGGCGATGTCATCGCATTCGAGGACTGGTGGCCGACCCTCGCCGCCGATCCGGAATACCGTCCCGATCTCTGCTTCATCGCGCTGGATGCCGGGACCGGCCTGCCGGCCGGTTTCGCCCAATGCTGGAGCCTCGGCTTCGTCAAGGATATCGCCATCGCCGCCCGCTGGCGTGGCCGCGGCGTCGGGCGGGCCATGATGCTGGAGATTTTCCGCACCTTCCAGGCCCGCGGGATCTATGAAATCGATCTGAAGGTCGCCGCCAACAATCCGTCCGGCGCGGCGCGGTTCTACGAAGGACTGGGAATGGTCGAGGTCGACTGATGGGGCGTCTGCGCCAGGGTCCCGCTATCGCAGCTGGCTATCCTTGCTGCCGCGGCGATTGAAGGCCGAGGCGCCGGGCTGGCCATCGCGCTCGGACTGGCAGGCAATACAGGTTTTCACCCCGGCAATCGCCAGCCGGCGGCGCGCCGGAATGGCGTCACCACATTCAACGCAGAACTCGGCGCTCTCGCCCGAGGGGAGCTTGCTGCGTGCATGCATCACCTCATCCGAGATCGTATCGTCGATCTGATCCTGTATCGCCCCGTCACGGGTCCAGCCGCCGGCCATCACGCCACCTCCGCCTGATTTCAATCACGTACATCAGGTGGCTATTGCGACGCGGAAATCAAGTTGAAGCGCCGCCCCCTGGTCGCAGCCCGGATCGCGGCGGAGACGGCGCGCACGATCCAAAACAAAAAACCCGCCAACTCATTGAGTTGACGGGCTTTTCTTTGGGTGCGGGGATAGGATTTGAACCTATGACCTTCAGGTTATG
>NZ_CAXBKN010000077.1:0-15086 GCF_963976135.1 uncultured Maricaulis sp.
GATGACAAGTTTTTTAAATTTATGGGTGAAATTAGTGGCCCGAAGACGGGCCCTACCCCTCACCCTCACCCCTCCGGCAAATTCTCCAGGAAGAAGCGGATCGTGTTCTCGCCCATCACATCGCGAATATCCGCCTCGCTCAGCCCTGCTGCCAGCAGGCGATCCGTCAGCACCGCGTATTCCGAGGCATCGAAGGTCGCCGTGATGGTGCCGTCATAATCAGACCCCAGCGCGACATGCTCGACGCCGAGCAGATCAATTGCGGCGAGGAGGGTCGCAGCAACACCCTCCGGCGTGTCGTCGCAGGTGACGTCGGCCCAGAAACCGATGCCGATCACGCCGCCGCGCGAGGCGACTTCAAGCATCAGATCGTCGGGAATATTACGCTTGGCTTCGCAATGGCCGTGAATACCGGTGTGGGAGATGACCAGCGGGACGTCGGTCATGTCGAGAACTTCGCGGACCACGGCCTGGGAGGAATGGGCCAGGTCGATGATCATGCCGTGCTCGACGATACGCGCCACGGCGGCGCGGCCGAAATCGGTCAGGCCCGTATCGGACACGCCGTGCAACGAGCCACCGAGCTCATTGTCGAAGAAATGTTGCAGGCCGATCATGCGATAGCCCTCATCATAGAGCCCGTCGATATTGGCCAGGTCGCCCTCGAAAGGATGACCACCCTCGGTCGCGAGAATGCCGACGAGGACATCGGGGTCGCTGGCGCGGCGTTCCAGGGCGGCGGCGAGATCACCGCGGGTGCGGGCGACCACGAATTCGCCATGCGACAGCGTCGCCAGACGGTTCAGCCGCCGGGCATGATAGCGGGCGCGGGCATAGATCGAGGTCCAGCTGTCGAGCGGCCAGAGCTGGACGATGGCGAGCGGGGTGATGTTGTCGCTGTCGGCGGTATTGCTGTCGTAATTCATGTCGGCCGGCGTCTTGGTGACGCTGGAAAAGACCTGCAAGGCGACGCGACCGGCGCGCAGGCGCGGAAAATCAGTATGGCCGCGATCATTCCAGCTATTGGGGTCGCGCATCCAGAGCAGCATGTCGGAATGCAGGTCGGCGACGCGCAGGCTGTCATGCAGGGCGGTCGCCTCGGCGGAAATGACATAGGGCTCGTGGGCGGTGACGACATTCATGTCGTGGTCGAGCTTTGCCGGAAGGATGCCGAATATGCCAATGGCCGCTGCCATCAGAAGCGCGCCCGCCACTATCAGAACAATACGCATTTTCTTCCCCGGATCTGTTTGACCGCGAGAGTGCCACAGCGCGCCGGTCTTGCAAGCAAAAGGGAGGCAAGCAAAAGGGCCGCCCGGTCTCCCGGACGGCCCTCCTGATGGTTTCAGACTGTCAGTTCTATTCGCTGTAGAGCTCGGAGATCGACAGCGTCGCCGAGGCGTTATTGCCCTGGCTGTAGGAGCCGATCCAGATGTCATAGACACCGGATGCCGCATTGTTGAAGCGCAGGGCCGGGTTCAGACCGGCATTGCCGCCGTCATCGTCGCAGAACCAGTTGCCGTTCGGATCATTGATCAGAAGCGTCGTATCGGAGCTTGAAGCCGCCGAAATGATCAGCGGCAGGGAACCAGCCGAATAGGTCAGTTCGAAATCCGGCGCTGACGCGACCCATCCGGCACAGCCGGAGCGGACGCTATCGGCGCGATAGCCACCACCGGAGGTGATGCTGACGCGGTATGGATCAGGCTGGAAACCGGCGCGCAGCGCCACGGAACCATAGGCAGCCGGGGCCGACATATTGATGCCCGAACGTGGCTGTGGACGCGGCTGGGGCCGGGGCTGTTGACCGGCGACCTGGCCGATTTCCGAGATCGACAGGACCGAAGTAGCGTAATCGCCCTGGGAATAAGATCCGACCCAGATATCATACCGGCCAGTCGCCAGATTGGCCAATGTGACCAGCGGGTTGAGGCCATTGCCGCTATCATCGTCGCAATACCAATTGCCATAGGCATCATTGACGACCAGCGTCGTGTCCGAGCTGGACACCGCGCCAATGGTCAGCGTGTCAAAGCCGCCGGCTGTGTAATTGACAGAAAAATCAGGCGCATCGGCGATCCAGCCGCGGCAGGAACTGCTCAGCTGGGCCGCACTGCGGGTGCCGCCGGAAGTCACGTTCACCGTATAGGGATCGGGCGTGAAGCCGGAACGCAGATTGGCGCTGCCGAAGGTCGCAGGCGCATAGGTATTGGGCGCATTGGACGTGCCCTGGGTCAGGCCGATTTCGGAGACCGAGAGGACGGTGGCGGCGTAATCGCCCTGGGAATAGGAGCCGATCCAGACATCATAGCGGCCGGACCGTGGGTTGTTGAGTTGAACCAGCGGGTTGAGCCCCTCGCCGCTATCATCGTCACAATACCACTCGCCATTCGGCCCATTGACCAGCAGCGTCGTATCGGAATTCGACGTCGCACCGATCGTCAGATTATAGCCACCGGCAGCGTAATTGACCGAATAATCGGGCGCATTGGCGACCCAGCCGCGGCAGGAGGAGGACACATTGCTGGCAGGGATCGAGCCACCGGACGTGATATTAACGTTATATGGATCGGGCGTGAAGCCGGCATTGAGATTGACGCTGCCATAGGTTGGCGGTGCCGAATAGTCCTGAGCGAGCGCGCCGCCCGCCATCAGTGCAACAGATGCCGTTGCGAGCAATAATGCTTTCATCGTGATTTCCCCTTGAACCATCGCCGGGGGCTTGGCCCACCCCGTGCAAGCCGCCCCGGCGAATGCCAGACTCTCATACTAGAGGGTTTTCAGGGTGAACCCTAGCTGAATGAAGGAGTTTTTTTCGATTTCAGATGCTGCGATGCGCCATCGCCGCCCGGGCCGCGATCAGGCCTGGCCCGACGCCATCAGGCACGAGACCGACGACGCCAGCACGGCAGGCAGCTCGGCCTCATCGCCGTGCTCACCGCGCTCGAGCGCGCCGGCGAGATGGCCGAGCCGTTTCAGCCCGACATTCAGGGCGGCGCCACGCAGCCCGTGCGCGGCCGCGCGCGCGGCCGCCTCGTCGCCATCGCGGCGGGCCTGGATATGGGTCTCCGACAGGGATTGGAAATCGGCGGCGAACTGGAGCTTCAGGACGGCAAATGTGTCCGGGCCAACCGCGGCAACCAAGGCGCCGACGATCGTATTGTCGATTTCCGCCTGGTCCCGCCAGTCCATCGGCTGCTTCGTCATTATCCCCACCCTTCACAGATTTTCCCGCCCGCCGGCGCGGCTGGCGATGCGCACTTTCAGTCGTCACGAGAAACCAGATTAGACCGATATCCTGATCAAGCCGTAAACCACATGCAGGCATATGGCAGACGGCTGGCCTGCCGGCGATCAGAGCCCGGTGAAGACCTGCAGCGCCCGCAGAAGCGGGTCGTCAAAGCGCAGCTTTCCCTGGGTCAGCGCGAGGCAGATGCACTCCTCACCCTCACCAATCCTGATATCATGCTCGACCCCGGGATCGGCTTCCTCGACATCGCCGCGCACATAGCGCTGATCGCCATCGAGGAATGAGCCCTGCAGGACGAGCGTCAATTCTGTGCCGCGATGGCCATGATGCGGGATGGCGACACCGGGACGTGCGCGCAGCAGCCAGAGGCGCTCATCGCTCTCGCCATGCCACAGCATCGCCTTTCTCAGGCCGGGGCCGAGAAACTCCCAGCGCAGCCTGATACCTTCACGGTCGATGAAATCGCACAGGACGGCGGGCAGGCATTCGGGCCGGTCGACCGGGGCCTGCGGTGCCGCCGCAGCCGGTACCGGCTGCGTCCGGGCGGCATCAAATGCCTCATCAAGGGCGAAAATATCATCGGCATCAAAGGCGAGCGCGCCCTCACCCTCGACGGATTCCAGCATGGCACCGCCAATGCGCGCCATCGAGACGGCATGCGCGCGTGCCGGCACCGACACTTCCAGATGCGAACGCAACAGCATGTCCTTACCCGGCGACATCGAGGCACCGGCGGCATGGTCGAGATACCAGCCCTGTTCGAGGAAATAGCCTCTCCGGCTCATTGCAGATCTCCAAGGCTGAGTTTCAATTTGTCCATCGCCAGACGAATTCGCGATTTGACCGTCCCCAGCGGCAAGACCAGGCGCAAGGCTATATCGCTGTGCGACAGGCCTTCCATGAAGGCCAGCTCAAGCACACGGCGCTGATCCTGCGGCAGGGTTTCGAGCGCGTCGCTTACAGCGCTGGCATCCTGCCCGCGGGCATAGAGTTCATCGGCGGCCGGGATTTCGCCGGGACGCAGGGAGGGATCGGTCAGGTCGACGCGATCAGCCCGGGCCAGCTTGCGATACTGGTCGATATGAAGATTGCGCGCGATCGTATAGACCCAGGTCGAGACGGCGGATTTGGCGACGTCATAGCTCTCCGCACGCCGCCAGATGGCCAGCATGGTGTCCTGGGCGAGATCATCGGCCTGGGCAGAGGGCAAGCCGCGCCGGACCAGAAAGCCACGCACGCGCGGTGCGAAATGGTCGAACAGACGGCGGAAGGCCTCGCGGTCCCGGTCAGCGCCAATGCGCTCGACAAGGCTTGCCAGCTCTGCGGCATCCATCAGCCCTGCCTGCAACGGCGCAGCCATCCTCATTCGCCCCTTTTCCAGGCCATCCCGGCCTCCGGGCCGGAAAGAGTTCAATATCTGAGCGGCAGCGTACATGCCCAGCCTACGGTGCCAGCGCCAGGATGGATCACATGTGACTGCAGTGATCCACGCCGTGCCCGCGCTCGTAACCCTTTTCATTGACCACAATTACCGGGCGCGGCCAATGGGTGCACTACAACAGAAAAAGCGGATCGCCGTCATCGGCTCTGGGATTGCCGGGCTGTCTGCGGCCTGGCGCCTGACCCTCACTCACCATGTCACCCTGTTCGAAGCGGCCTCGAGGCCGGGCGGCCATGCCCATACGGTCGAGGTCGATCTCAACGGCAGGCCGGTCGCCGTTGATACAGGATTCATTGTCTTCAATCCGGCCAACTACCCAAATTTCACCGCCATGCTCGACCTGCTCGGCGTCGAGACCGCACCCAGTGACATGTCCTTCGCCGCCTCGCTCGACGGCCATGGCTTCGAGTATTCATCGCGGCCGGAGGGGCTGTTTGCCCAGAAGCGCAATCTCTTGCGTCCGCGCATGTGGCGCATGTTGCGCGACCTGTTGCGCCTGCACGCGCATTCCAAAGCGCTCGACGCCGCGTCGGAGCCGCGCAGCCTCGATCAATTCCTGCGCGATGAAGGCTATTCGCGCACCTTCCGCGACGACCATATCCTGCCCATGTGCGCGGCGATCTGGTCCTCACCGGTCGCCACGATGCGCGGCTATCCGGCCAGCGCCTTCTTCGAGTTTTTCCGCAATCATGGCCTGCTGCAGGTGCTCGACCAGCCCGCCTGGCGCACCGTGACGGGCGGTAGCCGCCACCATGTCGAGGCATTGATCGATCTCTTCACCGGCGATTTGCGACTGTCGACACCGATCCGCTCGGTCACGCGCGCATCCGACTCGGTGACCCTGCATCCGGCCGAAGGCGACGCCATGCTGTTCGACGAGGTGGTTTTCGCCTGCCATAGCGACCAGGCCCTGAAATTGCTGGCCGACCCCACACCGCAGGAGGTCAAGCTGCTCGGCGCCATCCGCTATCGCGACAATATCGCCGTCCTGCATACCGATACGCGGCTTATGCCACGGCGCAAATCGGCCTGGGCGAGCTGGAATTACCTCGATACCCCGGACAGATCCGGCCAGGAACGCATCAGCCTGACCTATTGGATGAACCGGCTGCAGCCGCTGCCGACCAAAAGGCCGGTCCTGGTCACCCTCAATCCCGATCTTGCCCCGGCGCCGGAGCTCGTCCTTCACACGGATCACTATGCCCATCCGGTCTTCGACGCTGCCGCGATCGCGGCGCAGCGGCAAATCCATGAAATCCAGGGCGATAACCGGAGCTGGTATTGCGGTGCCTGGCTGGGGTCGGGCTTTCACGAGGACGGGTTGCAATCCGGGCTCGCCGTCGCCGAAGCGCTCGGCGCGCCAGAGCGTCCCTGGGGTCTGGACGGCATGACCGGGCGTATCGTCTGGCCGGACCACAACACAGCCCGGATCGAAATACCTCGCGCGGTCGCCACGCAATGACCCCGCTGCCCGCCTCACTGCTCGACGGCGATGTCGGTCATACGCGGCTGGGGCCCAAGCGTCACAGCCTGCGCTATCGCATGCATTCCGTCCTGCTTGATATCGACGGGCCGGAACTGGCCCGCATCCGCACACCCCTCTTCTCGGTCAATCGCTTCAATCTCGTTAGCTTCCAGGCCCGCGATCACGGCCGCGGCGAGGCTGAACTGAGGCCCTGGGTGCAGGACCTGCTGGACGGTGAGGCGGCGGATTTCCCCCTGGGCCGTGTGCAAATCCTCGCCGCACCGCGCGTGCTCGGCCTGGTCTTCAATCCGGTAACGGTGCTGTTTTGCCATGACCGGTCGGAAGCCTTGCGCGCCGTCATCTTCCAGGTCAGCAATTTCCAGGGCGGGCGCTGCGCCTATACTTTCGTGCTGCCGCCGGACGTTCCGGGGGAGAGTCTGCGCTTCTCCAGCAGCAAACGCTTCTTCGTCTCGCCCTTCAACGACACTAGCGGCGAATATCGCTTCCGGCTCGACCGCGACCAGACCGGTCTGCGCCTGGCGATCCAGCTCTACCGCGAGGGCGCCTGCGTCCTGAGCGCTGTCCAGAAATGCACAATCCGGCCACTGACGGCACGCGCTCTTCTGCGCGCTCCGTTTTCGCTGGCCTTCAACACGATCAGGATTGTCGGCGCCATCCTGCTGGAAGCCCTGCGCCTTCGCCTCAAGGGGCTAAGGCTGTATACTCCCCGGCACGGCTCCATCGACACCAGACCATGGAGACAATGATGGATATCTATTCGGACCAGGCCGGTGACACCGGCAAACCAGAATCCGGCAACGTGCTGGACCGTTTCATTGCCAACCGTTTGCGCCAGGCCCTGTCCGGTCTGGAAGCAGTCCATCTCGTCATCGAACTGCCCTCCGGCTACCGGCTTTCCTGCGGTGACCCGGCGGCGAGTGCCCAGGCCGAATGGCGATTGAAGCGCTGGAATGCGCTGTTGCGGCTGGCCGGAAGCGGCGCGCTGGGCTTCGCCGAGGGCTATGTGAATGACGAATGGGACACGCCGGATCTGCGCGCCCTGCTCGACGTTCTCGCCCGCGCTTTCGACCAGATCAGTCTCGCCCGGGCGAAGGCCGGGCCGAGCCGTATCATCGGCCAGGTCCAGCACTGGCTCAACGCCAATACGCGCAGCGGCAGCAAGCGCAATATCGCCTTCCACTACGACCTGGGAAACGCCTTCTACGCACTCTGGCTCGATGCGAGCATGACCTATTCCTCGGCCTGTTTCGCGGCACCAGACCAAAGCCTGGAAGCTGCGCAGGCCGAAAAATACCGCAGGATCTGCGTCGCCGCGCAGCTGAAGCCCGGCGATCATGTGCTCGAGATTGGCTGCGGCTGGGGCGGTTTTGCTGAAGTGGCGGCGCGCGATTTCGGTTGCCGCGTCACCGGCGTCACCCTGTCGGCAGAACAGCTGGACTATGCCCGGGCCCGCATCGAGAAGGCCGGGCTGAGCGACCAGGTCTCGTTGGAGATCCGCGATTATCGCGATATCGACGAGACCTTCGACGCCATCGTCTCGATCGAAATGTTTGAAGCCGTCGGCGAAGCGCATTGGCCAGTCTATTTCGACCAGCTGGCGCATTGCCTGAAACCCGGCGGGCATGCCGCGCTACAGGTTATCACCCTGCGTGAAGCGGATTTTGACAATTATCGCGGCACGGTCGATTTCATCCAGAAATATGTCTTTCCCGGCGGCATGTTGCCACCACCCTCGGCGCTCGGCCGCGAAGCCGGCCGGGCCGGGCTGGAGGATATCGGCGCGCGCATGTTTGGCGAGGACTATGCTGACACCCTGCAGCGCTGGCACGCCGACTTCAATGCGGCCTGGCCCCAGATCCGGGAATTGGGTTTCGACGACCGCTTTGCCCGCATCTGGCGCTATTACCTCGCCTATTGCGAGGCCGGTTTCCGCTCGGGCCGTTGCGATGTCGGTCAATTCGTCTATCGCAAACCCGACCCCGCCACGGCCTGAGTCGCGGCTCTGGACCGCGCGGCCTTTCCGCCGTCAAATGGGGCGAGGGGCTTGTCAGCCCCCGGGAGCGGCGCGCATTGGCCTGGACGGATCAGATACGCAGAATTTTGAGTGCCGGAGCGCTGGCACTTGTCTGGCTGTTTCACCCTGCGCCGGCCTTCGCCGAACAGGCGCTGGTCGCCGTCGCGTCGAATTTCAATGCTGCGGCGCGCGCGCTGCAGACCCGGTTCGAGCAATCTGGCGAGCACAGCGTGCTGATCACGCCGGGCTCGACCGGGCGGCTCCATGCCCAGATCCTCCACGGCGCGCCCTTTGATGTGCTGCTGTCGGCTGACCAGGACACAGTCCACCGCCTCGAGGCGCAGGGTCGAACCGTGCCCGGCACGCAATTTACCTATGCCGTGGGGCATATCGCCCTGTGGTCGGCCCATGGCTCTGACACCTCCGGCCCGATAGCGGACAGACTGCGTGAAGGCCGCTACCGCACGCTCGCCATCGCCAACCCGGCCCTTGCGCCCTATGGCACCGCGGCCCGCGAGGCGCTGCAGGCACTGGAATTATGGTCCCCGGCGCAAGACCGCCTCGTCACCGGCGAAAGCATTGCTGCCGTCCAGGCGATGTTGATCACCGGCAATGCCGATCTTGGCGTCGTCCCGGTTTCCCAATTCGCCGGCACAGATATGAGCGACGACCCCGACTATTGGGCGATACCCCAGCATCTCTACACGCCGATCCGTCAGGATGCGGTGCTGACGCGGCACGGGCAGGACAATCGGGCGGCGCGGGCCTGGCTCGACTTCCTGGCGGGACCGGAAGCACGGGAGATCATCGCCGCCCATGGCTATGGTGTTGAGGAATAATGCCCGATCTCGGACCGCTCTGGCTCAGTCTCGAACTCGCGGCGATCACGACAGCGATCCTTCTCGTGCTCGGCACACCGCTGGCGTGGTGGCTGGCGCGCACGCGCTCGGTGCTGAAACCGGCGATCGAGGCCCTGACCGCCCTGCCGCTCATCCTGCCGCCGACCGTGATCGGTTTCTATCTGCTCATCCTGCTCAATCCAACCGCGCCAATCGGCCGTTTCTGGCTGAGCCTGACCGGCGATACGCTGACCTTCTCCTTCACCGGCCTGGTCGTCGCCTCGGTGATCTATTCCCTGCCCTTCATGGTTCAGCCGCTGCAGAGCGCATTTGAAAGTGTCGGCCGCGCGCCGCTGGAAGCGGCCGCCAGCCTTGGCGCCTCGCCGCTCGACGCCTTCTTCAGCGTTGCGGCGCCCCTTTCCATCCGCGGTTTTCTGACCGCCTCGATATTGAGCTTTGCCCACACAATCGGGGAATTCGGCGTCGTGCTGATGGTCGGTGGCAGCATTCCCGGCCAGACCCGCGTCATCTCGATTGCGATTTTCGAACAGGTGGAGAGCCTGCAATACCAGGACGCCCATATCCTCTCGGGCATGCTGATCGCCTTTTCCTTTATCACCCTGCTGGTCGTCTACAGCCTCAATCGCCGGTTCCGTATCCATGTCGGATGATCTGCTCTCCCTGCGGCTGCGCTCCCGGCGCGGTGGTTTCGACCTCGATATCGAGGCGGAAATTCCCCTCGCCGGCATTACCGCCGTGTTCGGCCCCAGCGGCAGCGGCAAGACAAGCCTGCTGCGCCTGATTGCCGGTCTCGACCGCCCCGATGAGGGCCGCATCGCGATGGGCGACGCGGTCTGGGCCGACCGCGCCCGGCATGTTTTCGTCCCGGCGCACCGGCGCCCGGTCGGGCTGGTGTTTCAGGATGCGCGGCTGTTTGCTCATCTCAGCGTGGCGGGCAATCTTGACTACGCGCAAGGCCGCGCGGCTGCGGATCTGGCCCGTTTCGATTACGAAACAATCATCGAGGCGCTTGATCTCGCCCCGCTTCTGCCGCGCCGGACGGCCTCGCTCTCGGGCGGCGAAGCGCAGCGCGTGGCGCTGGCCCGCGCCCTGCTGACCCAGCCGCGCCTGCTTCTGCTCGACGAGCCGATGGCCGGGCTCGACCATGCCCGCAAGGCCGAGCTCCTGCCCTATCTCGACACGACCTTGCGGCAATTGGGCATTCCCGCCCTCTATGTCAGCCACTCCGTCGAGGAAGTCGTGCGCCTGGCCGATCGCGTCCTGGCCCTGTCCCGGGGCCAATGTGTCGCGATGGGGCCGGTCGAGGATGTTTTCGCGCGGCTGGATATCGAACCGCTGGAGCTGGATTTCGAGGCCGGTTCGATCCTGGCCGGGAAACTGGTCGGCCAGGATGAACGCCTGCAGCTCAGCCGGATCGATATTGGCGGGCAGGTGCTGGAATTGCCGATGCCCGCCGCACTGCAGCCGGGCGATGCGGTCAGGCTGCGGATCCGGGCCCGCGATGTCGCGATCGCCACCCTGAAGCCGCAGGCGATCAGCATCCGCAATGTGCTCGACGGCCGGATCACGAGCATCACCGCCGATGCAAACTCCCCCTATGCCGATCTGACCCTCTCGATCGGCTCCAGCCCTTTGAAGGCCCGCCTCACCCGCGCCTCGGTCGAGGCGCTGCAATTGGCGCCAGGCCTGGCCGTCTATGCCCTGGTCAAGAGCGCCAGTTTCGACCGCGGCCCGGGCTGATCGTCGCAGCCGGTCCGGCGACGCTTTGCGGCGTTGGCGCGACAGCGTATGAACAAGCCATGGCCGGTCTTCTTCCAAGGAATTGCCAATGACCCAAGTGATCGACAACAAGCCACTCGCCGGCCTCAAGGTTCTCGAACTGGCGCGCGTGCTGGCCGGGCCCTGGATCGGCCAGACCCTGGCCGATCTCGGCGCCGATGTCATCAAGGTCGAGGCACCGCGCGGCGATGATACCCGCCATTGGGGGCCTCCCTGGGTCGAACATGAGAGCGGCCGGGCGGCGGCCTATTATCATTCCTGCAATCGCGGCAAACGCTCGATCGCGCTCGACTTCAAACAGGCCGACGATCGCGAGACCGTGCTCAAACTGGTCGATGGCGCCGATGTCCTGGTCGAGAATTTCAAGGTTGGCGGCCTGGCGAAATACGGGCTCGACTATGACAGTCTGAAAGCGCGCAATCCGCGCCTGGTCTATTGTTCAGTCACCGGTTTCGGCCAGACTGGCCCCTATGCCCACCGGGCCGGCTATGATTTGATGATCCAGGCGATGAGCGGGATTATGGACCTGACCGGCGAGCCCGACCGGCCACCCCAGCGGCTCGGCGTCGCCTTCGCGGATATTTTCACCGGCGTCTATGGCGTGATCGGTGTCCAGGCGGCCCTGGCCCAGCGCGAAAGGACCGGACTTGGCCAGCATGTCGATATGGCATTGCTCGACAGCATGATGGGTGTGCTGGGCAATCAGGCGATGAATTATCTGACGACCGGCGTGGCACCGCACCGACTCGGCAATTCACATCCGAATATCGTGCCGTATCAGGAGTTTGCCGCCAGTGACGGCCATATCATCCTGGCCTGCGGCAATGATGGCCAGTTTGAACGCCTGTGCACGCTGCTGGATTTCCCGCCGGACGTGCTCGACCGCAACCGCACCAATGCCGAACGCGCGGCCAACCGGAACGAACTCGTGGCCCAGATCGCCGCTGCCATGGCGCGTTTCACGCGCGATGACCTGCTCGGCGCGCTCGAGAAGGAAGGCATTCCGGCCGGACCGATCAATACGGTCGAACAGGCCTTCCAGGACGTGCAGGCCCGGCACCGCGGCCTGGCCATCGGAGCCGACGGCATTCCCGGCATCCGCAATCCGATCCGCATGTCCGGCGCCGAAGTCGGCTCGGGCAAGCGCTCGCCCGGTCTCGACGAACATGGCGCCGGGATCCGGGAGCATTTGTGGGGCTAGGCTTCGGTCAGGCAGCGCGAATTGTGTTCAGGAACTGGTCGAACTCATCCTTCCAGGCGCCCTGATTGCGGGCCATGTCGGTGCAGGAATTGAGCACGTCGCTGGAGACCTGGTCGGTCTGCTGGGTGAATTCGGCAACCTGGCCGACATCGGTGGCCGCCTTGGTCGCCCCCGCCTGGGCCCGCTGGGCCGACTCGGCGATTTCCGAGGTGGCGACGCGTTGCTGTTCGATCGCTGCGGCCGAGGCCGTCGCCAGTTCGCCCAGCTGGGACACGGCTGCGAGCGCCGCCGCCGTCGACTTGGCGCAGGCCTCGGTCGAGGACTGGATCGCCGAGATGCGCTGGGTGATCTGTTGCGTCGCACCGGAGGTCTGTTCGGCGAGCGCCTTGACCTCGGAGGCCACGACGGCGAAGCCCTTGCCGGCCTCACCGGCCCGCGCCGCCTCGATGGTGGCATTGAGCGCGAGCAGATTAGTCTGCGAGGCGATCGTGTCGATCAGATCGATAATGGCACCGATCGCCTGGGCCGATTCCGCCAGCTGTTCCACAACCTCGGAACTGACCCGGGTTTCCTGATCGGCGACCTGCGACAATTCACTGGTGCGGGCGACCTGGCTGGAGACTTCCGCAATGGACGCGGCGAGTTCCTCGGCTGCGGCGGCGACCGATTGCACGCTGCTGGCGGTCAGATCGGCGGCCTGGCGGGCCGAGTTGGACTGGCCGGCGGCCTCGCTGGACCGGGACTGCATCTGGCCGGCGGCCAGCTCAAGGCCTTCCGAGGAGCGCATGACACTCTGCATCAGATTGGAAGACGCCTCTTCAAAACGTTCCACGGCCTGGCGCGTTGCCGCCTGCTGGCGCATCTTCGTTTCGGCTTCGGCATCATCCCGGGCGCGCACTTCATCGGCCGCCGTCAGGGCTGCGTCCAGTTGCGACAGGGCGCGGCTCAGCTCACCGAATACATCGGCACGTTCCTGGCCGGCAATTTCGATATTCCGGTCGCCGCCTGCCAGAGCCGTGACGACTTGCTGCACGCTGGTGACCGAATGGCGGATCGAGGTGCCGATCATGATCGTCAGCCCGTAGAGCACACCGCCGGCGACCAGCAGGGCAACAATGCCAACCCAGAAGCTGAGCGTCTGCATGGCGTCAAGCTCGTCCCAACTGGCGCGCAGATCATCAGCCGTGCCATCGCGGACGCTCTCGATCATGGTGTCCATGCTGTCGTCGAATGCGGCCAGACGCTCGGTATAGGCCATGGTGTCAGCGGTGGTCAGGTTCTGGGCTTGCCCTTCGAGCTCGCCAAACAATGCGGTCAGGGCGGTATATTCGGCCTGGATATCGTCAAACGTCGCCTGGTAGCGCATGTCGAGCCCGATGGCCCGTGTGTCCGCGATCGCAATGCCCAGATCGGTCAGGTTGCCGCGCGCATCGGCGATGAAATCATCGGTCGGCAGCGCCAGCATACGGTAAGTGTCGCGCAGGAAGGAGGTCATGTCCTTCTCCAGCGCGTTGGCCGCGACATTGGCGACCGTGATTTGCCGGGACTCTGCTACGGAGCGCGCGACCGCAGTCCCGACCAGGCCGTTGACGACCACATAGAGCAGCATGGCGCCAATCGACGCGAAAGCGAGCAGGGACAGGCGCGCGCGCAGGGACATACCCTGCAGGTTCATCGTGGGCATCAAGGCTCTCCATGGCCCGAAGCGGGCGGCAGGGCAGGTGGTTTTTCCGGCATGTCGAGAACGCGCACGGCCAAACCCCCCACTTCGCGGCCATCCGGGCATCCGGGGCCGTCAAACGAGCCTCCACCTTCGACAAACAGGGTTAACGGAACGCTGGATCGCGCCTGCCCGCAGGATCATATTTTATGCGAATTGATCGCGGCGTCTGCTTGATCGCGGGGTATGCCGGGCCGGAGCGCATGCCCCCCAGCCCGGTCCGTCAGGATGCGACCAGGGTAACCTGATCCGTCGGCACGTCCCAGGGCAGGTGGTGATTTTGCAGCATCACCAGGTTTTCCGGGCTGATCACGCGGGTTCCGCCTTCATAGCCGAGCAATTCGCTGATCGGCTGGTCGAGATGCCGCGCCAGGAGAAGCGTTTCATTGGACGAGAAATTGGTCAGGCCACGGGCGCATTCCTCGTCGGCTTCATTATAGATGTGCAGCACATCACCCTTCTGGAAATCGCCATGGATCGAGACGATGTCGGCGCGCTCGACGACGAGGTCGCCGGCGAGCATGGCATCAATCCGTTCCTGCTTGAGCACCAGGCTGCCGGCCATTTGCAGGCGATTGGTCAGCCAGACCGCCCATGAGGAGGCCGGCGTGCCCTTGGCGACGCAACGCGTATGACGGCGCTCCTTGGCAAGGATGGAGGAGATCGGCCGCTCGATAATGCCGCGTGCGATCAGCGTCTCGCAGCCGGCATCCTGGGCCATATTGGCGGCGTGCATCTTGGTCAGCATGCCGCCGCTTCCCAGCGCGCTGGTACTGTCGGTCACGGCCAGATAGGAGCTGACATCATCAATCGTTTCGATGAATTGGGCGCCCGGCTCTGAAGGGTCGCGATCATAGAGGCCGTCGACACTGGTCAGGATAATCAGATGATCCGCCTGGATCATGTGGGCGACCTTGGCGGCGAGACGATCATTATCGCCAACCCGGATTTCCTGGGTGGTGACGGTGTCATTCTCGTTCACCACCGGCATCACGCCATGCTCGAACAGGCGCTGGATGGTGTTGCGGATATTGAGGAAGCTGCGGCGCTCCTCGATATCGCCCAGCGTCACGAGGACCTGGCCGATAATATAGCCGTGCTCGGCGGCAACCTGGCCATAGGCGTTCAGCAGGAGTGGTTGACCGCAAGCGGCGGCGGCCTGCTTGTCAAGAACATCAGCCTCTTCAGGTGATTTGTTGACGGCATTGAGGCCGAGCGCGACGGCGCCGGAGGAAGTCAGGACCACGTCATATCCCTGCTCGCGCAGATCGGCGATATCGCTCAGAAGCCCGTGCATGAAGGCATATCTCAGGGTCAGTCGCTTGCTGTTGGCCA
>NZ_CAXBKN010000078.1:0-15003 GCF_963976135.1 uncultured Maricaulis sp.
CGATCGCGTGCACCAATAGCGCGCGTATGCCGGCGATCCGGGCGGCCCGTAGCGTACGCAGCAGCGCATCCTTGAGCAGGCCGCGCCCGACGCCCTGCCCCTGCCAGCCGCGATCCACAGCCAGCCGCCCCAGCAGCATCACCGGAATCGGTTCGGGCATATTCCGGCGCAGCGGCCCGGGCGCGGCAACATGGGTCACCGCACCGGTCGCGAGACAATAATACCCGGCCACACGATCGCCTTCACACACGACATAGGTCCGCGAAGCGCCGTTGCGTTCATTCTTGAGGGCGCGACGGCGCAGCCAGTCATCCAGCGCGGGCGCGCCGCTGTCGAACAGCTCGACGCGATGCTTCGGCGCCAGCGGTTGCGGCGGGCGCAGGCTCATTTTTCCCAGGGGGATCTCGACGCCAGCAAGTCAGAAACGGCCTCGCCAACCGGCGCATCAAGCTGATGTTCGAAGGCGGAAAATTCGCTATCGCTGAGCTGGAAGAGCCGCCGGTCGAGCAGCACATCGGTTGCGGCCTTGCGGGCGGCATCAAGCATGAATTCGGTCCGTGACTGACCCTGGGCTCCGGCAGCGCGGTCGATCAGGGCTTTCTGGTCAGCGGGAATGCGCAGATTGATGACATCGCGGCCGGGCGGATTGGAGCGGGCGGAACCGGACATTACGGGACCTCAAACGAGCAGAAACACATACATTGTATACACGTCTCAGGTCCCGATGTCGATCCGGCCTCAGCCCGGCAGCGCGTGCAGATGCACGTCGCGGCCGGAATGCTCGCGCAGGATGGCGGTTGCGCGGGCCTCGTGGTCGGCGTCGCGCGTGCGCACCCAGAGCAGAAGGCCGCCATGGACGAGCTGTTCCTCGATATAATTGGCATGGCTCTCACCGACCAGGCTGGCCAGCCCCGTACCGATCAAGCCGCCGGCCGTGCCGCCGACCAGGGCCGCCGCGGCCGCCGCTGCCAGGGCGCCGCCCGAAGCGACAATGCCGCCGACCGCCGCCAGGGCACCGACATACATCAGCCCGCCGATCAGTCCGCCCTCGGCATCGCCGAGTGATTCCAGCGACACGAAGGCCGTCCGCGGCACGTCCGGATTGTCCTCGAGTTCAGCCGGACGGGCATAGGCATGGCCGAGCTTGGCCTCGACCGCCTTCTCGCTCGCCAGCAGGCTGAGCTCGGCGCGGTTGAAACCGGCACGCAACAGCGCATCGATGGCGGCCTGCAGCCGGTCGGCATTGTCGAAATAGCCAACGGCTTCCGTCAGCGTTCTGGTTTCGTGAGTGTCAGACATGCGATCTTCCTCGTTCCGGCCTAGATGGCGTTCTGCTTGGTTGTCTTGACCCGGTTGGCATCACAGCCGCCCGTCAGGGTTTCAAGCGCGAGGGCAACGCGCCGGACCATCAGGGGCTTGTCGCCCTGCATGCCCTCTTCCTCGGCGACGGCAACCTCGCTCGCATCATATTTCCAGCGGCGCAGCAGCTCGACTTTCTGGGCGTCGGTGAGCCCGGGCTGGGTCAACACGTCTTCCGGCCCATCGAACTCGTCGGCCGGGTCCAGCAAGGCCTTGTCGTAATCGATTGTCCGGCTCATCGGCGGCTCCCTTTTTCAGGCCGAATCCCTGCGCGCGCCACAAACAGTGCGTGCCGACATAACCCTAGCCTTATTAGGGTTGGAAATCACGCTGGAACGGGTGCGACAAATCCGGCACCGGCGCCACTGGCGCCGTCATCAACACTCGCAATTTCCGCTGGAGGAACTAGTCTGGACGCCATGAGCCAGCCGCCCCCCGATCCCGACGCCTTCCGGCGTGCCCTTGCCATCACGACGCGGGCGATTGCCGGCGACAAGGAGCTCGATGTCCGCTTTGGCGGCGAGATTGCCGGGCTCAATGGCGGGCGCATGGTTCTGCCCAATCCGGGGCCCCAGCCGAGCGCCAGGGCCGCCGCAGCCGTGCGTGGCCGCGCCGACGCGCTGGCGCTGCGCCTGGCCCACCATGACGATGCCGCCCACGCACGCGCCCTGCCACCGGGAGCGACGGCGCGGGCGATTTTTCATGCCGCCGAACAGGCGCGCGTCGAGGGGCTGGGCGCGCGTGAAATGCGCGGCATGGCGGCCAATCTCGACGCAGCCCTGATTGATCGCTGCCGCCAGAAGGGCTGGCAGAATGTCACCGAGCGTGAAATGGCGCCGATGGAAGAGGCGCTGGCCATGCTGGTGCGCGAACGCATCAGTGGCCATCCGGCGCCGGACGAGGCCGCTGGTCTGATGAAACTGTGGCGCGACCAGCTGGAAAACATGGCTGGCCCATCACTGGATGCCCTTGCCATCGATGCCGACGATCAGGACGCCTTTGCCGAAACCCTGCGCTCGGTGATCCGCGATCTCGACCTGTCCGATGAACTCGGCGGCGATCCGGAGGAGAGCGAAAACCCCGAAGACGAGGATGAAGGCGTCGAGCGCGAACAGAGGACCGGTGAGGACGAGGATGAGGACGGCCAGTCCGACGACAACCAGGACACGCCCGACGCTGCCGGCGAAGCCGGCGATGATGACGAGAATAATGCCGATAGCGATGATGCCGACACCCGCGTCGATTCGATGGATGATGAGGGCGCCGCCCAGAAGGCCATGCGCCCCAACTGGCGCCCCGGCGACGAGACCGATGCCGCGTCCTACAAGGTCTTCACACGCGAATTCGACGAGGTGATCCAGGCCGCCGATCTGTGTGACACCGAGGAATTGGCCCGGTTGCGCAAATATCTCGACGGCACGCTGAAAGGCCTCGACCAGGTCGTCGGGCGCCTGGCCAACCGGCTGCAGCGCCGACTGATGGCGAAGCAGGAGCGGGCGTGGAAATTTGACCTTGAGGAAGGCGTTCTCGACGGCGCACGTCTGGCCCGCATCATTGCAGACCCGACCCTGCCACTCTCCTACAAGGCTGAAAGCGAAACGCAATTTCGCGACACCATCGTCACCCTACTGATCGATAATTCCGGATCGATGCGTGGCCGTCCGATCATGGTCGCCGCCGCCTGCGCCGACATCCTGGCGCGCACGCTGGAGCGTTGCGGCGTCAAGACGGAAGTGCTCGGCTTCACGACCAAGGCCTGGAAGGGCGGCAAGTCGAAGGAGAAATGGCTCGCCGAAGGCAAGCCGCCCCAGCCGGGCCGGCTCAATGATCTGCGCCATATCATCTACAAGGCCGCCGACACGCCCTGGCGCCGCGCCCGGGTCAATCTCGGCCTGATGATGCGCGAAGGCCTGCTCAAGGAAAATATCGATGGCGAGGCCCTGCTCTGGGCCTGGAAACGCCTCGCCACCCGGCCGGAACAACGTCGCATCCTGATGGTGATCAGCGATGGCGCCCCGGTCGATGACGGCACGCAATCGGCCAATACAGCCGGGTATCTGGAGCGGCATCTGCGCGAAACGATCAAGCTGATTGAAACCCGGTCCGACGTGCAATTGCTCGCCATCGGCATCGGCCATGACGTCACGCGCTGGTATCGCCAGGCGGTGACGATCAATGATGTCGATCAGCTCGGCGGTGCGATGACCGACCAGCTTGCGGCCCTGTTCGATGAAGACATGCCGGGCCGGGCCGGTTATACAAATGCACGTCCGGCCTCGCCGACATCGACCATGAAACGCGCCGACACTGCCGATATGGGGGCAAGGCGCTAACGGGGGGATCCCGATGACGCGCCATGTTCTGTTGCTGGCAGCCCTGCTGGCCACGGCCTGCAGCCAGCCAGCCCCGCCTGCGCCGATCACACCGACCGTGCTGAGTGTGCCCCTCTTCCCCGATTCGCCGGAGACTCGCCGGCTGGGCCAGCTCGAATGGCGGGGCGGGCTTGAACTCTCCGCCGACGATGCGCGCTTTGGCGGCCTGTCAGCGCTCGAGACCTCGGCCGACGGCCAGCGCGTGCTGGCGGTATCCGACAGCGCCTGGTGGATAACGTCGGATCTGCGCTGGTCGGAACAGGGCGAGCTGGTCGATCTCGACAATCTTGTCATCACCCCGATGCGGGGCCGGGACGGCCGGCACCTTGAGGGTGAGGCCGGCGATAGCGAAGGCCTCACCGCCCTCGGAGGCGGCCGCTATGCCGTCAGTTTCGAACGTGAGCACCGCATCTGGTGCTATAATATCGGGGAGGACTGGAGCCGCACCGGTCAGGCGAATCCGAATCCGATGGAAACGCCGCCAACGACGATACCCATCCCGCACAATGGCGGCATGGAGGGTTTGACGCTGCTCGATGACGGCAGCCTCCTGGTCGGGATTGAATGGCCCTTCTCAACCGACACGCTGTACGATCTCTGGCAGCAGCAAAGCGGCAGCTGGCATCGGCTGGGGGTGAATGCCGCCACCGAGCACGGCCTGACCGGGATGACCGCGATCGGCGGATATATCTACGCACTCGAGCGCTACTGGACGCCTGCGGTCGGCTCGCGCGTGCGCGTGATCCGCTTCGACCAGTCTGGCCTGAATGACGGTCAGCCGATCGATCCTGAAGTGATCGCCGAATTCGACGCTGCCAACACGGTCGACAATTTCGAAGGGATCACCGCCTTCCACCGCGACGGCGAGACCATCCTGCTGATCGTCTCGGACGATAATTACAACCCGGTTCAGCGCACCTTGCTGCTGGCCTTCGCGGTCACAGGCTAGCCCTCATCGCTCTGATGAAAGGCATTTGCCGCCTCGAACTCCACCGCGCCATCGACCACGGTCATCCACGGCTCGACGGTCAGGATGTCCGCCTCGGGAATAGTCATGATATCGGCCGAGAAGATCGTGAAATCGGCGATCTTGCCTTCCTCGATCGTGCCCAGCTCATCCTCGCGGAATGAGGCATAGGCCGGCCAGGCGGTGAAGAGTTTGAGCGCATCGGCGCGCGACAAGGCCTCTTCGCCATGCCAGTCATCGCCCTGGAAACCGTCCAGGCTGGCGCGGGCCGTGGCGGCGTAGAATTCGATCCGCGGATCGCCGCGCTCCACCGGCGCGTCACTGCCGCCGGTGATATGGGCGCCGGCGTCAAGCAGGCTCTGCCAGGCATAGGCGCCGGCCAGCCTTTCCTCGCCCAGGCGGGCGGGAGCGAAATAAAGATCACCAATCGCATGCGAGGGCTGCATCGAGGCGATCACGCCGAGCTCGGCAAAGCGCGGAATATCGGCCGGATCGATGATCTGGCTGTGCTCGTCGCGCCAGCGATGCTCAGGAAGGGCACGCTCGTCTGCCGGCACATTGGCGAGGGCTTCCTCGACCCAGTCGAGCAGGACCCGGTTACCGCGATCGCCGATCGCATGGACATTGACCTGCACGCCGGAACGCAGCGCCTCGGTCATGACACCGAGCATTTCATCGCCTTCGGGAAACAGCAGGCCCGAGCTTTCGGGGCGGTCGGAATAGGGCTCCAGCAGCGCCGCACCGCGCGAGCCGAGAGCGCCATCCATATACATCTTGATCGCGCGGGTAATGACGCGGCCATCGGCGGCGATCCGCGGGGTCTGCGTGGCGAGCCAGGCATAGCCATCCGGATTGATCGAGATATAGTCGCGTATCGGCAGGCGGCCGGCTTCGGCGAGGCCCTCGATCATCGCGACATCCTCATAGGGCACCGACACGTCGTGCGCCCCGGTCCAGCCGAGGCTGGCCATCACTTCCGCGCCCTGGGCATAGATATCAGCCCTGACGGCGTCCGCCGGCATGTCGACCAGCGCATAAATGGCGCCCTGGGCCGCATCGATCAGCATGCCATCGGGTGCGCCATCGGCCTCCCGCAGGATCTCGCCGCCCTCGGGCGCGACGCTGTCGGCATTGATTCCGGCCTGCTGCAGGGCCAGCGTATTGGCAACCAAGGCATGGCCGTCGGCGCGGGTGAGGATGACGGCATGATCCGGCGCCGCGGCATCGAGATCATGGCGATTGGGGAAGCGCCCCTCGGGCCAGTGCGTCTCGATCCAGCCGCGGCCATAGAGCACGCTGCCGGCTTCCAGCTCTTCCGCCGCGGCGGCGACGCGTGCCTGCAGCTCGGGGATCGAAGTGACGTCGTCAAGATTGAGGGTGCGCTCGCGGACGCCGACGCCGAGCACATGCACATGGCTGTCGGTGAAGCCGGGATACATCGCGCCGCCATTGAGATCGACGACGCGGGTGTCCGCACCGATCCAGATTCCCGCCCCCGCCTGGGGGCCGGCAAAGACGATCCGTCCGCCCTGGACGGCAACGGCCTGTACGCGGGGCTGATTGTCATTGGCGGTGTAGATATCGCCGCCCCAGAAGACCAGATCGGCCGCCGGCACGGCGCCATCGGCGGCAAGGTCGAGGGCGGCGTCTTCAGGGGCCGGCGCGGCCGATTCTCCGGATGGCGCACCACAGGCAGCAAGCGCCCACAGGCAAAAGGGCAAAAGGATTTGAATCGCACGCATGACAGCCTCCCCGCTTCAGAGGAGGCAGGCTAACCTTGCTTCACGCATACGACAACGCCCGCTGCAGGCAGCGGGCGTTGGCAGAATAATGAAGCTAGCCGAATCAGGCTGCTGCAGTCGCCTCGGGGGCGGCAGAGGCCTTTTTGAGTGCGCGCTTGATCTTCAGGGCCTTGTCCGACAATTTCTCGTCGCGGGCCTTGAGCAGGAAGGCATCGAGCCCGCCAACATGATCAACGCTGCGCAGTGCCTTGGCGGCAATGCGGAGCTTGAAATTGCGGCCCAGCTTCTCGGAAGCCAGGGTCACATCGCACAAATTCGGCAGAAAGCGACGGCGGGATCTGTTCATGGCATGGGAAACATTATTCCCCGACATTACACCCGTACCGGTCAGTTCGCAGCGACGCGCCATAGTCGCACCTTTCCAAAATAAAAAACTTTCGCTCGGGTCTTGCGACCAGAGTGGGAGCGGGCGAGATAAAGGAGGCGGCCCGTCTCGTCAAGCTTGCGGCGTTCATCTTGCAGTGGGTTTGGGTATATTATTGCAGTATGAAGCCGTCAATTCGGACCTCCCGGTCCATCGCAAGGAGTATAGGGCGTGAAACATGTGTGGTTAGCAAGCGCTGCAGCGCTGGGTCTGATTGTCTCCGGCAGCGCCGGCATTGCCGATGAAGCCGCCGATGCGGGGGCATTGGCCCGCGCCGCCGGCACGCATGGCGTAACGGTGCAGTATTCCGGATCGGTGCTGATCTTCCAGGTTGCCGATATCAGTATCAGCAGCGAATTCGCCGATGACACCTACCAGGCTGCCGCGCGCTTCACCGCCGCTGGCCTCGCCGCGCTCTTCACCGATGCTGACATCGAGGCCGGCGTGAGCGGTTATCGCGATGGCGCCGAGCTCCAGCCCTATCGCTACAGCCATCTCAATCACGCCAGCTCGAAGAATCGCGTCGTCGGCATCGACTTCCCTGAGGGCATCGCCATGCCCGACGTCAATCCGCCCTTCGGCAATATGGGCGAACCGGCCGCGTCCGACGAGGACCGGATCGGCGCCCGGGACCCGATTTCCACCCTGCTCGCCATGGGGCTCGGTGCGGTGTCGACGGGGAGCTCACGCTGTGATGGCCGCCTGCCGGTCTTCGATGGCCGTGCCCGCTATAATCTGCGCTTCGAGGATGGTGGCCGCCGGGATGTCCGCACCCGTGCCTGGAGCGGCGAGGCGCTGGTCTGCCGGGCCTATTACGAGCCGATTTCCGGCTATGAAGCCGATGAATTCCCGACCGCCGAGGATATTGCCGAACCGATCGATTTCTGGCTCGCTCCCATTAATGGCGGCGAATTCTATGTGCCGGTTAAAATCCGCACCAATGCCGGTTTTGGCGGCGTCACTGTCTCGGCCCGCTCATTGGAAACCTACTGACCGCACCCGCCCCTCGCCGCCCCTGACCGGGTGGCCTAGACTTGTCCGACTCGATACGGGAGAGCGGCGTGACGACGCATCGCGACACCGACGGCCAGATCACCGCGGCCCTCGGTCCGACCAATACCGGCAAGACGCATCTGGCGGTCGAGCGCATGCTGGGCCGCGCCTCGGGCATGATCGGCCTGCCGCTGCGGCTGCTGGCGCGCGAAGTCTATGACCGTGTCGTCCGCGCCAAGGGGGCCGCCGCGGTCGCCCTGGTCACCGGCGAGGAGAAGATCGTGCCGAAATCGGCGCGCTACTTCATCTGCACCGCCGAGGCGATGCCCCTCAATCTCAATGTCGCCTTCATCGCCATTGACGAAGTCCAGCTCGCCGCCGATCCGGAGCGCGGCCATGTCTTCACCGACCGCATGCTGTATTGCCGCGGCAGTCAGGAGACCATGCTGCTCGGTGCCGCCACGATGGGTCCATTGATCCGCGAGCTGATCCCCTCGGCGCATATCGAAACCCGCGAACGCTTCTCCCAGCTCGGCTATACCGGACCGGCCAAGCTGACGCGCCTGCCACGTCGCTCGGCGATCGTCGCCTTCTCGGCGGAGTCCGTCTACGCGATTGCCGAACTGATGCGGCGCCGGCGCGGCGGGGCCGCCGTCGTGATGGGCGGCCTGTCACCGCGCACCCGCAATGCCCAGGTCGAGCTGTATCAGTCCGGCGAAGTGGATTTCCTCGTCGCGACGGATGCGATCGGCATGGGGCTGAACATGGATGTCGACCATGTCGCCTTTGCTGAGAGCCGCAAGTTCGACGGCCGCAAGCGCCGCCGCCTCAGCGCCGCCGAACTGGCCCAGATCGCCGGCCGCGCCGGACGCTTCCGCAGCGATGGCACATTCGGCGAGACAGCCGATTGCGGCGCCTTCGATCCCGATCTGGTGCGACGGATCGAGAATCACCAATTCGCACCCGTCACCAGGCTGCAATGGCGCAATCCCGATCTCGACGAGCGCTCGCTCGATAATCTGCTCATCTCGCTGGCCGAGCCGCCCGACCATCCGGCTCTGGAGCGGGCGCGCGAAGCGATTGACGAGCGCACCCTGGCCGTGCTCGCGTCTGATCCGGATGTCCGCGACCGCACCGCCTCCATGGCGGGCGTGCGGCGTTTGTGGGACGCCTGCCGCCTGCCCGATTTCCGCAAGGTCACCATCGATGCCCATGCCAATCTGGTGCGGACGATTTTCATGCATCTGACCGGGCCGGCCGGCCATCTGCCCGATGACTGGCTCAACGGGCATTTGCAGCGCCTCGACCGCACCGATGGCGAGGTCGATGTACTCGCCGCGCGCCTGACCCAGGTGCGCACCTGGGCCTATGCCGCTCACCGGCCCGACTGGACCGCCGATCCGGAGCAATGGCAGGAACGCACACGTGAAATCGAGGACGCGCTGTCTGACGCGCTGCACGAGAAACTGATGCAGCGCTTTGTCGACCGCCGCACCGGCGCGCTGATGAAGGGTTTGCGCGATGAGCGTGAAATGCTGGCCGGGGTCTCGCCCGAGGGCGAGGTGACGGTGGAAGGCCATTATGTCGGCCGGCTGGCCGGGCTTTCCTTCAAGCCCGACGCCCAGGGGCGCGAACTGGCCGCCCGGGCCCTGCGCTCGGCGGCGATCGAGGCGCTGCGCCCCGAGGTCAATCGCCGGCTCGGCGCCCTCGCCCGGGTCAACCGCGACGAGATCATATTCGGCGAGGACGGCGCGATCAGCTGGCTGGGCGAACCGGTCGCCCGGCTCATGGCCGGACCGGAGCCCTTGCGGCCAGCGGTCACCCTGGTCGGTGCGGAAATCGGCGCCGCAGAGGCGCGCGCCCGGGCGCGCTCCCATCTGGAACGCCTGGTGAGCCAGCTGGCGCAGGCGCGTCTGGCGCCCCTGCTGAGATTGCGCGACAGCGCCAATGGCGACGCGCTGGCCGGCCTCGCGAGCGGCATTGCCTGGCGGATGTTCGAAGCGGGCGGCGCCTTGCCACGGCTCGATGTCGGCGATGAAATCCAGGCCCTGTCGCCCTCCGAACGCCGCGCCCTGCGCGCGCTGGGCGTCGAGATCGGCGAACACATGATCTACCTTCCGGCCCTGATCAAGCCGGCCGCGGCCCGGCTCAACAGCCTGTTGCGCGCCATCCATGCCGGTGACACCCGGCCCGCCTGGCGGCCGGCACCGGGCCTGACCTCCCTGCCCCGTGACCACACACGCTCACCGGGCGAGCATATCGCTATCGGATATCAGCCCTGCGGCCCGCGCGCGGTGCGTTTCGACATTCTCGAACGGCTCGCCGACATGATCCGCGACGCCCGCACCGCTCAAGCCAAGGGACAGTTTGCGCTGACACCCGACATGACGGCCCTGCTGGGCTGTAATCTGGAGGATTTGCGCGGCATTCTCGGCTCGCTGGACTATCGGCGCCTGCACAAGGGCAAGCCGCCCGGGCCGGATGCGGGGGAAATCTGGATGCGCCGGCGCCGTGCGCCGCGCGCCGCACCGGCCGCCCCCGCGGCAAGCCTGCCTGACGCCGATAATCCGTTTTCCGCCCTCGCCAGTCTGAGCTTCGCCCCGCCGCAGGCCCGGCGTGCCGCGGCCAGCGGCACCAAGCGCCGCAAACGCGGGCGGCCACCCAGACAGAAGGCGAGTTCATGAGCGAGATGGCCGAAGGGCAAAGGATTGATCTCTGGCTCTGGCACGCCCGATTCTTCAAGACCCGGAGCCTGGCCACCACAATTGTCGCCAAGGGCCGGATTCGGGTGAGCTCCAACGGGCTGACCCGGCGGATATCGAAGCCGGCGACACTCGTCCGCGCAGGCGACACATTGACGCTGGTGCGAAACGGTTCGATTGTCTGCGTCACCATTCTGGCGCTTGCCGAACGGCGCGGCAATGCCACGCAGGCGCAGGCGCTCTACCAAATACCGGACGATGCGCCGCAGGAAACAGGCCTGCCCGGTGCAAGGCCGGAACAGAAAAACGGAAGCCATGACCGTGTCAGCGCCCGATAGGCTGGAGCCCGCCCATGTTTGACAAGCTGAAACAGATTTTCGGGCGAGACCCCGTGACACCGCGGCCCGAACTCGACCCCCATATTGCTGCAACGGCGCTGCTCGTGGAGGCCGCCCTCGCCGACGGTATTTATGCCGATTGCGAGCAGGATCAGATCCGGGACATCCTCACCGCAGCATTCCTGCTCGAGCCCGCTGCGGCCGAGAAGGTGCTGGACCAGGCTGAGGAATTGGCCGAGGGGGCGATCGATCATCACCGCTTCACCAAAGTCGTGAAAGTCTGCCTGAGCGAGCAGGAGCGCGTCGCCCTGATCGAGCAATTATGGATGGTCGCCCTTGCCGATGGCGAAAAATCACCCTTCGAGGACGCTTTCGTGCGCCGCATTGCGCCCCTGCTTGGAATTGATGACCGCGAGCGGATTTTTGCCCGCGCCCGTGCGGAAGCCAAGGTCCGCACCCGTTGACAAAATCGAGCCGGCAGCCCATGTCGGCCTCGACCTGCTAATCCCCTGCATGACCGGTAACCATGACCTATATCGTCACTGACGCTTGCGTACGCTGCAAATATACTGATTGCGTCGAAGTGTGTCCCGTGGACTGTTTCTACGAGGGCGAGAATTTTCTCGTCATCCATCCGGACGAGTGCATTGATTGCGGTGTTTGCGAGCCGGAATGCCCGGTCGAGGCGATCAAGCCCGATACCGAGGATGACCCGGACGGGAAGTGGCTGGCGATCAATTCGAAATTCGCCGAGACCTGGCCCAATATCACCGTCCGCAAGGATGCGCCCGCCGATGCCGATGCCCTGGCGGAAGAAACCGGTAAGTATGAAAAATATTTCTCGGAAAAACCCGGGTCCGGCGACTGAATCTTGCCGGATCACACGCGCTAGCGTTTGGATTTCACGTTATTTTGTGATATGTAAGTCACATTGATGGGCAGCGCGTCTGGTGCGGCCCGCTTTTCTACGTGGTGGTTCACACACAAATTTTGTCGATCTCGAAGCCGGATGGGTGCCGGAACTTCTTTGAGAACGCTCGGCAGGTTTTTGTGCCCGATCAGCAATTAGCAGCCGCGTGAAGAGCCTAGCGAGAGTGTATCAATGACGAAGAAAACCGCCAACGACAACAGATCTTTCAAACAAGGCGATTTCATTGTCTACCCGGCCCATGGTGTGGGTCAGGTATCCGGCGTTGAGAAAGATTCGGTCGCAGGTTTCGAAATCGAAGTTTACGTCGTGACCTTCGAACAGGATAAAATGACCTTGCGGGTGCCAACCGCAAAAGCCGATGTCTCCGGCATGCGCCCGCTCTCGAGCGACCGCATCGTCAAGGACGCGCTCAAGACCCTCAAGGGCAAGGCCCGGGTCAAGCGCACCATGTGGAGCCGCCGGGCCCAGGAATATGAAGCCAAGATCAATTCCGGCGATCTGATCATGATTGCTGAAGTTGTCCGCGACCTGCACCGCGCCGAAGACCAGCCGGAGCAGTCCTATTCGGAGCGCCAGCTGTATGAATCCGCTGTCGATCGCATGGTTCGCGAACTGGCCGCGGTCGAGAATATTGAACATGAAAAGGCGCGCGACCTCCTGTCCGCCTCGCTGATCAAGAAAGCCGCCTAGGCTCTTCCCGGCGAGAAATGGCAGACACGACGCCTGTTGAGGAAGACGCCCGGCCCTGTGCCGGGCGTTTTTCGTTCAGGGCCCGGTTCAAGGGCGGGATCTGGGCGGGATCTGGACTGGAGATGAACTGGACAAGGTCTGTCCTGAGATGCAGGCCTCGAGCTCAGTGCAGGCCTCGAGCCCAGTGCGGGGCTCAGCCTCAGCCTCCATCGTCCAGCAGCTCGATCCGTTCGGGATGATCGATCCGCATCAAGGGTCCATTCTCCGACTCGATCCAGCCGCGCACGCGGATGCGCTGACCGTTGAGCTCCGCCAGCGGACGGCCCGCCTCCTCGAAGGCCGCCTCATCGCGCGCCTCGACCACCACGGTGAAGTCGGTGCGGTAGTCGAGCCCAAAATTGATATAGGTCCGGCCTGATTGCAGCCGGGTCACATCCACCACACGCCCCTCGACCAGCTGAATCGAGCCGATATCCTGGGCCAGGGCATCGGGGTGAGTGTCGCGGATCCGGTAGGCCGGATTACGCCACAGGCCGGCACGCCCGGCACGGGCCTGCGCTTCGATCAGAAGCAAAGGCGCCGCCGCCTGCCGGTTTCCAGCATGCGTCAGCACGCGCGCCAGCCCCGCCGACACCATTTCCGCCTGCACCCAGTGATCCTCGCCGTCAGCCGGTCGATAGACCTGGGCGAGCGCCCGGTCATAGCGGTCGCGCTGCAAGCCATCATAGCTCAGCCTCACATTCTCTCCCTCCAGCCGGGCCTGCAGCCAGCTGGCCGCAGACGCTTCATCCGGCGCATCGAGCTCCGCCAGCCGGACCTCAAGCGCTCCATCGGACGTGTCCAGCAAAAGGCTGAGCGGACCGGAGACTCCTGTCACCTGTCCGGTTTCGCCCGCTTCGAAGCCGGGTTGCGGCGCCCCGCATGCCATCACCAATAGCATTGCCGCCAGTTTGAAGATGTCAGGCATGTCCTCCTCCACCAGATATTTGCTGGCTCCACCAGATATATGATCGACACCATGATACACTCTTAGATTGCTTTTTCAAGATGCAACCCGTGCGGGAGGCGACAGCTCGCCGCTGTCACGCGCGGCCGGCGCGGCGCCGGCGTTTACCAATCCTTTCATCCTCAGCCGCTAGCTCTACAGGAGATATTGATCAGGGATTCGCGACATGACCGCCCACGCCTATAATCACGACACAGAAAAACAGGATGACCGCAGCGGCGCGGCCAACGCCGCCCGGGCGATCGCGGAATCGATCAGCGAGACTGCCGCACGTGCCTCGCAAGGTGCCGACGCGGCCCAGATTGCGCGCGATACGATGGATCAGATCGAGGAATCGAGCCAGGTGCTCGAGCGCCGGGTCGAGGCCCTCACCGATGCCTCCAAGCGCATCAACGCCATCCTCACGACGATTGAAGCGATCGCCAGCCAGACCAATCTGCTGGCGCTGAACGCCACGATCGAAGCAGCCCGGGCTGGCGAAGCCGGTCGCGGTTTTGCCGTCGTCGCAGGCGAAGTGAAAGCCCTGGCCGGCCAGACCGCCAAGGCCACCGAAGACATTGCCGCACGCATTTCGGCCCTCGACAATGAGGTGAAGGAAATCCTCGACGGCGTACGTGGTTCCGGCGTCTCGGTCGCCCGCGGCAAGGAAGCCGTCGACCAGATGACCCGCGCCACACAGGAAGTCTCGCACCAGCTCAACCGGATCCGCGACCAGGTGCGCTGAGCCGCCAGGCCGGCAATAAACGAAACAGGGGCGGCAGGCTGCACAGCCTCGCCGCCCTTTTTTCATGCGCGTGGCGGCGCCGGGAACGGCCGGACATCCCCGAGTGTGCCCGGGAATTGTCACTGCCCCCCGATCTCGGGCAAGGTCACAGCATCGAAACCCAGGTGACTTGCAGGAGCAGCATCATGAGCCATACCCCCCACGAACTCGCGGCCGACTTCCCCGAATATGCAGAGCAATTGCATAAATTGAAGGAAAGCAACGCCCATTTCCAGAAACTCGCCGACAGTTATCACGCCATCAATCGCGACATTCACCGTGCCGAAACCAATGTCGAACCGACATCGGACGACCAGCTGACCGATATGCGCAAGCGCCGCATGGTGCTGAAGGATGAAATCAACGCCTTGCTGAAATCCACCGCGTAAACGCGGGTCGTGATGCCAATGGGCATGCTTGCCAGTGGATTGAATGGCGGGGCTTGATTTGAACGCCCCGCTATATCAGGAAGAGTCACACTGAGACCCCGTAGCTCAGCAGGATAGAGCAACAGATTCCTAATCTGTAGGTCGCGCGTTCGAATCGCGCCGGGGCCACCATTCTTCGCGGCAAAGCCGCGAAGAATGCCCCGCCATAGCCCGCAGGGCGAAGGGGGGCTGGCCTGGAAAACCTTTGCTTTGGAGAAAACTTTGCGTTCGAGCCCGGTCAGATTCTGAATTCAACAGACCTTTTTGAGGCTTCGCTCGGAAAACAGG
>NZ_CAXBKN010000079.1:0-14805 GCF_963976135.1 uncultured Maricaulis sp.
GCCCGTGAGGCGTCAACGCGTTCGCGCAATTCCTTGCCGGTCTTGAAGAAAGGAACGTGCTTTTCCTTGACGGCAACACTGTCACCGGTGCGTGGATTGCGACCGACGCGGGAGGGGCGGTGACGGACTGAGAAGGCCCCGAAGCCGCGCAATTCGACCCGCTCGCCGCGCGCCAGGGACTCGGTAATGCCATCGAGAATCGTATTGACCACGCGCTCGACATCCCGGTGGTAGAGATGCGGATTGGCTTCGGCCAGTTTGTCGATCAGCTCGGATTTGATCATGCGACAGCTCCACGCCTGAAAGTCTAAACCTGACCTTTGCGACCGCTCGCGTCAATGAGTCAGACTCAAAAAAAACGGCCGGAGCGAGGAGCTCCGGCCGCCATTTCTACTCAACCCCGAAGGGTCGGGCCGATTTATTCGCCTTTGTCGGCATCTTTCTCGCGCATGGCAGCGCCGAGGATGTCACCGAGCGATGCACCGGCATCGGACGAACCGTATTGCTGGACCGCATCGCGTTCATCGGCGATTTCAAGCGCCTTGACCGAGAGCGAGACACGGCGCGAAGCCTTGTCGACATTGGTGATGCGGGCATCGACCTTGTCGCCGACCGCAAAACGTTCCGGACGCTGTTCGGCACGATCGCGCGACAGGTCGGACTTGCGGATGAAGGCTTTGACGGCAGCGTCGTCGCCGAAGGTGACTTCGATACCGCCGGAGGTGATTTCAGTGACCGTACAGGTCACGGTGTCACCGCGATTGGCACCGGAGGAATCCATCGGATCGCCAGCCAGTTGCTTGATGCCGAGGGAGACGCGTTCCTTGTCGATATCGACGTCGAGAACCTTCGCGTCGACCAGGTCACCCTTCTTGAAGGCCTCGATGGCCTGTTCGCCCGGCTGGTCCCAGGAGATGTCGGAGAGGTGAACCATGCCGTCGATTTCGCCTTCCAGGCCAACGAACAGACCGAATTCGGTGATGTTCTTGACTTCGCCCTGGATTTGCGAGCCCGCCGGATAGGTTTCGGCGAAGACTTCCCATGGATTGCGCTGGGTCTGTTTGACACCGAGCGAGATGCGGCGCTTGTCGGCGTCGACATCGAGAACCATGACTTCGACTTCCTGGGAGGTCGAGAGGATCTTGCCCGGGTGGATATTCTTCTTGGTCCAGCTCATTTCGGACACGTGGACCAGGCCTTCAACGCCTTCTTCGAGTTCAACGAAGGCACCGTATTCGGCGATATTGGTCACGCGGCCCTTGAAGGTGGCGCCGACCGGGTATTTGGCGGCAACGCCTTCCCATGGATCCGACATCAGCTGCTTCATGCCAAGGGAGATACGCTGGGTCTCTTTGTTGATCTTGATGATCTGGACTTTGACGTTCTGGCCGACTTCAACGACTTCCGATGGATGACCAACGCGGCTCCAGGACATGTCGGTGACGTGCAGCAGGCCGTCAATTCCGCCGAGATCGACGAATGCGCCGTAATCGGTGATGTTCTTGACGATACCGTCACGGGCTTCGCCCTCGGCCAGCTGGCCGACGAGTTCCGCACGCTGTTCGGCACGCGATTCTTCAAGCACGGCACGACGCGAAACGACGATATTGCCGCGCGGACGGTCCATTTTGAGAACGGCGAAAGGCTGTTCCTGGTTCATCAGCGGTCCGACATCGCGCACAGGGCGGATATCGACTTGCGAGCCCGGCAGGAAGGCGCTGGCGCCGCCCAGATCGACCGTGAAACCACCCTTGACGCGGCCGACGATGGCACCGTTGACAGGTTCTTTCTTTTCGAAGGACTGCTCGAGGCGATCCCAGCTCTCTTCGCGGCGAGCCTTGTCGCGCGACAGCATGGCTTCACCGAGGGCGTTTTCGATACGCTCGAGGAAGACTTCGACTTCATCGCCCACTTTGGGGGCTTTGGAACCAGGACCGGTGAATTCGCGGGTCGGAATACGGCCCTCGGTCTTGAGACCTACGTCGACGACGACGGCATCGTTTTCAATGGCAGTGACAATGCCCTTGATGACCTGGCCTTCGGCAAGGTCACGGCCGGCCAGGCTGGCTTCCAGCATGGCGGCAAAATCATCGGTCGTCGGGGTAAGGGTTTCGGTAGACATGTAAGAGGTTGCTCCAGAATGCGATGCGAGCCGCAAAATGCGGGATGATTCACACCGCTGGGCCAAAATGGCCCGGCAAGGGGTTTTTCCATGGGCACCAAGAACAAAACCCGCAGCGATCGTGAAATCGCGCGCGTTCTGAAGTCGGTAAGCCCGGTTTCGAGATCGCCAAAGCCGCTGTGGGTCACGCCTTCCGGGCGTTTTCCACAATATCAATGGCTGCAGCAATCGCCGCGTCTATACTCAAGGACGAGGTATCAAGCAAGGTTGCGTCTTCGGCGGGCCGCATGGGCGCATCGGCCCGCTCGGTGTCCCGCGCATCGCGTTCGCGCGTCTGGGCCAGCACGGTTTCATAGCTGATCGGGTCGCCCTTCGCCGTCAGTTCGCGCCAGCGCCGGTCGGCGCGGGTCTCGGCATTCGCGGTGACATACAATTTCACGCGGGCATCGGGGCAGATCACCGTGCCGATATCGCGGCCGTCCAGAATCGCCCCGCCGGTCTGCCGGGCGAAGTCACGCTGCAATTCATAGAGCGCCGCGCGCACAGCCGGCAGCGCTGCAACGCGGGACGCCATCGCGCCGGCTTCGGCGGTGCGGATCCGCGTTTCATCGATCATTGTGACATCAAGGGCGCGCGCCGCGGCCGCAGCGGCGCTTTCGTCAGCGGGATCGATATCGGCGTCGAGTACGGCCACGGCTGTGGCGCGGTAGAGCGAGCCGGTGTCCAGATGCGGCAGCCCGAAATGGCGCGCCAGCGCTTTGGCGATCGTGCCCTTGCCCGAGGCGAGCGGTCCATCAACGGCGATAATCATGTCAGACCCGCTCCAGCTTCGCGCCGAGCGCTTTCATGTCGTCGGCAAAACGCGGATAGCTCGTCGCGATCATCGAGGCATCATCAATGCTCACAGCTTGCCGGGAGGCCAGACCGAGTACAAGGGCACTCATGGCCAGACGGTGGTCGTGATGGGTGGGGACCATCCCGCCGCCCGCGACGGAGCCCGCGCCCTGGCCATGGACCGTCAGGCTGTCCTCGCCGATCTCCAGTTCGACTCCATTGAGGCGCAGAAGATCAGCGGTGCCCGCCAGCCGGTCGCTCTCCTTGGCGCGCAGTTCAGCCAGGCCGGCCATGTGGGTCGTGCCGGTGGCGCAGGCGGCGGCGACGCCGAGCACGGGGTATTCGTCGATCATGGACGGCGCACGAGCGGCCGGAATCCTGACCCCGCGCAGTGTCGAATATGACGCCGTGATATTCATGGTTCGCTCGCCGGCCATTTCCGGCCCCGGCTCGATATCAAGATCGGCGCCCATTTCCTTCAGCGTTTCGATCAGTCCGATGCGAGAGGGATTGTCCATCACACCATTGATCTGGACGCGGGAGCCCGGCGTGATCAGCGCCGCGACGAGCGCAAAGCTGATCGAGGACGGGTCGCCCGGAACGGCGACATCCTGCGCTTTCAACGTCTGATAGCCCGGCAGGCGGATCTGGACACCGTCATCGGTCTGCCTGATCTCGAGGGTGACGCCAAAGGCGCGTAACATCGTCTCGGTATGGTCACGGGTGGCATGGTGTTCGGTGATGACGGTTTCGCCGCTGGCACCGAGTCCGGCGAGCAGGATCGCGGACTTCACCTGGGCCGAAGCGATCGGCGGTGCGTAGGAAATGCCGCTGAGGCGCGAGGGGGCGAGTGTGGCGGGCAGGCGCCCGTCAGTGCTGGAGAAAGCAGCCCCCATCATCTCCAGCGGATCGGTCACGCGCCGCATCGGCCGGGAGGAGAGGCTCGAATCGCCGGTGAAGACAGCGCCAGCGCCGCTGCCGGCAATCGCACCCATCATCAGCCGCACACCCGTGCCCGAATTCCCGAAATCGAGCGGCGAGCGCGGTGTTGCGAAACGGCCCCCGCGGCCAATGACGCGCCAGCGGCCCGGGCCAAGGCGTTCCACCTGCGCGCCCAGTGCGGCAATGGCTTTTGCGGTATTGAGCACATCATCGCTCTCGAGCAGGCCGGTGATCCGGCTCTCGCCCTGGGCCAGCGCGGCCAAGATCAGCGCACGATGCGAGATCGACTTGTCGGCCGGTGCGGCCAGCGTCCCGGTCAGCGGGCCGCTCGGGCGCGCCAAAAACGGGCCTTGCAATTGGGGGGCAAGCTGGGTCATCAACTGAATTTCAACGATTAGGGTGAGAAGACGGCGATCAGGTTTTGACAGAGCGCGATGATCGTGGCAACGGGTCGCGCCGAAAAACAAACCGGTTGTGAAGGGATGTCATGGCCAAACATGAACTGGGTTCCAAGCGCACTTGTCCGAAGTGTGCTGCCAAATTCTACGATCTGGGCCGACGCCCGGCGCGGTGTCCGAAGTGTGCTCACGAGTTCGATCCCGAACTGGTGCCCGTGCGGCTGAAAGTGGCGCCGGAGCCGGTTGATGATGAGGAAGCGCCGGCCAAGGCCAAAGTGGTCGAGCCTGACGGTTTCGAGGATGAGGTCGACGATACGCCGGAAGTCGGTGAAGCGGGCGATGACATCGTGGTCGATGATGATGACGACGATGATGAAGCATCCGGACTCAGCGATGATATCCCCGACGGGTTCGAGGAAGATGATGGCGAGGATCCTGTCGATGAGGATGATAATACAGTCCTGCTCGACGATGATGAGGACGATGATTTCGCCGAATTTACCAAGGGCGAAGACGAGGATCTCTGACCGCGTCTGAGCGGCGCTGCTTAAGGTGCTGCGTAGAGGCTTGATCCGCGTGAAAAGCGGGACTAGTTTCCGCGCCTCTCGCCGCACCCCATCGTGGCGACAAGGATATTGGGGCCATAGCTCAGTTGGGAGAGCGCTTGCATGGCATGCAAGAGGTCGTCGGTTCGATTCCGTCTGGCTCCACCATCTTCTCGATCTCACGGCAGTCCGCTTTGCGGACGCCTCCGATGGGGCGGCCTGACCGGCCGGCGCGCAGTCGCGCTTGCGAACCCTGCGGGTTCGGTGTTGGTGCGTCCAGCTCCACCATCCTTTGCTCACTGCGCGAGCTTCGGCTAGGCAGGCCCAACGCTCAATTCGAGCGAAGGCTCTCTGGTTCGAAATGAAAACAAGGCCCCACCGGATATCCGGTGGGGCCTTGTTTCTATTCGGGCGGGTTCTGCGGGCCGGGCGGGAGGTCGCCCTCATCGCGCAGCCGGGTGCGCTGCGCCTCGAGGCTGTTCGGATAATCGGCGACGTCACCGTATTCGAGAAAATCGCCATAGCGCCGGTGTGTCCCCTGCAGGCGGGCAGCGTGCTTGATCGGACACCAGTATTGCTCCGTGCGCGAGGCAATTTCGTAGACATAGGCGATGACGCCGTTGGCGTAGGAGCAATAGAAGCAATTCACCTTCTGGATCACATTGAGATAGGGCAGGCGATGCCGGTCAAATACGACATAATCGCGCCGCTTGACCTGCTTGACCCCATACACCCGGAAACACACCGCCTGGTACAGGCTCGCCACCACGTCCAGGAGGAAGACCGGGATGGCGACCGCATAGATAAAGGGGGCTGTAAGAATGGTCAGAACGCCGCTATCGACCAGATAGCGACGCAAACCGAGCTTCAGGGCTGTCTGGCGTTCACGTGCCTCGCGGCTGATGAAGAGCCGGCCTTGCTCAAGCTTGTAGCCATAGCTGCGGCGCCGCTCGGCGAGTTCTTCTTCGAGCTCGGTCTCGAGCGAATGGATCTTCTCGAGCAATTGGTTGATTTGTGATCGCATGGGTCGGGCTCCCGCGGCAGGCTGATCCTGCATACCGGAGCATACACAAATTGCGTCAGGGCGTGCCAGTTGCGTTTTGCCACACCTGGGTCGGATAGGCCCGTCAGGCGCTCTGGCGGGCTCAGGCGGCGTCGGTAGCGGGCTCGCCGGCCAGGACAGCATAGACGGCATCGGCATCGGGCGCGGCGCGCAGGCGCTGGCGCACATCCTCACGGCGCAGCATGCGCGAGACGCGGGCCAGGGCCTTGAGGTGCTCGGCACCGGCATCTTCCGGCGCCAGCAGCAGAAAAATCAGGTCGGCGGGCTGTCCGTCGATTGATTCGAAATCCACCGGCGAGCGCAACCGCATGAAGAAGCCGGTGACGGCATCAATGCCGGCCAGGCGCGCATGCGGAATGGCGACGCCCTGGCCGACACCGGTCGAGCCAAGGCGTTCACGCTGCAATACGGCTTCGAAAATTTCCCGTGGGTTGAGACCCGTTGCATGCCCTGCCGTTTCCGACATCGCTTGCAAGACTTGCTTGCGACTGGACGCACCGAAGTCCACGGCGGCGCCGCCATCGGGAATCAGATCTGCTAATGCCATGATAAAAACAACTCTATTTCAAGCCTGTCAGGCCTGCACTGCACGGGCCGGGTCGATCCAGCCGATATGGCCGTCCGGTCGCCGATAGACAATGTTCAGCCCGCCGCTGGCGGCATTGCGAAACATCAGGAAGGGCGAATCGGCCGCATCGAGCTCCAGTGAGGCCATGCCGACCGTCAGCGTCCGGAATTCTCCGGCATGTTCGGCGATGACAATCGGTTCCGGCGCGTCGGCCCGAGTCTCATCGACATGATCGTCGGCTTCCTCGGAATAGGCGTCACGCATGCCTTTGAGCACGACGATCGGCAGCGCCTCCGCCGGCAGTTCGGCCTTGTGGTCATGACGGTGATTCTTGAGCTTGCGCTTGTAGCGGCGCAGCCGCTTCTCAAGCTTGTCCATGGTGACTTCGGCGGCCTTGTAGGCGTCGTCGGCGCTGTCATGGGCCTGAAGCATCATGCCGGAAGGCAGGTGCAGGGAGCAGTCGATGCGAAAACCGATACCCTCGCGTGCGATCGAGACATAGGCCTCGCCGGGGCGATTGAAGTATTTCGCGACACCGTCTTCGACCCGTTCCAGGATCCTGGCTCTCAGGCTATCGCTGACATCGATGCCCTTACTTACGATTTGAATGTGCATGCGCTCCTTCCCGCTGGCCATACACCAGCTTGTGAGGCGTCAAAAACTATTCCACCTCCCCCCGGATTGCGGGCGGACCCTAGTCGTGGGCTGTAGTGAGAGTCAATCGTACGCGGTGGTGGCTTTCCAACCACATGGGGCATGACACAGCTACCACCTTCATGCGCGGATTGTCCTGTCGTCAGCTGGCACGTTTCAACATGCGTCGGCGCTGGACCGAAGAGGGTATATTCAACGCCTCGCGGTATTTAGCCACAGTCCGGCGGGCGATTTCAATCCCCTCATCGTGCAATAGCTCGACAAGTTTGTCGTCGGAGAGAACATCGTCGGCGGTTTCCTGCTGGATCAGGAGTTTGATTCTGTGCCTGACAGCCTCTGCCGAGTGGGATTCGCCACCGCCGGCCGAGGGGATCGAGGAGGTGAAGAAATACTTCAGTTCGAACATGCCGCGCGGCGTGGAGACGTATTTATTGGACGTGACACGGCTGACGGTTGATTCGTGCATGCCGATGGCATCGGCGACGGTCTTCAGATTCAGGGGCCGTAAATAGGCGACGCCATGCACCAGGAAGAGATCCTGCTGACGCACGATTTCGCTTGAAACCTTGAGGATGGTGCGGGCACGCTGATCGAGGCTTTTCACCAGCCAGCTGGCACTCTGGCTGCATTCAGTGATGAAACTGCGTTCCGACTCATTGCGAGCGGCCGCGTTGATCTCATTGTAGTATCGGTTGTTGATCAGAACCCGCGGCAGGGTTTCGGAATTGAGTTCCACATGCCAGCCGCCATCGGGGGCCTGACGAATATAGACGTCGGGCTCGACCGCGCGGGTCGATTCGGTACCGAAGGCGAGGCCCGGCTTCGGGGTGAGGCCCTTGATCTCGGAGATCATGTCGTCGAGGTCCTCGCCATCAACGCCACACAAGGCCTTCAGGGCTGTGTAATCATGCTTGGCGAGGCGCTCCAGATTGTCGAGCAGGATCGCCATTGCCGGGTCGAGCCGGTTCATTTCCTTCAATTGCAGCGCCAGGCATTCGGCCAGGTCGCGGGCCATCACGCCGGCCGGCTCGAAGGTCTGGGTCAGGGTGAGCATGGCTTCGATACGGGCGCGCTCCAACCCCAGGCGCTCGGCGATCTCGTCGAGATCGGCGCGCAGATAGCCGTCTTCATCAGCCAGGTCGATCAGGTGGGCGCCAATCAGGCGGTCGATCGGGTCCGAGGTGGCGGTCGATAATTGTTCGTGCAGGTGTTCAGCCAGAGAGATGTCGCGCGAGGAATTGGCGATCGCGTCGTATTCTTCGCCATTGAAGGAGCCGCCGGCGCTGCCGGTGGACGACCAGGTGCTGGCGCCCATTCCGACCGAATCGCCCGCTTGCGCCGTTTCGACGCCGGACAGGTCGGATTTGGAATCCTCGCCATGCAACATGTCCGAATCAGCATCGATGGCGTCGGCGGCATCGCCATTGGCAGCCGTGAATTCGAGTTCGCGGGTCTCGTTGTCGCTTTCCTGGCGGGTTGATTCGGTGCTTTCGCTCCGGTCGTCGCGCTCGAGCAGGGGATTCTGTTCGAGCTCGCTTTCAACGAATTCGGCAAGCTCGATATTCGAGAGCTGCAACAGCTTGATGGCTTGTTGTAGCTGGGGCGTCATCACCAGGGATTGACCCTGGCGCATCTCCAGCTTTTGCATCAGTCCGGCCATGAACGCCTCTGCGTGGTGGTTTACGGCAGAAGTTAATCAGGCAAAGCTTTCTCCGAGATAAACGCGGCGCACATCAGGATCGGCGCGAATGGCGCTCGGCGAACCCTCGAACAGCACTTCGCCTTCATGGATGATGGTGGCCCGGTCAGTGATTTCAAGCGTTTCGCGGACATTGTGATCGGTGATCAGTATCCCGATCCCGCGGTCCTTGAGGAAGCGGATCAGATCACGAATGTCGGCGATCGCCAGAGGGTCGATGCCCGCGAAGGGCTCGTCGAGCAGCATGAAGGAGGGGCGAGTCGCGAGCGCCCGGGCGATTTCGACCCGGCGGCGTTCGCCACCGGACAGCGAAGGCGCCGGTGCGTCGGCCAGATGGGAAATGCGCAATTCCTCGAG
Organism: uncultured Maricaulis sp.; assembly: GCF_963976135.1. Taxonomy (GTDB): domain Bacteria; phylum Pseudomonadota; class Alphaproteobacteria; order Caulobacterales; family Maricaulaceae; genus Maricaulis. The sequence goes on from NZ_CAXBKN010000079.1 coordinate 9,183, forward strand.
CAATTGATCGACCAGCTCATGGCGCTGGGTGCGGTCCTTCTCGACTACTTCCGCCACGGCGAGCACATTTTCGCGCACTGTCATGCCCTGGAAGATGGATTTCTCCTGCGGCAGATAGCCGATCCCGAGCCGCGCGCGCTGATACATGGGAAGGCGGGTGATATCCTCGCCATCGAGCAGGATGCGGCCATAATCGACGTCGACGAGACCGGTGATCATGTAGAAACAGGTCGTCTTGCCAGCGCCATTGGGGCCGAGCAGGCCTGCGACTTCGCCGCGTTGCAGCGATAGAGAGACTCCCTTCACGACGGGGCGCTTGCGATAGGTCTTGCCGATTGCCTCGACCACCAGTCCCGTGCTGAGAGCGGACGGGGCCGCTGCGAAGTCTTCGGTCATTGCCATGCTCAACTTGCCCTCGATCGGAATTCTAGCGGCCGCCCGTGCCGTCGCCATTGTCGGTGGCCGGCGGGGTCTCGCTACGGCGCGGATAGATCACGGCCCGCACTGGTGCGCCATCGCCCTCTTCACCGAAATTGGAATTCCCGGAGGTCAGATTGGAGACAAAACGCGTAGTGGTAATGACATTTTCGCCCTGGGTGATGACGACATCGCCGGTCAGTGTGATGGTGTCAGGCCCCATTTCATAAACGCCAAGATCGCCGGTAGCGTTCTGGAAGGGGGAAAAATAGCGCACATGCCCGGTCGCGATGACGCGTTCGATATCGCCGCGACTACCATCTTCCGGCTGGGTCCAGACCAGTTCGACGCGGTCGGCCATCAGGCGGCGATCGCCTTGGGTGATGTCGACATTGCCGTTCAGTATGGTGCGGCCCTCATCGTCGAGATTCTCGATCCGGTCGGCGATGGTGTCGAGCGGTTGTGAGGAATCCCCGATCTGGGCATGGGCAGCTGCGAGCGGCGCCAGCAGGAGGCAGGACAGGGCGGTCAGTCGGGCAAGCAGGCGGATCATTGATCTGCTCCTTCGCTGGGGGCGGTTCGGGCTTGTACTATACGCGCATGTACATTGCCTTCGAAAATGACGCGATTGCCGCCATCATGAATTTCATAGCGTTCGGCGGTGATCGTGCCGACCGGTCCGGTACCCGTCACCGGCATCTCCCCGGCCACGCGTTCCTCGCGCAGGAAGATCCGGGCATGCTGGGAGGCGAAGCTATACCCGTTATCAGTGTTCAGATTGACGTCGGAATACAGGTCGAGAATGCGGTTGGCCGGATCGAAGGTTCCGGTCTGGGCCAGCACTTCTGACGCGCTCGTTCCGGTATTGAGGAAATCGTAATCGAGGCGCGGGCGTTCCAGTTCGGTCAGTCCGTCGGCATTGTCGCGGCGGCGGATCGCCACATCGGCGGTCAGGGCATAGGGGGTCAGACGCTCGTCACGGCCGGTGATGCGCGGATTGATCATGCGCACATCCGTGCTCACGGCCTCGTCGGGCAAGCTGGGGCCGCTGGCAGCGCCGATAAATAATTGCACCACCAGCAAAGCCAGCAGCGCGATGATGCCGGCGATGAAGCCAAAGCGCAGCCAGCGCACAAAGCGCGACCGGCGCCGGGCAGCGCTCAGCGTCAATGCGCGGCGGGGCTCCCAGCTGCCATGCATTGTAGGCTGGAACAGCTCAAGGCCGGGATTGGCGGTCGTACTCATCGACAGATCATCATCTCGCAAACGGCAGGCACAGCCTTGCCGCGCAACAAAGACCAGCCTTTGCTGGCCTTTTCAAGGCATGGCGGCTCAGGCGTGGGCGAAAATATCGGTGTCCGGCCAGCCTGCGAGGTCGAGTTTGGCACGCATTGGCAGAAAATCGAAACAGGCCTTTGCCATTTCCATCCGGCCTTCACGCTCCAGCATCCCGGTCAGCTTCTCGCGCAACTGGTGCAGGTAAAGCACGTCGGACGCCGCATATTCCAGCTGAGCCTTCGACAATTCATCGGCGCCCCAGTCGGAGCTCTGCTGCTGCTTGTTCATGTCGATGCCGACCAGTTCGCGCGTCACATCCTTCAGGCCATGACGGTCGGTATAGGTGCGGCAGAGCTTGGACGCGATCTTGGTACAGAAGACCGGCGCCAGGGTGATGCCGAGACTGCGCTCGACCATGGCGACATCAAAACGGGCGAAGTGGAGGATTTTCTCGACGCCGGGATCGCCCAGCAGGGCTTTCAGATTGGGGCAGTCATATTCCGGCCGGATCAGCTGCACGACATGCGCATCGCCATCACCACTGGAGAGCTGCACGACGCACAGCGCATCGCGGGTCAGGGACAGGCCTAGGGTTTCCGTGTCGATGGCCACCAGCGGGCCCAGGTCGATATCGGCGGGCAGGTCGCCGCGGTGGTAATGTACAGTCATCGCTCAATCCTCAATCTCTGGCACGCGTCCTAACGCCCTGCGCGGCCCGGCGCAATGCGGCTGATCTTGTCTTCCAGGCTGCGCCGGTCATCCCGATTGAGAAATTGCGGCGTTTCAGTCTCGGCCACCGGCCCGGACGCCTCGAGCGCGTCGAACAGCGCCGTGGCGGCCTGCCCGTCGGCTGTCTCCAGCCAGCGCTGGCGGCGGGCCCGGATGGCGACGGCGCTGTCAGCCAGATTGCCGGGCTCGAGCCGGTCGCCCGACACCCCGTCAGCCGGGATGGCATCGCCCCGCAATGTGTCCAGCATGGCCTGACCAATATGCGGCAGATAATGGGAGGGTTCATAGAAATTGGGATGCGCGGCGACCTGGTCCGGTCCCGGCGCGGGCAGGCTGGCGAAATCGCGAAAGCCGGAGAAATCCCACAAGACCGCGCCGCCGCCTTCAATACAGGCATTGTCCGGGCTCGCCGCGGCGTGACGGTCGAAGACATCGGTCAGGCTTTCACGCAGTTCGAAATAAGTATCGCTCCGGCCAGAGCGGAACAGGGCTTCCTCACGCCAGGCATGCAGCGGGTGAATGAAGCCGATCACCTGGACGCCATTCGCCGTCAATGCGTCAAGAGCGTGATCGAACAGTGCGACGCGGCCGGGATCGAAATTATAACCCAGATAATAACCGTATATCCCGCGCACGCCGCTTTCATAGCGCTGCCGCTGGGCGCCGGCCGGATAGGTCTCGGCCCAGGGCACGCGCGGCGACCCACCCCCGAGATTGTCGGCAATCAGCTGAACCGAGGCCCCGAATGTGTTCGGCGAGAGCGATACCCGGGTCATGGAGAGCGGTCGGTTGGCGTCATGCAGGGCCGAGAGCCAATAGGTCGCCTTGGCCTTGGAATGGGTGCCGAACTCATCGAGGTCGAGCCCGATCACGACGCAGCGCAGGGAGCGGTTCCGGGCTGCCAGGACCATGGCCTGACTGAGTTCGAAAATATTGGTGCCGCGCATGCCGGCATTGTAAATCTCGCCCGGCCAGCCGGTGGGCTCGTGCGGGAAGCCATCAACCGTGCGCGAGGAGCCGAGCAGGATGGAGGCATCGCCGCCGCGCGCCAGCCGGTCGCCGACATGGACCCGGCCACCATCGCCATACAGCCGCGTATCGCGCGCCGTCAGCCCGGCTATGTCCGGCGCGCCCGTGACGCCGAACGGGTCGATCAGGGCGTTGAAGGCCGCAAAGCCCAGCAGGATGGTGAGCAGGGCGATCAGCAATGTTCTGGCGTAATGCTTCATGCGATCAGCCCTGGACACGGTCGGGGAAGCGGTCAGGAGCCTGCCCCCGCCGGGGGGACGCTAGCGGCGCACACCGGTCACGGCAAGGCGAGGCTGCACGCGCCTGGAGCTGCACCCAGTCAGGGCACCTGGGGGGTGCGGCGGCGATAGAAGACCGTTACCGCGTTTCCCCCCAGCCTGGCCGTGTGCCGGGCCTGATAGCCCAGCTTGCCGGCCAGTCCGGTCGAGGCCGTATTGACGGGGTCGATGATGCAACAGGTCTCCGGCCGGTCGAGTGCGCGATCGGCCCAGTCGAGCACGGCGCGCATGGCTTCGCTGCCGAGGCCGCGGCCGTGCGCGGCCGGCAAGAGGGCCCAGCCGCTCTCGGGGACATCGCCGAGCGGTGGCAGGAGTTCGCGCTTCAGGTCCGCCAGGCCGGCCTCACCGAGAAAACGGCCATCGGCGCGGTCGGTAATCGCCCAATAGCCAAAGCCCAGCATCCCCCACATGCCACCATAGCGCAGCAGGCGCTGCCAGACCTCGTGCTCTGTTGACGCGCGCCCGCCGATGAAGCGGGTGACGCCGGGATCCGTCCACAAGGCCAGGCTGCCGGCAAAATCTTCAACCGTATGGGCACGCAGCGCGAGCCGCTCGGTGACCAGGGTCGGGACGATGTTGGGAGGGGCAGAATTCATGCCGTCACCAGGGCCGGATTTCGGCACGGAAAGCGCGCCTTTCGCCAGAGCTAAACCCGCCAGCGGGTGCCGCGTCAATCTGTGTCTTGGCGCTGGCGGTGACGATTCATGCGGGGAATGGGCCGGTTTATATTCGCGTCAGCGGGGAGCCGGCTGTAAGCTTGCCGCCAGGACGGCCATAATGCGGGGTGGCAGATGCCTGACCGGGCCGTTGGCCGCCGGGGTGGGACGGCGAATGGGGGAGTTGCAATGATCGAGATTCTGGGAGCCCTGGGGCTGGCCGAATGGCTGGGCCTCGCCTCGGTGAGTGCCGTTGTGCTGGGGGCTTTCCGGTTTCGCGCCCGGCCCAGGCGTGGCGATGCCGCTGCCACGCCGCCGCCGGTCACGGCGCGTCAGGGCGGCGATGGCGCGGACTTGCCGCCCGGCATGAGCCCCGCCGATGCCCACCGCCTCCGGGTCCAGGCCAGCACCGAGGCCTTCCAGACCGGGCGCGGCAGTGTCGTGCTGCGCATCGTGCATCATCTGCCCTATGAATATGTCGATGAATTCACCGCGATCGAAGCGATCGACGCCCTGCGCGCCGCCGGCCCTGATGCGCCGGTCGACATCATCCTGCACACGCCCGGCGGCCTGTTGCACGCGGCGCAGCAGATCCTGCACGCCCTCAAGCATCATCGCGGCCGCAAGACCGCCTTCATCCCCTATAGTGCCTGGTCGGCGGGCACGATGATCGCCCTGGCCTGCGACGAGATCGTGCTCGGATCCAGCGCCGTGATCGGCCCGATCGACCCGCAGCTCGGCGGCCTGCCGGCGCCATTGCTGGCCGAACTTCTCGACGACAAGAGCAATGACCGCATCAATGACCAGATGCTGGTGATCGCGAAAATGGCAAAACAGGCGGTCAAGGAGGCCAAGGAATTTGCCTGCGACTACGTCAACCCGGTCCATAATGGCGGCAATGAGAGCTGCGCCCTGACCAATGAGCTGATCGGCAGCGGCCGCAATCACCAGGCCCCGATCATGCCGCAGGAGGCAAAGGCGATGGGGTTGAATGTCTCGATGGACATGCCCGAATTGCTGTATCAGATCTGCCAGCCGCCGCCCGAGGAAGAGGCCATGCTGACGGTCAATCTGTTCGGCTCGCGCATCGATGAAAAGACCGCCAGCCTGCTCGACCTGAAATCGCTCGGAAAGCCGGCGCGCTGAACGCGCGGCCTACACGAAACCCGCCTGCCTCGATGCGAGGCAGGTGAGGGCTGTCGGTCATGCTGGAGGTCCAGTGGTGCCAGGAGAGGC
>NZ_CAXBKN010000080.1:0-14588 GCF_963976135.1 uncultured Maricaulis sp.
TCGCCATTTTCTTCCTGCTGGTTTTCGGTGGCATCACCATCGACAATATCCAGATTGGTGGCGGCGGTTCGACCAATATCAATTCGCCCAACGCGCTGACCATCAATGTGATGATCTTCTCGCTATTCGGCGGCTTTATCCCGGCCGCTTTCCTGTCGTCGGGAATCCTGCGCGACCGCAGCTTCAAGACCGAAGAACTCTTCTTCTCCCGCCCGATCCGTGAAGCGGATTTCGTGCTCGGACGCTTTACCGGCGGCTTCATCGCGACGGCGCTGTGCTTTGCCAGCGTGCCCCTGGCTTTCCTGATCGGCTCGCAAATGCCCTGGCTTGACCAGGAGCTTATCGGGCCGACCAATCTCGCCTGGTTTGGCTATATTTATGCCGTGGTTGGCCTGGTGAATATGTGGGTTATGGGCACAATCCTGTTCACCGTCGCCAATTTCACCCGCTCCAACCTTCTGGTCTGGATCGCCTTCCTGCTCCTGTTCGTCCTTTATCTGACGGGTTCGATCATCGCCGGCCAGGAACCCGAATTGCGCGATACGATCGCCATGATTGATCCCTTCGGGCTCAACACCTTTGGCGAGATGACGCGTTACTGGACCACCTTCGAGCAGAACAGCCAGGTCGTGCCCTTTGAAGGCGTCTTCATGATGAACCGGCTGGGCTGGATGGGCTTTGGCCTGCTGCTGCTGGTAATCAATGTCCTGAGCTTCCGCTTCCGCAAGGCCGCATCATCGGGCGGACGCCGGGGCAAGCCGGCGGCTGTGTCGGTCCCGTCCTCCGCCATCTCCGAAGTGGCCCTGCCGCGCGTCACGCCGACACTGGGCGGCGCGACGTCATGGCAGCAATTCCTCGCCCGCCTGAATTTCGAGGTGAAGGGCGTTGTCTTCAATGTCGCCTTCTGGATCATCCTCGCCATCGGCCTGATCAATACCGTGCCGGGTTTCTTCCTCGGCGGCGGCATTTTCGGGACCGATAATTATCCCGTCACCCGCGTCATGATGGATATCATCGCCGGCGGTTATGGCATTTTCCCGATCATCATCGTGATCTTCTACGCCGCAGAGCTGATGTGGCGCGAGCGCGGTGTCGGATTCTCGGAAATCACCGATGCCACCCCGACGCCGAGCTGGGTCTTCATTGTCTCGAAATTCCTCGCCATGTGCGTGGTGATCGTGTCGCTGGCCGTGGTGATCATCGTCTCGGCGATCATATCGCAGCTGATCCAGGGCTATACGGTGTTCGAGTTTGGCCAGTATGCCATTCGCGGCTTCATCGAGCTGATCGTCCCGCCGGTCTTGCTGGCAGCGCTGGCGATCTTCCTGCAGGTCGTTCTCAACAACCGCTGGCTCGGCATGGCGGCGATGATGGTCTTCTTCGTCGTCAGCCTGGTGATGTCGCAGGTCGGTTTCGATCACCAGCTCTACAGCTATGGCTTCCCGCCGACCGGTCCCTGGTCGGACATGAATGGCTATGGCCATTTCCTCGGCATCGCGCTGTGGTACTCGCTCTATTGGAGCTTCGTCGCCACCATCCTGCTCGTGCTGGCCTATCAGCTGTGGAGCCGCGGTGCCCTGACGCCGATCTGGTCACGGCTTGGCGGTCTGTTCGGCCGCTTCACACCAGCCACGTCCGGCCTCGCCGCAGCGGCGCTGATCGGTGCCGGGCTGACAGGCGGGTGGATTTTCTACAACACGAATGTGCTCAATGAGTACACGTCCGGGCCCGACAGCCGGCACGAGCAGGCGGCCTATGAGCGCCAGTACGAGCACCTGGTCGACCTGCCCCAGCCGACCATTACCGACACGTCCTACGACGTCGACATCTATCCCGATGAGCGGCGTTATGAGGCCCGTGGCAGTTATGTGCTGCAAAACCAGACCGATGGCCCACTCGATACTTTGTGGATTTCCTACGGTCCGGGCACAACAATCCGCAACCAGGCCTTCGAAGGCGCATCGATCGCGACCTCCGATGAGGAGTCCTACATTTACAGCTTCGCCCTGGACGTTCCAATGCAGCCGGGCGAAAGCCGCACCTTCGACTTCAGCGTCGAACGCGCCAATCCCGGTTTCCGCAATTCGGGCAATGTGACGACGGTCAATTACAACGGCACCTTCTTCAATAACGGGGAATCCATGCCGGGGATCGGCGTCAATCAGGGCATTTTCCTGCAGGATCGCCAGCAGCGCCGGCGTGAGGGGCTCGAGCCCCTGCCGCGGGCCTATGATCTGGAGGATGAAAGCCGTTGGACGGAAAGTGCGTTCGGCAACACCTCACACTATGTGAGTTTCCGCACCATCGTCTCGACCAGTCTCGACCAGACTGCCATCGCACCGGGCTATCTCGAACGCGAATGGGTTGAGGGCGATCGTCGCTATTTCGAATATGTGATGGATCGGCCGATCCTCAATTTCTACTCATGGCTTTCAGCCGATTACGAGCTGGCAGAACGCACCCGGGACGGGATCGATCTGCAGGTCTTCTATCACGAGCCGCATGCCTGGAATGTCGAGCGCATGCTCGAGGCGTCTGAAGATTCTCTGGGATATTTCTCCGAGCATTTCAGCCCCTATCAGTATCGCCAGTTCCGGATACTGGAATTCCCGGCCTATCAGAGCTTTGCCCAATCCTTCCCGAATACGATCCCCTTCTCGGAAAGCATTGGTTTCATCGCCGATCTGCGCGAAATTGAGGATATCGACTACGTGTATTACGTCACCGCTCACGAGGCGGCGCACCAGTGGTGGGCGCATCAGGTGATGTCAGCGAATGTGCAGGGCGGCACGATGCTGATCGAAAGCTTCGCCCAGTATTCGGCCCTGATGGTGATGCGCCAGGAATATGGCGCGGATGCCATGCGCCGCTTCCTCAAATACGAACTCGATCGCTATCTCGGCGCCCGTGGTTCGGAAGCGATCGAGGAACAGCCGCTCTACCGGGTCGAGAACCAGCAATACATTCACTACCGCAAGGGTTCGGTGATCATGTATGCGCTGCAGGACTATCTCGGCGAGGATGTGGTCAATCACGTCATGCAAAGACTGATCGATGAGCGGGCCTATTCCAGCGAGCCCTATGCCACCACGCTCGATTTCCTGCGCATTTTGCGTGAGGAGGCCGGTCCCGAGCACGAACAGATGATCCATGACTTCTTCGAGCGGATCGTCCTGTTCGACCTCAAGGTCACCGAAGCAACAGCCACCCAACGCGAAGATGGCCGCTGGGATGTGGTGATCGATGTCGAGGCGCATAAATTCTCCGCCGACGGGGCGGGTGAGCAGACCGAGGAAGACATCGATTACATGATCGATATCGGCATCTTCACCCGCGATCTCGACGGTCCGATCGAGGGCTCTGACCATGTGCTCTACATGGAGAAACACCGGGTCAACGAGACGACGATGCGATTTGAATTGATTGTTGATGAAGAGCCGGTCTTCGTCGGGGTCGATCCCTATAACAAGCTGATCGATCGCGACTCCGACGATAATCTCAGCCGGGTGACGATCGAATAGAGCGCCCAGGCGGCGCGGATGGCTTTCCAGCCGGCCGCGCCGCCTGGCCTCAGATTGTCGACGCGACCACCAGGTCGGGCGGTTGCTGGATCAACGGCAGGGCGTGCCGGCGCAGGGCTGGCACGGTCAGTGCGTCCGAACCCGGTGCGTGCCGGGTGATGCTGAGGACGAAATTGGCGAACATTGGCAAGGCTTCGCGCGCGTGCAGATAGCCCCTCTTGTTCTGCTTTTCCCAGAAGTTCCAATAGCCGGGCACATGCCCGATCACGGACAAGTCATGTCCGAGATTGAGGAAGCACATCGGCGCGCGCAGCAGGAAGCGCTTGAAGGAATTGGTGTCCTGGCCGCTGCTGAAGCGGGTGAAAACCTGGTCATACTCATCCATCACCGAACTCAGGCTGGACCAGCGCGCCCGCGTCTCCTCGATGATCTGCCGGCGCATATACTCGATATCGCGGCGCTCGGACTCAGTCGCCCCGACAATGGACGCGGTCTTGATCTGCTGCAGGAAGTGTTTGAGGTTGGCGAAGGCCTCCGACATTGACCAGCGATAGTACAGGATGCCCTTCCAGCCGAACATGCCGGCCTTGAATTCGGGCAGGGTCATGTCGAGCGACTGGCGCAGCGCCGAGAGGCGTCCCTCGCTCTCGTTCGACAGCAAGGATTGCGCGAACCGCAGGGCGCGCTGCTCGTCCTGGCCGCTGCGCCCGGAGCCGAATGCCAGCGAGACCACCGAGACGATCTGCTCGGCGACTGTCTTCTCCATACGGGCAATTTCCTCGGCGGAAATATCGAAATAGAGCGGGGCGATCGGCCGGCTATTCTCGCGATAGCGTTCGGCCAGCAGGAAGGGGTCGAAACTGGGCAATACTGCGAGCTCGCGCAGCCGGGTCAGGTCGAGATCAAGCAGGTGGGGATCGTCGGGGCGCTCGAACAGGGAGCGCATTTTGGCGGCAAAGCCGATTTCCTCGACGAAGACGGCATGCCCGCCCAGCGACAGGTCGTCGCGGGCCAGCGGCACCAGGACCTTGGTGACGACCGGCTGGTTGGACATGACATAGGGGCGCTCGTGAGCGCGTACGGTGTGCTTGACGATGAAAGCCTGGTTGAGCCGCGGGTGCAGGAAGAACGGGGCTTCGCCATGGGCTTCCTGTCCGGCATGCCGCAGGGCGATGGAGTGGAGGTCAAGAATCCGGCTGGTGGCTCCACCCTTGAGGATATTGCGCAAGTCGGATCTCGCAATCGGTCGAACCTGACTCATTCCGCTCTCCCCCGGGCAGGGGTAGACGATAGCCGCTCCGGCTTAACCCCGGGTCGGTTTCACGGGCAAAATTCGAGTTTCAATTGAATCGAATCCGCTGCAATCCCCGGGCTTCAGCGGCGCGAGGCGGCCGGTTTGAGCAGCGCGAACAGAAAGCCGGCACCGGCTCCGGCCAGCGCGAGGCTGAGCAGGCCGGGCAGGGTGCGGCTCGAGGCGACCGGGGTGATGGTCGAGTGCAGCGCCTCGCCATAATAGGCTGTGATAGCGAGCATGATGCAGGCCACCGCGGCGCCGCCCGCCAGCGTGAAGCCAATGCGCCGCCAGGGCCGGCCCAGCAGGCGCGCAATCCAGCCGGCGACCGGGAAGGCAATGGCAAAACCGATCAGCACCACCACGAACAGGGTCGGGCCGAAGCCGAGCAAGTCGCGCTTCATGGCATCGAGCCGGGCGGCGGTTGGAAAATCCGCACCGACGGCGGATAGCGATTGCAGCACGACATGGGTATTGGCGATGCTGACCAGCACCGTCCCGACGAGGACCGCGACGATAAAAACGAGCGCCGTGCGCATGATCGACATCACCAATGGCCTTCCGGGACTCTACACGATGCGCGAGAGCCTATAGGCTGACCGGCGAGACGACAATTGCCGGAGTATTGCCATGAGACAGTGGATTTTCGCCCTTCTGGCCGCCGCCATGCTGAGCCCGGCCAGCCTTGCCCAGCTGCGTCACGAGACGGTTACCGCCGGGCTGGAATTCCCCTGGAGCCTCGCCTTTCTGCCTGATGGCCGCGTGCTGGTGACGGAAAAGCCGGGCCGTTTGCGGTTGGTCGAGAACGGGGTGCTGCGTGCGGAGCCGGTTTCCGGCGTGCCGGAGGTGTTGTTCTCGGGACAGGGCGGGCTGCTCGATGTCGTGCTGCATCCCGACTTTGCCAGCAACCACCTCGTCTATCTCACCTGGTCTGAAGGCTCGTCGCGCGACAATACGCTACGGCTCGGCCGCGGCCGGCTCGAAGGTGATGTGCTGGTGGATTTCGAGGCCATTTTCACGGCTCAGCCGCGCCGCAATACCGATGTTCATTACGGCGCCCGGCTCGCCTTTCTGCCCGATAACAGCATCCTGCTCGGGATTGGCGACGGTTTCGACTATCGCGAGGAGGCCCAGCGCGCCGCCTCGCATTTCGGCAGCTATGTCCATCTGCGCGAGGATGGCAGCCCCGTTGCCAGTCCCTTCCCGGACGCCGCGCCCGGCGTCTACACCATCGGTCACCGCAATCCGCAGGCGATCACGGTCGATCCGGTCACCGGCATTGTCTATTCCAACGAACATGGTCCGCGCGGCGGTGACGAGATCAACATCCTCGTCGAGGGCCGCAATTATGGCTGGCCGGTGGCGACCTATGGCGTCGACTACACCGGCGCGCTGGTCTCGCCCTATACCAGCTATCCCGGCATGGAAGAGCCCTTGCTCTACTGGGTGCCCTCGATCGCGCCATCGAGCATGACGATCTATCGCGGCGCCATGTTTGCCGAATGGGATGGCGATCTTCTGGTCACGGCCCTGATCCGCGGTGATGCCGAGGTCGCTTCCGGGCATTTGCGCCGGGTCGATCTCGAGGATGGCGCGGTCGTTGGCCAGGATGTCCTGCTTGGGGATGTCGAGGCGCGGATGCGCTTCGTCACTGTGGCGCCTGATGGCAGTGTCTACCTGCTCACCGATGAGCCTGAAGGCCGGTTGATCCGGCTCTATCGCGACTGATTACTCAGCCGTAGCCGGCGTCTCGCCATGGCCGGGCAGGCGGCGGTCGATCATGCGGCGCCGCCATTGGCCCAGACGCGATGGCGCCGCCAGCAGGACCGGGGTCAGGATCAGGGTCAGCAAGGTCGAGAAGCCCAGCCCCCAGACCACGGCCGAGGATAGCTGCACCCACCATTCGCTGGCCGGCCCACCGACGCCGATCACACCGTGGGCGAAATCGGCATTGATCTGCCAGGCCATCGGCAAGAGGCCGAAAATCGTCGTGATGGTCGTCAGCATCACCGGGCGCAGGCGCTGGGCTGCCGTGCGGATGACGGCTTCGTCGACCGCCATGCCAAGCCCGCGCAAACGCTGAAACGTGTCGATCAGAACGATATTATTGTTCACGACAATCCCGGCCAGCGTCACGATCCCGGTCCCCAGGAAGAGGATGGAGATATAGGGGAAGGTCAGCAATACGCCGAGCAATACCCCGATCACTGACAGCACGACGGCCAGCAGGGTCAGGATGACGTGCCAGAAATTATTGAACTGCCAGAGCAGGATCACCGCCATCATGAAGAGCGAGGCGATCATGGCGCTGACGAAGAAGGCTCCGGCTTCGGCATTTTCCTGGTCGGCACCGAGATACTCGACCGAGACGCTGCGGGCGATATTGCCGGTCTCGATCTGGTCATCAATCCAGGAGCGGACCTCGGCGACGAGCAGGTTGCCGGCATGGTTTTCGTCGGCATTGGCCCGCAATTGCAGCACTCTCTGCCCGTCGCGGCGGCGGATGGAATCGACCCGTGGCCGTGCCTCCAGCGTCACGAAATTGGACATTGGCACTGTGCCATTGAGCGTGTTGACCCGCAGGTCTCCGAGCCGCGAGATATCGCGATCCTCTTCCGGGAAACGGACCCGGATATCGACTTCCTCATCGGCATCGTCGGGCCGGTAGCGCCCAACCAGTGAGCCGGTAGTGACGAGCTGCACCGCGGCACCGACCTGGGTGACATCGGCCCCAAAGCGGGCCGCTTCGGCGCGGTCGACATCGAGGCGCCATTCGACACCGGGCAGCGGCAGGCTGTCCTCGATATCGACCAGGCCTTCCATCGTATCGAGATGGGCGCGGATCAGCCGTGCAGCCTGTTCCAGCGCGGCCGGATCATTGGAGCGCAACTGGACCTGGACATCCTTGCCGACCGGCGGCCCCATCTCGAAGGGACGGACTTCGATAATGACGCCGGGAATGCCGACCATGGCGGCGCGGATTTCCCGCTCGATCAGGCGGCCATTGGGACGCTGGCCGAAGGGTTCAAACTCGACGAAAATGCGCGCAATACTGTCGGCCGGAGCCGACCCGGTGCCGTCAAACGGGTTATTGCCCGGCGGCTGGCCGGCGACGGTGTAATAGCCCTTGATGCCTTCAATCCCGGCCAGCCGGCTCTCGGCCTCCAGGGCAATGATATATTGCTCGGCGGGTGAAAGATTGCCGCGCGCGCGCACGAAGACGTAGAGCTGTTCCGGTTCCGCATCGAGGAAGAATTCGGTGCGTTTGGGCTCCAGCCCGAACAGGCCGGCCGAGCTGGCGGCGAAACTGCCAATCACCAGAACCACGACCAGAATGGCGCTCAGCGTCACCGCGAGCGGTCGTTTGACGAGGGCGGAGATCAGCTTGGCATAACGTCCGGTCAGCCCGGGCAAATCGGTCGGGTCGCTGTCTTCCTGGGCATTGAGGTGCGCGACGGCAGACTGCGTGTCGACCACGCCGCCCTTCGGTCCGAGCACAGAGCCGAGCGTCGGCAGGAAGATCAGGGCCATCACCAGCGCCGAGCTGAGGACGAAGATCAGGGTCAGCGGCAGATAGGCCATGTATTGGCCGGGGATTGAATTCCAGAACAGGAAGGGCAGGAAGGCGGCCAGGGTTGTCGCGGTCGAGGAGACGATAGGCCAGAACATGCGTTTGCCCGCATGGGTATAGGCCATTTTCCGGGTCTCGCCCTCGGCCAGCTTGCGGTCGGCATATTCGACCACGACAATCGCCCCGTCGACCAGCAGGCCGACGGCGAGGACCATGGCGAACATCACCATGAAATTGACGGTCAGCCCGTAAAGACTGAGCAGGAGAAAGGAGAAGAGGAAACTCGACGGGATTGCCAGCCCGACCAGGAGCGCCGAGCGCAGGCCCAGCGCCGCCACGACGATAATCAGGACAAGCACAATCGCCAGCATGATGGAGCTGGTCAGGCTTTGCAGGGAATCGCGCACATAGGTCGATTGGTCGAGGCTGAACTGATAGCGCACGGTTTCCGGCCACTGGCTCGCGACCTCGGCCGTCAGCGCCTGCACAGCGGCGCTGGTATCCATGATATTCTCGCCGCTGCGCCGGACCACCTGAAGCGTGAAAGCCGGGGCGCCATTATAGCGCGCATAGCTGTCCGCATCCTTGAAGGTACGGCGTACGGCAGCAACGTCCTGCAGTGTCACCACAGCCTGGTTGGAACTGGTCAGGGGCAGGTTGAGCGCGTCATCGGCGGTCTCGAACAGGCCGGGCACCTTGACCTGGAAACGGGCCGCGCCGCTATCAAGCGAACCCGCCGCGATCAGGCGGTTATTCGACTGCACGGCGTTGAATAATTGCGCATAGGTCACGCCGTGGGATTCCAGCAGGGCCGGATCGATAACAATTTCGAGGACTTCCTCGCGCAGGCCCTGGACATCGACCTGCAGGATTTCAGGCAGCGCCTCGATCGCGTCCTCCAGCTGGCGGGTGAGCTGGAACAGGGTGCGTTCGGGGGCCTCGCCATAGACCTGCACCGCGATGGTCGGCGCGAGGCCGGAGTTGAATTCCTGCACCACCGGTTCGCGGGCATCTTCGGGGAATTGCCGCCGCGCCATGTCGACGGCTTCGCGGACGTCGAGCACAGCCTGGTTGGCGTCAAACGGGACCTGGAATTCGGCCACCAGCGAACCGGCCCCGAGCGAGGCGGTGCCATGGAGTTCCACCAGATCATCGATCGAGCGCATTTCGGTTTCCGCCGGCCGCACGATCAGGCGCTCGGCATCCTCCGGGGAAATCCCGTCGAGCGGAACGATGACGACGACATAGGGGAAGGGAATGTCAGGATCGGATTCGCGCGGCAGGGTCAGAAAGGAAATCAGGCCCGCGATCAGTGCGCAGACGAAGATCGCCAGGATCATCCGGGCGCGATTGACCGCAAAATCGACGAGTCCGGTCACTCGGACGCTCCCGGGCTTGCGATCCGGACCCGCACGCCATCATCGACGAAATCCTGTCCGACCGTGATGACCGTCACCGGGTCGGGCAGGCCGGCAACCCAGACTTCCTCGCCATCATCGCTGAGCAGTTCAACCGGCAGGAAGCGCACAATATTGCCGGTTTCCAGGATGCGGACGCCCAGCTCGCCGGTGGCACCCAGCGCCAGGACCGACGTCGGGATCCGGTGCGCCGGCTCGGCGGCCAGCGGCAGCGTGATGACCGCCGTGACGCCGCTGCGCAACTGTCCGTCCGGATTGGGCGCTTCCAGCTCGAGGCGGAAGGTATGGGTTGCCGGATCGGCGCGGCGCTCGACGAAGCGGACCGTGCCGCTCACTTCCTCGCCGGTGATCAGGCGCGCCGTGCCCAACATGCCCGCGACCAGACCGGCGACATCGCGTTCGGCAATCTCGGCGGTGATCAGGATCGGATCCATCTGCACGACCGTGCCGCAGGCGCCGCCCGGCGCGAGGTAATCGCCGATTTCTCCGGCGCGATTGTCGAAATAACCGTCAAACGGTGCCCGGATGTTGATATTGGCGAGTTCCTGGCGCGCCGCTTCCAGCCGCGCCTGGGCCGCATCGCGCAGGGCTTCGACGCCGGCAACGGCATTGGCCGAGCGGTGGCCGCGATTGAGCAATTCCACGGCGGCATTATAGTCGAGTTCGCGTGTGCGGTATTCAGCTTCAGCCTGGGCGAGGGCGGCGCCGCGAGCATCGATATCGAGACGGCAGAGTGTATCGCCCTCGGCGACGGCCGTGCCTTCGATCGCGGGTGTCGCGACAATGCGGCCGCCCGTTTCCGAGCGCACGATGACTTCCCGGAAGGCTTCGGTCCGGCCGCGCGACGTCAGCCTGGCGGGGCGGTCGATGGCGTGGACGGTCTCGGTGACGACTTCGAACAGGACAGGCTCATCGGAAAGCGCGCCCGAGGTCGAATTCCGGTCACCCTGAAACAGGGTTCCGATGGCGAACAGGATGACGACGGCGACGAAAATGCCAAGAGCGGTCAATTGCGAACGGTTCAACGAAATCATTTGGGTGCCCTGCAATTGGATCGTGCATCGTCGTGAATCAGCGAACGGCGTTTACTTTGATGAGTTGATACAGTGTGCCTGGGTTCGGGGCGAGGAATTTTCGAGCGCGAGAAGCCGACAATTACACCTACAGGCTTTACACATGTTGTCCGGCAGACCAGCCCGACGACCAGGCCCACTGAAAATTGAACCCGCCCAGCCAGCCTGTGACATCAACGGCTTCGCCAATGAAATACAGGCCCGGTGCCTGGCGCGCTTCCATGCTTCGGCTGTCGAGACCGGCGGTATCGATACCGCCCAGCGTCACTTCGGCCGTGCGATAGCCTTCCGAACCGGTCGGCTTGATCCGCCAGTCACGCAGCCAGGCTTCGAGCGCCTTGAGCTTCTTGTCGGACTGGTCTGCGAGATTGCCGGTCAGGCCGCAATCGGCGGCGAGCAATTGCGCCAGCCGCTTGGGCAGGAAGACCGCCATCGCCGTGCCGATCGCCTGGCGGCCATTCTCGGCGCGCTGGGATTTGAGCTCGTCGAATATGCCAAAACCGGGCTGAAAACTGATCGCAATCTCCTCGCCTTCGCGCCAATAGGAGGAAATCTGCAGAATGGCCGGCCCGCTGAGGCCGCGATGGGTGAAGAGCAGGGCTTCCTCGAATGAGGTCTTGCCGGCGCGCACGATCGCATCGACGGCGATGCCGGCAATCGGCTTGAAACGCTCGAGAATATCCGGCCCGAAGGTCAGCGGCACCAGGGCGGGGCGTGTCTCGGTGACCTCAAGGCCATAGGCCTTGGCCACATCATAGGCGAAGCCGGTGGCGCCCATTTTCGGGATCGATTTGCCCCCCGTCGCGATCACCAGCGAGCGGCAGCGAAACACGGTGCCATCGCTGAGCCGGAGCTCGAAACCCTCGCCCTCGCGTTTGTGCGAGCTGACCGAAACACCCAGCCGAACACCGACCCCGGCCTCGCGCATCTCGCCGCGCAGGGCATCGATGATCTGGGTCGCCGGACCATCGCAGAACAGCTGGCCCAGCGTCTTCTCGTGCCAGGCGATGCGGTGGCGATCGATCCAGGCGATGAAATCGCGCTGGCTGTAGCGCTTGAGCGCCGATTTCGCGAAATGCGGATTGGCCGAGATGAAATTATTGGGGCCGCAATGCAGATTGGTGAAATTGCAGCGCCCGCCGCCGGAAATGCGGATCTTCTCGCCCGGCTTGTCGGAATGCTCGATCAGCATCACCGTGCGCCCGCGCTTGCCCGCCTCGATGGCGCACATCATGCCGGCCGCGCCGGCACCGATTATCGCAACGTCATAGGTGATCATCGCGGGCTCAGCCGGTCACGCGGTCGAGCCAGTCGGCGAAGGCCGCCATCTGCGCCTCGCGGCCGATCTCATTGAGGGTTTCGTGGCGGAAGCCCTTGAGAATATGGAGATCGACATCGGTGAAACCGGCTTTCTTCAGGCGCTTGTAGAGCGTGCGCATCGCCTTGCCCTGCAAGGTGGCCGGATCTTTCGAGCCGCCGACGAGATTGAAGGGCATGTCGCGCGGCACATTGGCGAAATTGGCCTTGTCCTCGGCAAAGGCGACCCCTTCGAGGAAGTCGCGCCAGAGCGAGACGCTGGCCGGCCAGCCGCAGACCGGATCATTGACGTATTTGTCGACTTCTTCGGTATCGCGCGACAGCCAGTCGGCATCGGTGCGGCGTTCGGGGAAATTCTTGTTCCAGGCCTTGAAGGTCATCTTGTCGAGGGTGAGGCTTGGCGTGAACTCACCGCCCGCCGCCGCTTCGAACCAGAGGATCAGCTTCATCAGGCTGGCCAGCTCGCCCAGCGTCATATTGCCGTTCCAGATCGCCGCTCCGGCCAGTTTTTCCGGCTGGCGCAGCACCTGGTTGAAGGCGATCACGGCGCCCATCGAATGACCGAACACGATCAGGGGCAGGCCAGGCCAGGTGGCGCGCAGCGAATCCTCGACGGCGCTGACATCGCCCATCACCTTGATCCAGCCATCCGTGTCGGCATAGCGGCGCGGCGCGCCATCATCGGCTGTCGTCGCGCCGTGACCGCGATGGTCATGGGCGCCGACATGATAGCCGCGCGTGGCGAGAAACTCGGCGAAGCGGGCATAGCGCCCGGCATGCTCGGCGAGGCCGTGATTGATATGGACAATGCCGCGCGGCGTGCCCTTGGCTTCTGCCGTATAGAGCGCCAGCCGCGCGCCGGTCGGGCTCGGCAGGGTTTGCAGGCTGAAATTCGACTTTGGCATGAGGCTCCCCCGGCTTTGATTTGTGAACCTAGCGCGTTTTCTTATCCGGCGGCAGGGCTATAGTCAGGCAAAGACAAGGCGGGGGAGACGACATGTTCAAGACGCGCAAGGCGCTATTGGCGCTCGACCAGGGCACGACGAGTTCGCGCGCGATCGTGTTCTCGACCAGCGGTGAGATCATCGCCGAGGCCCAGCGCGAGTTTGAACAGATCTATCCCAATCCCGGCTGGGTCGAACATGACCCGGAAGTGATCTGGGCGACCGTGCTCGCCACCGCCCGCGAAGCCCTCAGACAAGCCGAGAAGAAGGGCTGGAGCGTGCAGGCGATCGGCCTGACCAATCAGCGCGAAACCACCATTGTCTGGGACCGCGCCACCGGCCAGGCGATCCACAACGCCATCGTCTGGCAGGATCGCCGCACCGCCGATGTCTGCGCCGCCCTGCGCAAGGCCGGCCGCGCCGAGACCGTCGTCTCGCGCACCGGCCTGGTGCTCGACCCGTATTTCTCCGCCACCAAGATCGCCTGGATCCTCGACCATGTTGACGGCGCCCGCGAACGTGCGACGCAGGGTGAGCTCGCCTTCGGCACGGTCGACAGCTGGCTGATCTGGCGTCTGACCGGCGGGCAGGTCCACGCCACCGACGCCACCAATGCCAGCCGCACCTCGCTCTATAATATCGCCGAGGGCCGCTGGGACGAGGATCTGCTCGACCTGTTCAACGTCCCCGCTGCGCTCCTGCCCGATGTGCGCGATTGCGCCGGCGATTTCGGCACCACCCAGGCCGACCTGCTCGGCCGGTCCCTGCCGATCACCGGTGTCGCCGGTGACCAGCAGGCCGCCGCCATCGGCCAGGCCTGTTTCCGCCCCGGCGAGATGAAATCCACCTATGGCACCGGCGCCTTCCTGCTGCTCAATACGGGCAAGGACATGGTCCGCTCGCGCACCCGCCTGCTGGCAACCATCGCCTATCGCATCGCCGGCGAAACCACCTATGCGCTGGAAGGCTCGGTCCTCTCCGCCGGCTCGACGGTGCAATGGCTGCGCGATGGCCTCGGCCTGCTCAGCCAGGCTTCCGATATCAGTGCGTTGGCGCAGGGCGCCGACCCGGAAAGCGGCGTCTATCTCGTGCCCGCCTTCACCGGGCTGGGCGCGCCCTGGTGGGATGCCGATGCCCGCGGCGCCATTCTCGGCCTCACCCGCGGTGCCGGCCGCGCCGAGATCGCCCAGGCCGCGATCGATTCCACCGCCCACCAGACCTGCGATTTGCTCGACGCCATGGCCGGCGACGGCGTCACCACCAAAACCCTGCGCGTAGACGGCGGCATGGCGAGAAATGACACCATCCTCCAGCGCCTCGCCGACCTCACCGATATCGAAGTCGTCCGCCCGAAAAACACCGAAACCACCGCCTGGGGGGCTGCGTTTCTGGCTGGCTTGGGCGCGGGCCTGTTCCGCAAGCTGGAGGATGGGCGGGGTATCTGGAAGGCGGA
>NZ_CAXBKN010000081.1:0-13941 GCF_963976135.1 uncultured Maricaulis sp.
TTGCGGTCATTATCCCAGAAATGCCGGGCATCAGAGAGCCTTGCCGAGAGCACGCGCGCATTGCCCGCCGCGATGGCCTTGCCGCCATCCGGGGCGGCCTGGTTGGCGACAACGACGAAATGAGCCGCCAGACCGTCTTCGCCCGGCTTGCGCACGGCGAAGTATTTCTGGTGCGTCTTCATCGTCAGGGTGATGACTTCCGGCGGCAGATCGAGGAAATCGGGATCCATCTTGCCCAGAAGCGGCACCGGCCATTCGGCCAGGCCTGCGACCTCATGCAGCAGGCCGGCATCCTCGACCAGTTCCAGACCGGCGTCCTGGCAGACCTTGCGGGCGCCGGCGAGAATGATCGCCTCGCGGTCCTCGCGCTGCTGTACGACATGGCCCTCTTCGCGCAGGACCTTGGTGTAGTGCGCGAAATCACGGACCTCGAACGGGCCCGGCCCATGGCGGCGATGGCCTTCGGTAATGTTGGACGCGGCAATGCCAAAGACGTCGAACGGCACGACAGATCCGTCGAACAGGCAGAGCAGGCGATGCACCGGACGCACCCAGCGCTGCAGTTTCTCGCCCTCGCCGAATTTCATCGATTTGGGCCAGGGGAATTCCTTCATCACCGCCGGAATCGCCTCGGCGACGACATCGACCGTCGCGCGGCCCGGCTTTTCGATGATGGCGACCCAGAACTGGCCCTTCTTGTCGTCGCGCTTCTCGCAGCCCTCGAGACTGTC
Organism: uncultured Maricaulis sp.; assembly: GCF_963976135.1. GTDB lineage: Bacteria > Pseudomonadota > Alphaproteobacteria > Caulobacterales > Maricaulaceae > Maricaulis. The sequence continues at coordinate 732 of NZ_CAXBKN010000081.1, forward strand.
CAGCCCGGCACCGCGCAGGAAGCCCTGGACGGCCTTCTCCGGCGCATCGGTGCGCGGACCCTTGCGCTCTTCGCGGACATCTTCGGTCTTGAGCGGCAGGCCGGTCATGGCCAGGCCGAGACGGCGCGGCCCGGCAAATGTGGTCAGCGTCTCCCAGGCCAGCCCGGCGGCCTTGAGGCGTTCACCCAGCAGGCGGGCCAGATCGGCCTCGGCACGCGCCTGCATGCGGGCGGGAATTTCCTCGCAGAAGATTTCAAACAGGAGTTCAGACATCAAATGCGTTCCGTTCAGGCATGTTCTTGGGAGGACCAGCGTTCCATGAGGGCGAAATAGCCGTCATCGGGCGCGTTTTCATAGATCAGGTCATCATCGCGGAATGTGACCCAGTCCTGGGCGCTGCGCACCCAGATATGGCCGACCGGGCGCAGACGGGCGCGATCGTCGAGTGTGCCGGCCTTGAGCGAGAGCGCCGGTTTGCCCTCGGTGTCATGGGCGATACGCGTGCCGCAGGCATCGCAGAACAGGCCCATCTTGGCGCTCTTGCTGCCGGTTTCCATCGCAAAGGCGGTCGGCGCGCCCTTGAGGAAGCGCAAGCCGTCGCGCTCGACCAGCATCGACATGCCGAAGGCGCTCGAGGATTGCTGCTGGCACGCCGTGCAATGGCAGCAATACAGCGTCATCGGCTGTCTGGTGATCTCGTAGCGAATGGCGCCGCACTGGCAGCCACCGCGCATGGGGAGTTTCATCACGCTGCGCCTTCAAACATTACCCGTTCCGACGCCACCCAGGCATCGGCACAGCCCTTGGCCAGTTCGCGCACGCGCCCGATCCAGCTGGCGCGTTCGGCGACCGAAATCGCGCCGCGGGCATCGACCAGGTTGAAGATGTGCGAGGCCTTGAGACAGAAATCATAGGCCGGCAGCGGCAGCGGTTTTTCCAGCGCCAGCAGGGCCTTGCACTGACCGGCCGCGTCCTCGAACCAGCGCGTCAGCATGTCGACATCGGCATGTTCGAAATTGAAGGCGGAGAATTGCCGCTCGGCTTCCTGGAAAATGTCGCCATAGCTCAGCCCGGCGCCGTTGAAGTCGAGATCATAGACATTGTCGACGCCCTGGACATACATCGCCAGCCGTTCGAGCCCATAGGTCAGCTCGCCGGAAACGAGATCGACATCCTGGCCGCCAACCTGCTGGAAATAGGTGAACTGGCTGACTTCCATCCCGTCACACCAGACTTCCCAGCCCAGCCCCCAGGCGCCCACCGTCGGGTTTTCCCAATCATCCTCGACGAAGCGGACATCATGCAGATCGCGATCAATCCCGATCGCATCGAGCGAGCCGAGATAGAGCTCCTGCAGATTGTCCGGACAAGGCTTCAGCAGGACCTGGAATTGATAGTAATGCTGCAGCCGGTTGGGGTTTTCGCCATAGCGGCCATCGCCGGGACGGCGCGAAGGCTGGACATAGGCCGCACTCCACGGCCTTGGGCCCAGCGAGCGCAGCGTCGTCGCCGGATGCAGCGTGCCCGCACCGACTTCGACATCATAGGGCTGAAGGATAGCGCAGCCATGGCTGGCCCAGTAGTGCTGCAGACGCAGGATGAGGTCCTGGAAGGACGGCGCTTTGTCGGCGGCCATGGCAATTTTCCCGTCAAATCGAATGTCGGCTTGAATTGGCGCGGACACTAGGCAAGCGCGCCGCCGTAATCAAGCCGGTGACACCTGATCTTTTTGCGCTGCAACATCGGCGGCCGGCCGCTCACACATCCATCGCGATCAGCGCCTGGCCGCGCATGATGGCGTCGGCCTGGGCGGTATGGGCGGCCTCGCCTTCATCATGCAGGACCAGGGCTGGCAGGATAACCAGCGGCGCCTTGCCGCCGAGCCGCGCGGTGACCAGCACGCGCTTGGCCGGCCGGTCGGCACGGGGATGAACGGGCCGGACAGCGACCGCGCCGAAGCGCGGGGCCAGGGCGGCCAGGATATCGCCCAATGCATCGGCGCGGTGGATCAATGTGACGCGCCCTTTCGGCTCGAGCAGGCGCGCCGCCGCCGCGACCCAGTCGGCCAGGGGCACATCACCGGCCAGCCAGGCGCGCTGTTTCTCCGCCTTGGGCAGGCGCAGCGCCCCGGGGTCGTCGAAATAGGGTGGATTGAAGAAAACCTGGGCCGCCTTCAGCGCCCCCATCGGCGCGGCGATATCGCCCTGGCGCACCCTCACCCGTTCGCCCAGCCGGTTGGCCGCGATATTCTGCGTTGCCAGCTCGACCGCGTCCGGGTCGATTTCCAGGCCGAGAAAACTATTGCCCGTCATGCGCTGCGCCGCACACAGCAGGGCCGCACCCGGCCCACAGCCAAATTCAACGAGCAATTCGCCCGGCTTCGCTGCCAGGCTGGCCGCCAGCAGAACGGCATCCATGCCGGCGCGATAGCCCCGGGCCGACTGGCGCAATTCCACCCGGCCGTCGAGCAGGCGATCAAGCGTGGTCTCGCTCATTCTTCCTCCGGCAGGGCTTCGGCGAGCAAACGCAGCGCCTCACCCTCGTCTTCATCGACCACCATCAGCCGCCGCTTGATGAAAGGCAGCCCGCCGCCATACAGGGTCGACATGCCCTCATCGAGCACAACGCCTTCAATTCCCGCATCATTCAGCAGGCTCTGCGCATAGGACAGCCGCACCGGATCATTGGTTCTCAGGACCTCTTTCATATCGGGCACGAACTCCTGTGCTGAATTGCCACCGACAAGGCCGCTTGCCGGGCATGGCGGGGATTTCTATTGTCATCAGGTTTCTACGAGCTTCAAGGGAAACTCCAGGCGTGGACAGCATTGTGAAAGTGAAAGCGACCGCTCGCATGCCCGAACCGGCAGAGCTCAACGCCGCCGAACGCCTCGCCACGCTTGCTTTCGACGATATGCGCCGGGTCGATGCGCTGATTCTTGACCGGCTGCAGAGCCATGTGACCCTGATCCCCGAACTGGCGCGCTATCTGATCGAGGCGGGCGGCAAGCGCGTGCGCCCGATGATCACCATTGCCGCGGCCAATATGATTGGCTGCCGCGACGAGGCGCCGATCAAGCTCGCCGCCGCTGTCGAATTCATTCACACCGCCACCCTGCTGCATGATGATGTGGTCGATGAGAGCGGCATGCGGCGCGGCAAGGCCGCCGCCAATCTCGTCTGGGGCAATGCCTCCAGCGTGCTGGTCGGCGATTTCCTGTTTGCGCGGTCCTTCTCCCTGATGGTCGAAGCCGGCTCGATGAAGGCACTCGGTGTGCTCTCGGCCGCCGCCTCGACGATTGCCGAGGGCGAGGTGCGCCAGCTCGCTGCCGTCAAGGATACCGGCGTTTCGGTCGAGACCTATCTGGAAATCATCGACGCCAAGACCGCGGCCCTGTTTGCCGCCGCCGCCCAGGTTGCCGGCATTGTCGCAGCCCGGCCCATCGTTGAGGAAAAGGCGCTGGAGACCTATGGCCGCGAACTCGGCCTCGCCTTCCAGCTGGTCGATGATGCGCTCGATTATGACGGCGCCGCGGCCAAGCTGGGCAAGTCGGTCGGCGATGATTTCCGCGAAGGCAAGGTCACCCTGCCCGTCGCGCTGAGCATTCTGTCTGCCACTGAGGAACAACGCGCCTTCTGGGACCGGGTGATCGGCCAGCTCGACCAGCGCGACGGCGATTTCGATACCGCCCTGGCCTATATGCGCGAACACAAGGCCATCGAAGCAACGATCGAAGCAGCCCACAACCGGGCCAACAAGGCGCGCCAGGCGCTGGCAATCTTCCCGGCCAATGAATGGCGTCTCGCCCTGGAAGCGCTGGCCAGCTTCGTCGTCACCCGCGCCCACTGACGCGGCCACGGCTTTTCAGCCTATTGTGTGATGTCCTCACCGGCCGCAGCGGCGCGCTGGCGTACGATGCGGTGAAAAACCGTGAAACCGGCCACGCCGATCACGAAGACAGCAAGCTTCAGGCCCGCCGGTCCGGCCGCGCCGATCAGCACCAGCGCACCGCAGACCAGGCTCAGCCCGGCCCAGATCGCCGCGACACGCCGGTGGCTCGAACCGGTGCGGATCAGCAGTTGATAGGCATGCGCCCGGTGCGGCGCGAACAGACGGCGTCCGGCCCGGGCCCGCGCCGCCATCGTCAACAACACATCGCCCAGCAGGGGCAGGATCAGCAGCGCCGCCAGCCAGACCGTTCCGTCAGGCCCGGTCGCCGCCCAGCGCAGCGCCAGCCCGGCAAACAGGACCGAGGCCCCCAGCGCGCCGGCATCGCCGGCAAACAGCGTCCCGCGCGGATGCAGAAGCGGCGCATTCCAGACGGCAAAACCGGCCAGGGCCGCAGCCAGCGCCAGGCTCGCGGGGCCGACATCGCCGCCCCCCGCCAGCCCCAGCACCAGGCAGGCCGGGATCAGGCAGGCCAGGATCAGTCCATCCGAACCATCCATGAAATTGACGGCATTGGCCGTCGTGAAGACCCAAAGGCCCGTCCCCGCCAGACCGATCAGCCAAGGCAGGGCGACACCAAACTCCAGGACCGGACCGGCCACCCCTGCCAGGGCGAGGCTGATCACGGCCAGGATGATGAATTTGGGCGTTTCTGAAAGGGTGAACCAATCGTCGAGCAGGCCCGTCAGCCCCGCGATTCCGCCGCACACGGCCAGCCCCGCCAGCATCGCCCCGTTCGCCGGTGATTGTTCGGGCAGTAACGCCAAGGCCAGGAAAAATCCGGCCAGAATGCCAAGCCCGCCACCGCGCGGTGTCGGCCGCTCATGATTGGAACGCTGGTTGGGACGGTCGATAATCCCGGCACGCCGCATCACCCAGCCGAGCAGGAGCGCCGTGCCGAAGGCCGCAATCAGCGGCAGGGCTTCACGCATGACCACCCTCCCCCAGCTGCGCGGGCACAATCGTCCAGTCGGGCAGAGCGGCCCGCAACAGGCCAGCCGCCTGCATCGCCTCGTCCATGTCCGGGTAAAGTCCGAAACAACTGGCCCCGGATCCGGACATGCGCACCAGGCGGGGCATGCCCGTCGCCGCAATCAATTCCAGCGTCCGGGCGATATCCGGCGCCACGGCAATTGCGGCCGATTGCAGATCATTGGGCTCGGCGGAAAGCCAGCTGGGCAAGGCATCCAGATCGGGCGTCGATTGGATCAATGGCGGCGGGTCGCCGGCATCGAATTGCCGGAAAACATCCGCCGTCGAGACGGGAATACCGGCATTGACGATCACCGCGAAGAGCTGCGGAACATCGCCCAGCAATTCAATCCATTCGCCAATTCCGCGCATTCTCAGGGGCTGCGAATACAGGCAGGCCGGCACATCGGCGCCAAGGCCGAGCGCCAATTGCGCCAGTTTTTCCATGGGCCAGTCCAACTGCCAGAGCCGGTTCAACGCGCGCAGGGTCGCTGCCGCATCGGCCGAACCGCCGCCGAGCCCGGCTGAAACCGGGATGAGTTTTTCCAGATGGATCGCAGCGCCGGTCGTAATCCCGGCCGCGGCCTGCAGGGCCCTGGCCGCACGCAAGACCAGATTGGCCTGGTCATTCGCGAGCGCGCGCGATGCCTCACCGGACATGCTGAGCGTCAGGGCCGCAGATGGCTGAACGCTGATTGTATCGCCCCAGTCGGCAAACAGGACGAGGCTGTCGAGCGGATGATAGCCGTCCGCGCGGGCGCGACCGACGCGCAGGGTCAGATTGACCTTGGCCGCAGCGCGCTCGACGATATCGCTGTCAGTCACGGGTTCTCGACCTCGATCGGAATGGATTCAGCAGCCGGCACGCCTGATTGCAGACGCAGGGCAATGCCCTCGCGCTCCGTCTCGTCGGGTTCGAGGTCAAGCGTCCGGCGCCACTGGAAGCCGGCTTCAAGCCGCCGCCCGACCTGCCAATAGGCATCGCCGAGATGGTAATTGATCGTGGCATTGCCCGGATCCAGCGCCGCGGCGCGCTCGAGTTCGCTGACCGCAGCATCATACTGGCCGAGGCGGTAATGCGCCCAGCCGAGGCTGTCGACGATATTGCCCTGTTCCGGCTCCAGCTCGGCCGCGCGCGACACCATCTCGAAGGCGCGCGAGATATTGACCCCGTGATCAATCCACAGATAGCCCAAATCATTGAGAATTTGCGGCTCATTCGGGGCGACTTCCAGCGCTTCAAGATATGCGGTTTCAGCCACGGACCAGTCCTCATTGCTGTAGAGGCAGGCAGCGCGGAAGTAATAATGCCGCCAGTCATCGGGCTGGCCGGCAGCATGCCGGTCCGTGATGACACCGCGATACAGCTCGGCCGCCTCCTCGCACTGGCTTTGCACCCGCAACAGATCGGCCAGGATGAGGCGCGCCTCGGTATCTCCGGTCTCCTGCACCAGGGCCCGCGCCGACAGCGTCGCCGGCTCTACATTCCCGAGCCGCGCCATCAACCAGATACGGTCGATTTCCGCGGAAGTCTTGAAGGCGCCCGCCGGCACGGCGGCATATTCCGCCAGCGCCAGTTCGGGCAGGCTGATGCGCTGCAGCGTCTCACCAAGCATGACCCGGATCGAGGCATCAACCGGATCGAGGCGTTGCAGCATGCGCAGATAGACCACGGCCAGGTCCATATCCGCCTGCGCTGCAAGGCTCGCGGCCGGTCCGAACGCCGAACGGGCGGCAAATTGTGCGATGCCCGGGCGCGGCGGCGCAGGGCGGCCGGCGCGGGCGCGCTCGGCGGCAAGGCTGATACTGGAATCGAGTGGATTGCCCTCGAGATAGGCCTGGTACAGCTCAAGCGCCTCATCGGGGCGCCGCTGGCGTTCGAGGAAATTGCCGTAGAGCTCGGTCGTCATGCGCGGGAAGGGCGAGCCGAAAACCGCCGCCTGATAGGCGCCATCGGCATCGACCACCCGGCCGGCAGCATCAAACAGCATGGCGCGGTGGATCGGAATGAAAGGGGCCAGGAAACCCGGCGCTGCGAGGTCCTCGGCGCCGGCCAGCGCTTCATCCACGGCACCACTGCCCAGCAGGGCCCACTGGGTCCAGATCTGGGCCAGGAAAGCATTGAACGGCCCGTAATCGGGGGCATTATGCAGGGTATCGAGCGCCTGAACATAGCGCCGGGCGTGGATCTGGTCGACGGTCACATAGAGCCCGGCCAGACGGCTGGGATCACCGGAGGCCTGGCTGGCCACCGCCAATGGCACGGCACGCTCCATCTCGCCGGCCAGAATGGCGGTGATGAAGGCGCGGTCGGTGAGGATCGTATCGCCGGGCATGCGGCGCAGGGCCTCGGCATAATAGTCCGCCGCGCCCCGGGCATCGCGATTGACGCCGGCATGGCGCGCCGCGAGGAAGGCGCCATAGGCCGACGTTTCCTCCTCGGGGACCGAGACACAGGAGGCCATCGCAAGAATGGCCAGGAAAAGCGGCAGGACGCGCAAATGTTTGATCATGGCGTCATGCTCGCTCTCCGCAGGCCCGCGTGCAAGGGCGCAGCACTCATGGCCTACATATTGGCATACATCGGCCCGCCGCCGCCCTCGGGCGTGGTCCAGTTGATATTCTGGTTCGGGTCCTTGATATCGCAGGTCTTGCAGTGGACGCAGTTCTGGGCGTTGATCTGGAAACGCTCTTCGCCGCTGGTTTCATCCTTGATCCACTCATAGACGCCCGCCGGGCAATAGCGGGTCGACGGGCCGGCGAATTCTTCCAGCTCCGAAGCCGTCTGCAGCGCCAGGTCGGCGACCTTGAGATGGACCGGCTGGTCCTCCTCGTGATTGGTGTTGGAGATGAAGACCGAGGACAGGCGATCAAAGGTCAGCACGCCATCGGGCTTGGGGTAGCTGATCGGCTTGTGCTGCGCCGCCGGCTCGAGGCTGGCCGCATCGGTCTTGCCGTGGCCCAGCGTGCCGAAGGGCGACCAACCGCCAAACAGCGTATTGCACCACATATCGATGCCGCCAAACATGACGCCAAACAGGGTGCCGAATTTCGACCAGAGCGGTTTGACATTGCGCACGCGCTTGAGATCCTTGGCGACCCAGGAATTCTCATAGGCTGTCTGATACTCGCTCAGTTCGTCATGGGCGCGGCCCGCCTGGATCGCGGCGAAGGCGGATTCAGCGGCCAGCATGCCGGTCTTCATGGCGTTATGGCTGCCCTTGATGCGCGGCACATTGACGAAGCCGGCCGAACAACCGATCAGCGCGCCGCCGGGGAAGGCGAGTTTCGGCACCGATTGATAGCCACCCTCGGTGATGGCGCGGGCGCCATAGGACAGGCGTTCGCCGCCCTCCAGGGTCGCGCTGATGGCCGGATGCGTCTTGAGACGCTGGAATTCCTCGAAGGGCGAGAGATAGGGATTCTTGTAGTTGAGGTGAACGACGAAACCGATCGAGACCAGGTTCTCGCCATAATGATACATGAAGGAACCGCCGCCGGTCTTGCCGTCGAGCGGCCAGCCCATCGTGTGCTTGACCATGCCGGGCTTGTGGTTCTCCGGCTTCACGCGCCACAGCTCTTTCAGGCCGATGCCGAATTTCTGCGGCTCCTTGCCGGCGGAGAGATCAAAACGCTCGATCAGCTGCTTGGCCAGCGAGCCGCGCACGCCCTCACCGATCAGCGTGTATTTGCCGCGCAGCTCCATGCCCGGCTGATAGCCATCCTTGTGGGAGCCATCGCGCGCCAGACCGAAATCGCCGGTGACCACGCCCTTGATGGCACCGTCTTCCTCGACGAGCGCCGCGGCCGGAAAGCCGGGATAGATCTCGACGCCAAGCGCTTCGGCCTGTTCGCCGAGCCAGCGGCAGACATTGCCGAGCGAGACGATATGGCAGCCATGATTGCTCATCAGCGGCGGGAAAAAGAGGGTCGGCAGGCTGATCGAACCATGATGGCCCAGAACCTCGAAGATATCGGTCTTCACCGGATCATTGATCGGCGCGCCCATATTCTTCCAGTCGGGCAGCAGCTCATTGAGCGCCTTGGGATCGACGACAGCGCCGGACAGGATATGGGCGCCGATCTCGGCACCTTTCTCCAGCACGGCGATCGAGACTTCGGTCCCGGCTTCGGCGGCGAGCTGTTTCAGACGGATCGCAGCGGACAGGCCGGCCGGCCCACCCCCAACGATGACAACGTCATAATCCATGGATTCGCGTTCGATTGCGGTATCAGTCATCGGGCGGCGACCTCTTGTCTCTTCGGATTCAACACATATCCGGCTTGCGGGTATCCGGTCATAGCTTAGGATTGCGCCCGCTTCCAGCGCTTGCCGCGCCGGGACAGAAGATTTGTGACGTTGACGTTCACGTAAGGACCGACCATTTCCACCGCTCCGCTCACAATGCAGGACGAAAAAGCTCTCAAGGCGCTGCTCGCCTGGTGGGAGGATGCGGGTATTGAGCTCGATGAGCCGATCGTGCGGCCCCGGGCGCCTCTGGCACCGAAGGCCGCGCCGCCGCCTCGGGCCAGCACCAGCGAAACCCGTCCGGGCGAGCGCCGCCCGGCAGCCGCAACCGCCGCCTCGGCCAAGGCTGCCGGCTTTGGCGATGCCAAGAGTGAAGGCCCCAGCGCCCGCGAACTGGCGGGCAAGGCGGAGACGCTGGACGCCCTGCGCACGGCGATTGAGGGGTTTCACGGTTGCCCCTTGCGCAATACGGCACGCAATACCGTATTCGCACGTGGCAATCCGGCGGCAAAAATCATGATGATCGGCGAAGCGCCGGGCCGCGACGAGGATATGGAGGGTCAGCCCTTTGTCGGCCCCGCCGGGCATTTGCTCGACCGGATCTTCGCCTCGATCGGCCTGGCACCGGACCAGCTCTACCTGACCAATGTGATCAACTGGCGTCCGCCCGGCAATCGCAGCCCGACCCAGGACGAGATCGCCACCTGCCTGCCCTTCATCGAGCGACATATCGCGCTGATCAAGCCGGACATCCTCGTCCTCGGCGGCGGTATTGCCGCGCAATCCCTGCTCGGGGCCAGCGAGAGCATCACCAAACTGCGTGGCCATTGGGCCGATTATGCCCTGCGCGACGCCGCCGGCGAGCCGACCGGTGCCACCATCCCGGCCCTGCCCACATTCCATCCCGCCTATCTGCTGCGCCGCCCGACGGAAAAGCGCTTCGTCTGGCAGGACATGCTGACGCTGGCTAAACGGCTCGAAGACTGAAAACGCGCATGTGAGACCGAGCGACCGCTCCCATGCGTGGAAAACCTGCGCCTGAATCAATTTTGTTCTTGATTTGTTCCGACGCCGAGTCATACTCCCCTCATGACCGAGCGCCCAGGAGGCTACGCCCTGAATGCCCCAATCCAGACCCCGCCGCCCCGGGGTCGAGGCGCTCGGTCTAACCTTGCCGGACGGTTCGAAGCGACGAGCCGCGAATCCTTCGATGATGGCTGGGGCGATCATGATGACGCGGCGCCAAAACTGGCCACCATTGTCCTGAAGGACACATCGCGCACGATCATCGCGACCAATAAGTCGCCGGACATCGCCTTCGACCAGTCAATCAATCCCTATCGCGGTTGCGAGCATGGCTGCGTCTATTGCTATGCCCGGCCGAGCCATGCCTTTCTCGGCTATTCGCCGGGGCTCGATTTCGAGAGCGTGATTTTCTCCAAGCCTGACGCTGCCGCCCTGCTGGAGGCCGCCTTCAACAAGCCGGGCTATCGTCCGCGTCCGATCATGATCGGGGCGAATACCGATGCCTGGCAGCCGCTCGAGCGCAAGCTGGAGACGACGCGGGAAATCCTCAAGGTCTTCGCCCGCTACAAACATCCGGTCAGCTTCATCACCAAATCGGCGCTGGTGCTGCGCGATCTCGACATCCTCGCACCGATGGCCCGCGCCGGGCTTGTCTCTGGCGCGATCTCGCTGACCACGCTTGACCGCAAGCTGGCGCGAGACCTCGAGCCGCGCGCCGCCGCGCCGCACCGGCGGCTGGAGACCATCAGGGGGCTGAGCGAGGCCGGCATTCCGGTGACGGTGATGATGGCGCCGGTCATTCCCGGTCTCAATGATCACGAGATCGAGGCACTTCTGGACACAGCCGCGGCCGCCGGTGCCAGCCGGGCCGGCTATGTGTTGCTGCGCCTGCCCCTGGAGATCAAGGACCTGTTCCGCGACTGGCTGGCCGACAAGCGCCCGGACGCCGCCGGGCGTGTGCTGTCGCTGCTGCGCCAGATGCGCGGCGGCAAGGATTACGACGCCAGCTGGGGCACACGCGGCCGCGGCACCGGCCCCTATGCCGAACTGATCGCGGCGCGCTTCCGGGCCGCCGTCAAACGCAGCGCTCTGGATGGCGCCCGGCCGGTGGCGGATTTCAACGCATTCGAGCGCCCGCTCGGCACGGCGGTTCAGCCGAGCCTGTTCTGAGCCCGAAGCGGCTCATTGCGGCGCAGGCCGGCAATGGGTAAGCCTGCTGCCATGTCAGCGGACCTCTTCAGCACTTCGAGCGACAAGTTTCCGATCGCCGGTGTCGACGAGGCCGGACGTGGCCCGCTGGCCGGGCCCGTTGTCGCAGCGGCCGTGATCCTCGATCCGGCCCGGCCTGTCGCTGGCCTCGGCGATTCCAAGGCGATTTCCGAGAAACGGCGAACGGCACTCGCGCTGCAGATCCGGCAATTCGCCTGGGTCGGGGTCGGCATTGCCGAGCCGGAGGAAATCGACCGGCTCAACATATTGCAGGCGACGATGACGGCGATGGCGCGGGCCGTGCGCAATCTGCCGCTTATGCCCGGACACATCCTGATCGACGGCAATCGCGTGCCCGAGGGCCTGCCCTGCAGCGCCGAGGCGATCATCAAGGGCGATGCCTCGGAAGCGGCGATTGGCGCCGCCTCGATTATCGCCAAGACGGTCCGCGACGATTTGATGCTGCGCGCGGCGCTGCGTTTTCCCGGATACGGATTTGAGGCGCACAAGGGCTATCCCAGCTCCCTCCATCGCAACGCCCTGATCACGCTCGGCCCTTGCCCGATTCACCGTTTCAGCTATGCGCCGGTCCGCGCGGCACTCGAAAAGCGCTAGACGCAGAATCGGACTCGACGGGCAAATCCGGACTCCATGTGGATAACTTGATTCGTGTTTAACGACCCGTTAGGCCTGAAGGGCTGAGAACTGCCCCTCATGCAGACGAGTGGAGTGGTGCGTTATGGTGAAGTCCCCGATTGATCAGATTCTGGAAGGCGAATGCGTCGAAGTGATGAAATCGCTTCCCGACGCCAGCGTCGATCTCGTCTTCGCCGACCCGCCCTATAATCTCCAGCTCGGCGGCGATCTGCACCGGCCCGACAATTCCAAGGTCGACGCCGTCGACAATGACTGGGACCAGATCGGCGGCTTCGACGATTACGACCTCTTCACCTGGCAGTGGATGGAGCAGGCGCGCCGCGTGCTCAAGCCGAACGGCGCCATCTGGGTGATCGGCAGCTACCACAACATCTTCCGCGTCGGCGGCATCCTCCAGGATGCCGGCTTCTGGGTTCTCAATGACATCATCTGGCGCAAGACCAACCCGATGCCGAATTTCAAGGGCACGCGCTTCACCAATGCGCACGAGACCCTGATCTGGGCGGCCAAGACCAAGGATGGCCGTCCGACCTTCAATTATGCGGCGATGAAGGCCCTCAATGACGGGGTGCAGATGCGCTCTGACTGGTCGCTGCCGATCTGTTCGGGTGGTGAGCGGCTCAAGGGTGATGACGGCAAGAAGGCGCATCCGACGCAAAAGCCGGAATCCCTGCTGCACCGCGTCCTGCTCTCGACCACCAATCCGGGCGATCTCGTCCTCGACCCCTTTTTCGGTACGGGCACGACCGGTGCCGCCGCCAAACGTCTCGGCCGCCATTATATCGGCATCGAGCGCGACGCCGAATATCTGAAAGTCGCCCGCGCCCGCCTCGCTGAAATCCAGCCGGCCAGCCGCGATGCGATGTGCGTCACCCAGTCGCCACGCGCCCAGACGCGCATCCCTTTCGGCACGCTGGTCGAGCGCGGCATGGTGAAGCCGGGCGATACGCTTTATTGCCCCAAGGGCCGCCACACGGCGCGCGTCAGGGCTGACGGGTCAATCATCGCCGGCGAACGTTCCGGCTCGATCCACCAGGTGGGTGCCCAGATCCAGAGCGCACCGTCTTGTAACGGCTGGACTTATTGGCATATCCGCACCAAGCAGGGCCTGGCCCCGATTGATGTGATGCGGGCCGAAGTTCGCGCCAC
>NZ_CAXBKN010000082.1:0-13750 GCF_963976135.1 uncultured Maricaulis sp.
CGGATGAAGATGGACGAACCCACAATCATGCAACGGTCCAGCGCGTTGTTGCAGCCCTATGTCAGCGAGCGCGTTCCGGGAGATTTCGCCCCCGATTTCGAGACGCTCGATGAAACCGGCCGGGCCATACGAATGCGCGCCGACTGTTTTGCCGGACGGCCGATGATATTGGGTTTCGTCGGCGCGCTGGATCACCCAGCGACGCAGGCCTGGCTCGGCCAGTGGCAGGCCGCAGAGTCGGCCATCGAGGCGGCCGGCGCCCATCTGATGTTCGTCTCCAGCGACACCAATGCCGCGCAGGCGCGCCAGATCAAACGCAGCTGCGGCTTGCTGGCCCCCGTCTGCGGCGATCCCACCGGGGCAATTCAGGCCCAATATGGCCTGTGTCACGGACGGGATCTGCAGGAGCCGGGCAGCGCACGTATTGTCATCATTACAGCCAATGGACAGGTCAGACGCATCATGGATCGAAGCGAAGCCGGAATTGAATCATCGCTGGAAACCGTCAGGGAGCTGGGCGTCGAGGCGGCCGGCAAGGCGCGCGAAGGCTGGATTCCCGGACATGCGCCGATCCTCGTCATCCCCAACGCCCTCGACCCGGAAGATTGCCGGACGCTGATCGAGCGGTTCGAGGCCAGTGACGGATTCCGGGTTGACCGGCCAGCCCCGGAAGAGACGGCGGAACATAAATTCATGGTCTCCGACTATAATCGGCAGGACAGAATTGATCATGTGCTCAAGGACCCGGCCCTGCTCGCACGCCTCGACCAACGCCTGGCCGAGCGCGTCATGCCCCAGGTTCAAAAAGCATTTGCCTTCCAGGTGACCCGCAGGGAATTGCTCCACATCGCCCGCTATAAGGGGGCACGCGAGGGCATTCATATCGGTCACCGCGACAATACCCATCCCAGCTCACAATATCGTCGCTTCGCTCTCTCGATCAGCCTCAATGATGATTATGAGGGCGGCGGGCTCGTCTTTCGCGAATATTCCGGCCTGGGTTATCGCGGCGCGGTCGGTACCGCCTTCGTCTTCGCCTCGGGTCTGTTGCACGAGATCGAGGAAACAACGAAGGGCGTGCGCTATAATCTGATCAGCCATCTGTTCAATGACGCATCGCTGCAACAGCCGGGGCGCTGAGCTCCAGGCCTGCGACCGGGATTCTGGCGCCCTGTGCCGGCTCGGCGCAATTCCGGCTTTACATGTTCGGTGAAGGCGCCTGATCGCCGCCATGGACGTCAGGCCCTTCCTGGGTCCCTAATAGCCCGCAATCGAGGAGTGGCTGACCATGTCGAATTCTACCCGCGGCGTCGGCGGCTCGACCGCCCAAGCTGAGCTGGCCCGGCTCAAACCCATGCTGACCGGCTGCCAGCCGATCGGCCATGGCGAGCACAGGACGCGACTGTCGGATCTGGCGCAGCGCATGACCAATGCCGGCCTCGACGCGGTCTGGCTCAATGCCGGCACGAACCTCACCTATTATACCGGCATGAGCTGGCGGGCCTCGGAGCGCCTGGTTGGCGCAATGGTCACCGCCGATGGCGCCTTGACCTATGTCGGCCCCGCCTTCGAGGAAGGCACGCTCAAGCTCTATATGGGCGTTGAGGCGCCCTTGCGCGGCTGGGAGGAGCATGAGAGCCCCTATGCGCTGGTCGCGAGCCTGCTGCCCTCTGGGGCGCAGCTGGGGGTCGATCCGGCAGCGCCCTGTTTCGCCGTCACCGGGCTGAGCGATGCGCTGGGCACCGGTGTCCGCGATGCCGGCGCTGTCGTCCTGCAGGGCCGCATGCGCAAATCCGCCGCCGAGCTGGCGCTGATGCAGGCGACCAAGACGGCCACGATCGAGGTTCACAAGGCCGCCGCCGCCATCCTGCGTGAGGGGATCACAACCAGCGAAGTCACCGAATTCATCCATGCCGCCCACAAGGCGATCGGTGCGCCGGGCGGCTCGACCTTCTGCATCGTGTTGTTCGGCCCCGATACCGCCTTCCCGCACGGCGTTGCCCGCCCCAAGGCGCTGGCGGCCGGCGATATGGTGCTGATCGATACCGGCTGCGCCATGCATGGCTATCAGTCCGACATCACCCGCTCATACGTATTCGGCGAGCCGACGGCGCGCCAGCGCGAGGTCTGGGATGCGGAGAAGGCCTGCCAGCTGGCCGCTTTCGCGGCGGCGCAACCGGGCCGGACCTGCGCCAGCGTCGATGCAGCAGCGCGGGTCGAGGCGGAGCGGCGCGGCTTCGGGCCGGGCTATCAATTGCCGGGCATCCCGCACCGCACCGGACACGGGATCGGCCTCGACATCCACGAAGCGCCCTATCTGGTCGGCGGCGATGAGACACCGCTCGAGGCCGGTATGTGTTTTTCCAACGAACCGATGATCTGCGTGCCCGGCGAGTTCGGCATCCGGCTGGAGGATCATTTCTACATGACCGCCGACGGCCCGCGCTGGTTCACCGAGCCGTCGAAATCAATCGAGGACCCGTTCGGCTAGTGTGAGCTGTCGCCGCTGAGCCGCAGGCCGAGAATTCCGACCATGATCAGGGTGAGAAAGAGGATGCGGGTGATCGTCACCGGCTCCTTGAACACCAGAATCCCGATCGTCGCGACTCCGAGCGTGCCAATCCCGGTCCACACCGCATAGGCGGTGCCAGCGGGCAAATGCTTCATCGCGGCAAACAGCAGCACCATGGAGGCGGCCAGCGCGGCCAGCACGGCGGCGTGCTGCCAGAGCGGCGCGTTGCGGGCGACATATTTGAAGCCGAGCGCCCAGGCCATCTCGAAAATCCCGCCCATGACCAGCAGTGACCAGGGCCCTGTCAGAAAAGCCATCATGCCTGCACCTCAAGATCAAAATTGCGGCGCCAGACGTCGCGGACGACCGGGTGTTTCTCGGTTGCCCGCACGGCGCCGGCCAGATTGGGGCAATGCTCGAGGAACCAGCCCCCGCGCGGCGACCAATGGCTCATCATCGCGACATAGACATCGAGCAGGCTCATCGTCTCACCGAGCAGATAGGGCCGCGTCGCGCCCTTGAAGGCCGTATCGATGATACGCCACATCTGTTTGCGGCGCTCAACGGCCTGGTGAAGCAGGGTTTTATGGGTCGCCGGGTCCGGGTGGAAACGTGCCGGTCCGTCGGTGATGGCGAGGGTCGAATAGAAGCTCGATGACATGAAGATCATCCAGCGCAGATATTCGGCGCGCTCGGGTGCATCGGGACGCGGTGCCCAGCGATACAGGCCGTCGAGATCGCCGAGCCAGATCAGGATCGCCGCGCTTTCGGTCATCACGTCGTCATTGGGCAGGATCAGCGCCGGCACCTGGCCCGCCGGATTGACCGATTTGACCCGCGCCAGCCCTTCGGCCCCGGCCAGCGGGTCGGCCTCCTCGAAATCATAGGAGATGCCGTGAAGCTCGAGTGCCGCCTCGACACAGGTCGAGCCGAAACCCTGCTGGCCATAGAGCGTATAGCTCATGCCCTGCCCTCACGAATGGCGGCCTGGACCTTGAGGGCCTGCAACGTCATGCGGATATCGTGGACGCGCACCATGGACGCGCCGGCCTGGGCGGCGCGCAGGGCCGCGGCGAGCGAGCCGCCGAGACGTTCGGTCTCGGCCGCGCCGTCATCAATGGCTGCAATGAAGCGCTTGCGCGATGCACCGAACAATACCGGATAACCGAGCGCTATCACCTGATCGAGATCATGCATCAGCGCCAGATTATGATCGAGCGACTTGCCAAACCCGATACCGGGATCAAGCCAGATACTGCCGGCATCGACCCCGCCTGCCATGGCGATATCGGCGCGCTCGGTGAGGAAATCACACACTTCACTGACGACATCGCTGTAGCGCGGTGTCTGCTGCATGGTCGTCGGAGTCCCCGCCATATGCATCAGGATCACCGGGACGCCGAGTTCAGCCGCCGTCTCGATCGCGCCCTCCGCGCGCAGCGCCATCACGTCATTCCAGATATCCGCTCCGGCCCCGATCGCCGCGCGGGCCACTTCTGGCTTGCAGGTATCGATCGAAAGCCGCGCCGCCGTCTGCTCGCGCAGCGCCTTGATCACGGGGATAACGCGGCGCATCTCCTCGGCGGCATCGACCGGTGCCGCGCCGGGCCGGGTCGACTCGCCGCCGATATCGATGACATCGGCGCCATTTCGGAGCATTTCCAGCCCCCGCGCGACGGCCGCCTGCTGGTCGATGAAATCACCGCCATCGGAAAAACTGTCCGGCGTGACGTTGAGAACGCCCATGATGAAGGGGATGCCGGATTGGCGGCGGGATCGGGGATTGCGCATGCATCCCTGCTAGTCTGACCGTATCGAATTGGCAAGCTGCGGCGCTAGGGGATTGGCGATGCCTGCAGGTCGAGCGTGAATCCGGCCTGGAATTCACCGGCGTCCTGCCCGATGTGAACCGTCGCGGTTTCGCCCTCGCGCACCAGCAGACGCGGCGTCGCAACAATCTGCGGCTCGCTGTCGCCATCACCCTGGGTCGTCAGCGTCACCTCAAACAGAATATCGCCGCCCTGCTGCGCGCTCGCCATCACGGCAGCTACGAGATCGAGCTTGGCCCCGCTTCCCACCAGGCCCAGATCGAAGGTCGTCGCCGATAGATCGTCCATGCGCAGGCGATAGACCTCGCCCGGGGCAATCTGCGGATTGGCCGTGGCCCGGGTGAAGGTCTGCTCGTTTGGAAAGTCGACGCTGGCGGTCGCATCAAGCATCACAGCGAGGCGCTGGACTTGCTCGGGCGCCGATGGCGGGTGCGCTGGAGCATTCGAGGGTGTGCAGGCTGACAGGGCCAGCGCGACAAGCGGAAGGATGACGACAGAAAGACGAATCACAAGGCTCTCCCGCTGGCCGCTTATCGGCCCGAAAAACAACCCTTCCGTGATTTGCCGCCATGGACAAGCGGAAAGAAGAACCCCCGGCGCCTGGCACCGGGGGTTGGTCATCAGTTGGTGTTCAAGCCGCGATCAGGCGCCTTGCGGCTCAGGGTCGGTAGCTGGACCACCATCCTTGGCCGGGCCATCATCGGTTGTCGGCACAGCGCTGGTTGGCGGTGGTGATGACGGAGCGGCCGGCTCGTCGGGCCGCGTCGGGCGCTTGCCGTCGAGCAGGTCCTTCACTTCCTGACCTGTCAGCACCTCGAATTCGAGCAGACCTTCGGCCAGCAGATCGAGCTCCTTGCGGTGCTCGGTCAGGATACGGCGCGCCGTCGTCTCGGCCTCCTCGATCAGGGAGCGAACTTCCTTGTCGATCAATTCGGCCGTGTCGGGCGAGATATTCGGGGCCTCATAGGACTGGTTCTGATAGCGCACGCGGCCGAGTTTTTCGGACATGCCCCATTCCATCACCATGGCCCGGGCCATCTGGGTCGCCTGCTGGATATCGCTGGTGGCACCATTGGTGACGTTTTCCGGACCGAAGGCGATGATTTCCGCTTCGCGCCCGCCAAACATCGAAGCGAGACGGGAGACACAATACTGGCGCGTATAGCTCAACCGGTCGGATTCCGGCAGGTTGAAGGTGACGCCCAGGGCACGGCCGCGCGGGATGATCGTGACCTTATGGAGGGGGTCATGCTGCGGCATGTTGAGACCGACAAGGGCGTGACCGGCCTCGTGATAGGCGGTGAGCTTCTTCTCGGCATCGGTCATCACCATCGAGCGCCGCTCGGGGCCCATCATGACCTTGTCCTTGGCATCCTCGAATTCGGTCATCGAGACGACACGCTTGTTGCGGCGCGCAGCCAGCAAGGCGGCCTCATTGACCAGATTGGCGAGATCAGCGCCGGAGAAGCCGGGCGTGCCACGCGCGATCACGCGCGGGTCAACATCACTCGCCAGCGGCACGTCGCGCATATGGACCTTGAGGATTTTCTCGCGGCCGATAATGTCGGGATTGCCGACCACGACTTCGCGGTCGAACCGGCCCGGACGCATCAGCGCCGGATCGAGCACGTCGGGACGATTGGTCGCGGCGATCAGGATCACGCCTTCATTGGCCTCGAACCCGTCCATCTCGACGAGAAGCTGGTTCAGAGTCTGTTCGCGCTCATCATTGCCACCACCGATACCGGCACCGCGCGAGCGGCCGACGGCATCGATTTCGTCGATGAAGATGATGCAGGGCGCATTCTTCTTGGCCTGTTCGAACATGTCGCGGACGCGGCTGGCGCCGACACCGACGAACATTTCAACGAAGTCAGAACCGGAAATCGTGAAGAAGGGCACATTGGCCTCGCCGGCGACGGCGCGGGCCAGCAAGGTCTTGCCGGTACCCGGAGGGCCAACGAGCAGAACGCCCTTGGGGATCTTGCCGCCGAGGCGCTGGAATTTGCTCGGATCCTTGAGGAATTCGACGACTTCCTGCAGCTCTTCCTTGGCTTCATCGACACCGGCGACATCGTCAAACGTCTTGCGGCCATGGGTTTCGGTCAGCAGGCGGGCCTTCGATTTGCCGAAGCCCATCGCGCCGCCGCGTCCGCCGCCCTGCATCTGGCGCATGAAGAATATCCACACCCCGATCAGCAGCAGGAAGGGGAAGTAATTGATCAGGATATTGACGAAGAAATTGCCATCAGTGTCGACAGGCTCGACATCAATATTGACGCCGGCTTCGCGCAAAATGCCAACCGTCTGGTTGTCCTGCGGCGGCAGCATGGCCTCAATCACCTGGCCGGTGCCGCTCTGGGCGCGAATTGTGTCGCCCTGAATGGTCGCCGAGGAGATTTCATTGCGTTCGACCCGGCCAAGAAATTCCGAATAGGTCACCTGGCTGGTCGGTGCGACGGTTTCGCCGGAACGGCTGACAAGCTGCACGAGTGCGAGAAGCAGCACGAACACCACGGCCCAAATCAGGATATTTCTCATTTGCATGCGGATCATCCGTTCAATCTAGCGGTCATCGTGGACCAGATATGGGCATTCAAGGCGAGAAGTGCGAGTCACAGGTGCAGCCCGCAAGCCCTGTCAGGCCGGAGCGGGATGTTCCAACCCCGGCTGGAAGGCAGGTTCACACAGCAAGCGGCTGTGAAACCTTTGCTCCATCAAGGGCGCAATCCTCACGCCAGAATCGTGCCGCACACCGGCAATTGCCAAAACCTCACCATCGCAGCGCAGCGCCAGCAGACCGGTTCGCGCCGGGCCCGGGATGGTTTCCAGATCGCAGCGCGCTCCATCTCTCCTATACCCCTTACCCAAGGGTTCGGCGATGATATTCACGAGGGAAGTTTCAATCTCGTAACGACCGTCCCAGACCTGAGCAGTCCCTGGCTGCACATCCAGCGACTTGCTCCCCGGATGATCAACTCGCCCAAGCACGGCGCCCGGATCGCGGAACATCCAGCTTCCACCGCGCCATCGCATTGTCTGCACACCCGCGGCGCTGCCGGGGCCTTGGTGCAGGACCTGCTCGACCAGACCATCCAGCCCCGAGCGTCGAGCCGGGGCAGCGCGCCCGGAGATAGCCAATGCGAGGGTCTCGATGAGGCGCCGGCGGATCACCGGTGCGGTCCTGCTCAGGCGCCCGACATCCAGTTGCGCCCCACCCCAGGGGTGAAAGCGCACGGCTTCACGGGCGATGGCGGCAGCGATAAGGCGCTCATTGCGATCAATCGCGCCGAGGTCCCGGGCGAGAACAGCGAGCCGTTCTGTCTTGAGACCAGCCATTTCCAAGGTGCCGAGCCGCTGCCGGGCACGAATTCGTGCATAGCGGCGGTCCTGATTGGATGGATCGTCGATCCAGCGTTCGCCGGTGGCCGTCAGATAATCACGCAAATCCGTGCGCCGCAAATCGAGCAATGGCCGGAGGATTTCGACACCGCGGCCCTGCGGCCAGACCGGTGAGGCCACCCGTTCGGCCATGGCTGCCAGGCCACGCCAGCCGGCCCCCGCCTGCAAGCGCATCCAGACTGTCTCCGCCTGATCATCCCGCGTATGGGCCAATAGCAATTGCGTGATATGGCGCGCCCGGCACGTTTCAGCCAACAGGGCATGGCGCGCCTGGCGCGCCGCGGCCTGGAGGCCGTGTTCCGGCTTGTCGCCACGCCAGCACAACAACTCGGCGCGGGCACCGAGGCGCCGGGCAGCGTCGACGGCCCGGCGGGCCTCTGCGCCGCTATCGGGCCGCAAATCATGGTCAACGGTCAGGGCATGCAACTCACTGCCACGCGCCCGCGCCCATTCGGCGGCGATGCAAAGCAGGGCATGAGAGTCGCCACCGCCGGAATAGGCGAGCGCGATCGGTTCTGAGCCGGGATGATGGCGATCAAGCCAAGCGTGCAGGCGCGCGGGAAAATCTGCGCCGACCGTCACCGGCAGCCGGCACGAACCGATTCCCGGCTTGCCCGGTCGCGGGATGCGGCCGAGGCATTGGGAAATTGGCGGCCGAAGCGGGCCAGGGTATCGCAAGCTTCACGGGTCTGACCAAGCCCGTGCAGGGAAGCCGCCAGTCGCACCAGGGCGTCGGGCGAACGCTCGCCATCGGGCTGGGCCCGCAGCGAGGCGATATAGGCATCCGCGGATTCAGCGTGATTGCCGCGGACAAAGAAGGTCTCGCCGAGCCAATACCAGGCTTCACCGGCGCGCGGGTCGTCGCCATGCTCTGTGACAAAGCGCTCGAACCCGGATTGGGCGCCGTCGAAATCGCCGTCGAGCAGACGTCCACGGGCATCCTCATATAGCGTGACCGGATCAGAAACCGGCATGGCGGCTTCGCCCGGCGTGCCGCCAAGAACGCCGGTTGCGGCAGCGCGCTGGCGCGCAAAGGGATCATCGGGATTGACGATGGCCAGGCCGGTCGCGGCATCGGCATTGCCGGGCTGATCAAGCCCGTCCTGCATCCAGGCGGCGGCATCGTTCTCGGGCGGCATTGTGGCCGCGGGATCGGTTGGCATCACGACGCGCGGCTGGCGCTGCGCCTGTTCGACCTGCTCGCGCAGCTGACGGTTCTCAAAGCTGAGCCGCTCGATCTCGCCGGTCATTTCACGCACCTGATAGTCGAGCGCATCGAGGCGCTGCATCAGCGTGTCGACAACCGGATCGCCAGCCATGAAGCGCTCCTCAAGCCGGCCGATGCGCACTTCCGTGGCGTCGATACGCTCGGTCATTTCACGGCGGGACTGGGCGGGGGCCGGTGCTGTCGCGAACATCGCGAGGGCAAGAACGGAAAGACAAACAAATCGGATCATGGTGCGTACCTAATGCAAGAGGACGGCAGAATTACGGCATTTTCCCGTATTCGAAGGGAAGTCGTCTATCAAAGAAAAACGCCCGTGACATCGCGGTCACGGGCGCTCCTTTATTCCGGGCATCACCCCATGATCAGTTGGTGTAACCACCCGTGATCGCGGTCGTCGCATTCCGGTTGATGGCCCAGCAGGCCTCGCCGGATTCGCGGCAGGCAGGACGTTCCTTGCCATAAGACACGGTGGAAATGCGGGATGGGTCCACACCTTGGCTGATCAGATAGTCGCGGGCAGCATTGGCCCGGCGTGCTCCGAGCGCCAGATTGTATTCGCGTGTGCCGCGCTCATCGCAATTCCCGGCAACAAGGATGCGGGCGCTGCGATAGCTGGCCAGCCAGGCAGCCTGGCGGCGCAGGGTTTCCCGAGCCTCAGGCGTCAGATCGTGACGGTCATAACCGTAGAAGACCCGGTCGCCGGCATTCTGAACAAAGTCCTCGACCGAGCCGGCGATCGGGCCGGTCGGCTGGTAATGCTGGACCGGCGGCAGAGCCGGCGGTTGCGTCACTGGAGCAGCTTCCTGCACCGGCGGCGTCGAGGCACAAGCGGTGGCAAATGCACCGAGCGCTGCAATGGCAAACAGTTTCATTTTCATAACGGTACACCCTCATCCGACCAAGCCCATGATGGCACTTGGTGACCTCCCCTGCACACACCCCACGTCGCGATCAGGATGAAATCCCGCCGGCGCCATGTTGCGGTCGAAACGTTACGCAGAAAATCTCTATTCGATCAAGGGCGACCACGCCGGATCGGATGCCATTCCACCCGTAGCCAGCCGCCGCAGGTTGAATCCTGCCAGATCAATACTCCAGATTTCATAACGCGTGCCATTGGCGCGGCTTTCGCCTCGCGTGAACAATAGGACGCGGCCATTGGGCGACCAGGCCGGCGTATCGACATAGTAACCCTCATAGAGAATTCGTTCGATACCCGAGCCGTCGGCCCGCACAACGCCAAGCGAAAACTGATTGCCGCTCTGCTTGGTGAAGGCGATCAAGTCACCGCGTGGCGACCAGACCGGGGTCGTGTAACGGCCGGAGCCGAAGCTGACGCGGTGCGCGTCCGTGCCATCGGCATTCATGACATATAATTGCGATCCGCCACCGCGCGCCGAGGAAAACACGATTTGTTGACCGTCGGGCGAAAAAGACGGCTCGACGTCATCGGCTGGATGGTCGGTGAGCCGCACGAGATTGCGGGTGCGCAGATCGAACAGATGGACATCATGGCCACCGCGGGTCTCGATCGAGACAGCCAGCTGGGATCCGTCGGGCGAAAAGCGCGCCGACAGGCTTTGACCGTTTGGGTTGACCTGGCTGGCAGCACCGCGGCCATTGGAGGCAAACAGGGCCTCCTGACGGCCGGTCTGCAGGTCGTAGAGATAGGTCGTCGCCTGACCTTCGATAAAGGAGACATAGGTGATCTCCTGGGTCGTCGGCGAGTAATTCGGCAGCAGAGCCATATAGGAGCGATCGGTCAGGAAGGATGGATTGGCGCCATCCTGATCCATCATTGCCAATTGCCGGACCGGCTCTTCTTCAGTGCCACGGCCCTCGGAGACATAGACGATCCGGGTATCGAAATAGCCAGCCTCACCGGTCAGGCGCTGATAGACGGCATCGGCAACCTTGTGGGCAACGCGGCGCCAATTCTCCGGCGCGGTGACGAATTGCAGGCCGAGCAGCTGGTCTTCCAGCCGGGTGTCCCAGAGACGGAAGGCGACCAGAAGCCTCCCATCTTCCTGGATGGTGACACGGCCCGCCAGCAGCGCCGAGGCGTTGATCACGCGCCAGTCGGAGAAGCGTGGGCGCAGATCGATATTCTCGATCGCCTCGATATAGGCCGCCGGATCGACCGGCGCGAACAAGCCCGAACTCGCCAGATCATTGGTGATCACCCGGGTGATATCGCTTCCGCGCGTTGCGGCCTCGTCACTGGCCCCGATGAAATCAGGCAACGCCACCGGCAATGGGTCGAGATTGCCTTGCGTGACATCGACGCGCAAAGGTTCCTGGGCAGTCGCTGCCGTCGCGAACACCAGGCTCACGAGGAGGACGGAAATGGCTCGGAAAACTCGGGTCATGATCTCAAACTCCAGGACTGCGGACTATCCCGCGGCAAGGTCTACGTGAAAATTGACTTCTATAAGGCGCCACTGCGCATAACGATCGGCGGGCAGGCTATAGGGTGCGCAGTCGAGCACAGCTGTCTGCGCCCGCTCGGCCGCCGTCAACCAGAATGAATTGCCCGAGGCCTGGATGCGGCCCAGATCCTTCACCCGCGGCGGGCCGGACAGGCTGCCATCGCGATTCAGGCGGACCTCGACAATGACGCCGAGATTTTCCGGATTGGGCATGTCGGCGACGGTGCGCCAGCAGCGATAGGTCTGCGAACGGATCAGTGTCGCCAGATCGGCAGTATCGGTGGCCCCGCTTCCAACGGCGCTGCGCTCGGCGCCCTGGGCGGGCGCGCCCGCATCGCTGCGCGCGTCGGCAACCTGACGCTCGAGATTGCCCAGCAGATCGGCCAGGGAGGGTTCGGCCGGGCGCGAGGGCGGTGGCTGTACTGTGCGTTGCGGCGGCTGGCGCACCGGTGCCGGTGGCTCTTCCGGTTCAGGCTCGGGTTCCGGGGTTGCCGGCTCGGGCACGCTCTGCGGCTCGGCATCAATCAATTCCGGCGCCTGTTCAGGCTCGGGCTCTGGCTCGGCGGCCGGAGGTGGCGCCGCGATTTCGTCTTCGAGACTGGCTTCCTCGACC
The DNA here is from genome assembly GCF_963976135.1 of uncultured Maricaulis sp. GTDB lineage: Bacteria > Pseudomonadota > Alphaproteobacteria > Caulobacterales > Maricaulaceae > Maricaulis. The sequence continues at coordinate 12,014 of NZ_CAXBKN010000082.1, forward strand.
GCCTCTTCCGGCTCGGGCACCGGTTCGGGCGCTCGGGCGCGCACACTGGTCATCTCGCCCAGGGTTATGATGTCAATTGGAATGATAGGCGCAGCGTCAAACATCTGTGCGGCGCGCGGCAAATAGATCATGCCTGCGGCGATAATGCCGGCGTGCACAAAGAGAGAGAGGATGAAACCACGCACGCGCCAGCCGTTATCGCTCTATCGGGTCCGTGACGAGACCCAGATTGGTGAAGCCGGCCGCATTGACCCGCGCCATCACCCGGGCGACATCGCCATAGGCAGCGCCATCGTCAGCCCGAATGAAGATCCGGCTGGAATAGCCGGTGCCGGCAATCGCGGTCAGGCGCGGTGCCAGCTCCGCGAGCGTCACCACGGTCTCCTGCAGATAGATCTCGCCATCAGTCGTGATGGAAATCGTCAGCGGTTCTTCGCCGGCGGGCAGATTGCGCGCCTCGGTGCGCGGCAGATCGACCGGCACGCCGACGGTCAGCAGCGGCGCCGTGATCATGAAGACGATCAGCAGGACCAGCATGACATCGACGAAGGGCGTGACGTTGATTTCCGCCTTCGGCTTCCATTTGGCGCGTCCGCGACCGGAACGCCCGCTATCGAGAGAAGCAGCCATCGCTCAATGCCCGTCGCGGTCAGCCAGCGCCGACAATTCGTCGACATAGCCGTCGAGGCGCGATCCGTATTTGGCCAGATTGGCCGAGAGCGTATTGAAGAAGATCACAGCCGGAATGGCGGCCAGCAGGCCCAGCGCGGTGGCAAACAGGGCCTCGGCGATACCCGGTGCGACGACAGCAAGATTGGTGTCCTGCGATGCGGCAATGGCCCGGAAGGCATTCATGATGCCCCAGACAGTGCCGAACAGACCAACGAAAGGCGCCGATGATGCGATGGTCGCGAGCACGCCGAGACCGCTCTCGGTATCGGTCAGCTGACGCCCCGCTTCGGCACCGGCTGCCTTGGCCACACGGCTGCCCGGATGGGCACCCTTCCATTCGCGCAGACCGGCGGCGAAGACGCGGCTGAAGGGCTCGCGGGCATTTTTTGCAAACTGGTCAGCGAGCGCATCAAGCGAGCGGCCGGACCAGAATTCACGTTCGAAATTTCGCGCCTTGGCGTGAAGGCTGCGCAATTGCAGCGATTTGTCGATCGCGATCGCCCAGGACCAGACCGACATGAAGGCCAGGATGCACATCACGCCCTTTACGACCCAGTCGGCGCGCAAAAACAGGGCGAGGAAGCTGAAGCCCTCGACTGCCTGAGCCACGTCTACAACAGTTGCATCCATGAGAATTCCCTCGACTTGCGTCCCGGCACGGCACGCCGGGCGATTGGCGTTTGCGTCACTATTCACATTGCAGGCCAAGCGACGCTGGGTCATCCGGTGCAACAGGAGCGCTATGGCTCGCGATTGCGGCAAATTTCAGATGATCACGCGTCCCTGCCGTCAATTTCGCAGCAGACCCTCACCGCAGAACGCCGCCAATTCAAGCCTTTCGGGGACGCAAACTTGAAAAACACTGATTTAATTCTGCAGCCGGGCGCTTCAGTTTCCGGCCATCACATAGGGCAGCCAGGCCTGCGCCATGGATTTGGGCGGCCGTTTGGCGCGCCCTGACGGGTCCATGCACACGGCCTGGACGGCGGCCGTGGCGATAATTTCGCCATCGCGGCGCAACACCTGGTCGAGCATCAGGCGCGCACCCTGCTGCGGCCGGTAGAT
>NZ_CAXBKN010000083.1:0-13471 GCF_963976135.1 uncultured Maricaulis sp.
CCTGTCACCAATTGCTTCGTGAAGCTTGCCGGCGATCGCGCCGTCCATTTTTGCGGACTGGCAATCAGGGCTTTTTGCGATCGGCACGATTGCGAAAGCCGACAATTGCCAGTGTGATCAGCACGGCCAGGACGGCCCATGCAATCGCAATGGCCACGCTCAAGGGCAACACCGTCGATAACAGGGACGGCCCGGTCCCTGTCAAAAATTCCAGATAGAGCGTGTATATGACGAGCGCAAGTTCGAGGGCACCCACCCCCCAAATGAAGATGGGTTGAAAAGTCCCGGTGAACCGCTTTTCGAATTCTCGCTGAATTTTCATAGCGATAGTGTTACCCTAACCGTTCAAGTCAAGGCAAGGGCGTCGACAATATTTCTGCCCGGCAAACCATTGAAAAGACGAGCGCCATATACGCCACGGCTTACATCCAACCCCGTGAGTTGGCATCAAGAACGCGTCATTCCCAAGCTCCAGGTCGCGCATTCACATCGCGCCGGGGCCACCATGCTTCCCGGCAAAGCCCGAAAGGGCGAAGGCGGCCCGCTGACGCGCAGCTTATCCACCCCAAGCAGTGGCGGACTATAATCAATGGATTTTCGCGCTCTTTGACATTGTTGGCCCCACCCCTATTTCCCCACCGTCAGCCGGGCGGCGGGGCGTTGTGACAGGCGCCCGGGACATGACAGCCCGTGACAGGTGACAGTCTGACTGTCACCCGCGCACGGCCTGCATCCCCCCGCGCTACAAAGCTAATCCGTGCGCCGTGACAGGATGGCAGACAGTGTATTTCAGTGACAGGGCAAATTCGGGCCCTCGCCCCAGCCCCTAGCCCAGCGTCGCCATATCCACGACAAAGCGATATTTCACATCGCCCTTGAGCATGCGCTCATAGGCATCATTGATGCCGTCCATCGGGATGATCTCGATGTCGGAGACGAGGCCGTGCTTGGCGCAGAAATCCAGCATCTCCTGGGTTTCCGCGATGCCGCCGATCAAGGAGCCGGCGATGGCGCGGCGGCGTCCGATCAGGCGGCCGACGGAGGGCGATGGATGCGCCACTTCGGGCACACCGACCATCACCATGGTGCCGTCGCGCTTGAGGCAGTCGAGGAAGGGATCGAGATTATGCGCCGCGGCGACGGTGTTGAGGATGAAGTCGAGCTGGCCGCGCATGGCTTTCATCTGGTCGCGATCCTTGGAGATCACGACTTCGCTGGCGCCGAGGCGCTTGGCGTCTTCCGCCTTGCCGGGCGAGGTCGTGAAGAGCACGACTTCAGCGCCCATCGCGGCGGCGATCTTGACGCCCATATGGCCCAGTCCGCCCAGACCGACGACACCGACGCGCTGGCCGGGGCCGACCTTCCAGTGGCTGAGCGGCGAATAGGTGGTGATGCCGGCGCACAGCAGCGGTGCCGCACCGGCCGGATCCATGCCCTCGGGCAGGCGCAGGACAAAATCCTCCTTCACCGTCATGCGCTGGGAATAGCCGCCGAAGGTGTGGGTCCCGTCCGCAAGGCGGCCATTATAGGTGCCGGTCATCCCGGTTTCGCAATATTGCTCCAGCCCGTCATCGCAGCTGGTGCAATGGCCGCAACTATCGACCATGCAACCGACGCCGACCTTGTCACCGGTCTTGAATTTGGAGACGCCGTCACCGACCGCCGTCACCGTGCCGATGATCTCGTGGCCGGGCACGCAGGGGTAAAGCGTATTGCCCCACTCGCCGCGCGCCTGGTGCAGATCGGAATGGCAAACGCCGCAATACGCGATCTCGATCAACACCTCACCCTGGCCCGGCTCACGGCGATCAAAACGGATCGGCGCCAGGGCGGCGTCGGGGGCAGAGGCGGCGTAACCGAGAGAAGCGGGCATGGGGGGATCCTTGTGGGTGGTTTGGTTCGTCAATCTAGGCGCTTGAGGCCGCGGGCGAAAGCACCGGCACTCACCGCAGCCCGATAATCCCCGCCTGGCCGCCGAACACGCCGCTTTGGCCGCGATGGTGGGCGCGGCGGGCGGAGAAGAGACGGGGCTCTTCGGCATAGGTGCACAGGTCCGAGCGCTCGATCTGACGCGCCGGGATGCCGGCAGCGATCAGCTGGCGGCGGCAGGCTTCGCCGACATCGAGCCGGGCGCCGCCCTCCTCGTCCGGCGAGATGAGGATGCCGGCAGTGTCGGCGAAGATGGCCTCGAACTGCGCCACGACTTCCGGGCCGACACGGTAATTGGCGGCCGAGATTGACGGGCCGATGGCGGCGATGAGATCGGCGGGACCGGTGCCGTATTCGCGCACCATGGCGGCGACGGTTTCGCCGGCGATATCGAGCACCGTGCTGCGCCAGCCGGAATGGATCGCGGCGACGGCGCGGCGTTTCGGATCGAACAGCAGGATCGGGGTGCAATCGGCGGTCTGGCAGACCAGGCCGATGCCGGGCCGGTCGGTGATCATCGCATCGGCCTCACCGGCGGCCTGATCGCCCCGGGGCGCCGCATCGACACGCACCACGGCATTGCCATGCACCTGGATCGCGAAGGCGAGATAATCCAGCCCCAGCGCCTGGCGCACGCGTGTCCGATTGGTCGCGACATGTTCGGCGCTGTCGCCGCGCGAGCGCGTCATGTTGAGCGAGGCGTAAGCGCCCTCGCTGACACCGCCGGCGCGGGTAGTGAAGGCGTGGACGAGATCATCGCGCACCAGCAGGGGCGCGGTGAGAAGATCAAGGCTCATGGCAAGAATCCGATGCGATCGCGGCCGAGATCATAGCCCTGGCGCGCCATTTCGATCTCGGCCAGCGCGGTGTCGAGCGCCGACCAGTCATCATCCTCGGCGATGCGGGCCCAGATCGCCTCGACGACATCGATCGTCATCGCGATCGGCTCGGCGCGCGCGAAATACGCATGTTGCAGCCGCTCCGGCCGCACCGGCTCGTGCTGCATGAAAAGCTCATGCCAGGCCTCGAAGGCCTCACCGGTATAGGCCGCACCGCGCGGGCCCTGCAGGGCGCGGGCCTGCGAGGCGGCGCCGCAGAACCAGTCGAAGATCGCCGCCTCCCAGGGCAGGCGGGTGGCGTGCATGAAGGCGAGGAAGGCGCGCAGCATGGCCTCGTCATTTTCGTCACCGTTTGAGGCGATGCCGAAGCGGGCGAGGAAAGCGTCCAGCAGGACCTGGCGGTAGAGCGCCGGGAAAGTGTTGAGCGCCGCCTCGAGGCTTTCGCGCTCGCCGGCCAGCGACAGGGCGCCGGCCAATTGCTGCAGCGCCCAGAACACCGCTTCGGGCTGGCGCGCATAGGCATAGAGCCCGCTCTCGTCGAAATAGGCGGCTGTGAAGCCGGGATCGTAATGCGGCAGGAAACGCCAGGGACCGTAATCGAAACTCTCGCCGGTCAGGTTGAGATTATCGGTATTGAGGACGCCATGGACGAAGCCGGCCGCCATCCAGCTCGCGGCGAGGCGGGCATTGGCGGCGACGACCGCTTCGAGCAGCGCCGCGGGCCGGTCTTCGCTGCCTTCGAGGGCGGGATAATATTCGGCGATGGCGTGATCGATCAGCGCGGTGATACGCTCCGGGCTTTGCTCATAGGCCTGGCGCTGGAACGTGCCGAAGCGCAGATGCGAATGCCCCAGCCGCGTCATGACGGCGGAGCGCGTCGGCGAGGGCTCGTCATGGCGCTGCAGCGGCTCGCCGGTCTCGAATACGGCGAAGAGTTTGGAGGTGTAGACGCCCAGCGCCTCGAGCATCTGGGCGGCGAGAATCTCGCGCACGGCGCCCTTCAAGGTCAGCCGGCCATCGCCGGAGCGCGACCAGGGCGTCTGGCCCGAGCCCTTGGTGGCGAGATCAAGCAGACGCCCCTGCCCGTCGCGCAATTGCGCAAACAGGAAGCCGCGGCCATCGCCGATCTGCGGGTTATAGCTGCGGAATTGATGCCCGTGATAACGCATCGCCAATGGCTCGGGGAGATTGTCCGGCAAGGCTTCAAAGCGCTGGAAATGCGCGATGCGGGCGTCCGCGTCGAGCGTCTCCAGCCCGGTCGCGCCGGCCCAGCGCCCATTCCAGAAACGCTCGATAGCGGCCGGAAAGGCGGCCGGCTGGACCGGGTCGGCGAAATCGGGGCCCAGGGCCATGAAGCGCGGATCGGGCGTGTAGGGCGTATTGTTCGACATGGTGACGAGCTAAGCACTTGCCGCGCAAAACGCAAATGCCTCAGTCGCGCAGCGCATCACCGAGCGCCAGCGCGGCCTTGTCGATCAGCGAGCGGGCACCGGGCAGAACCGCGGTCAGGTTGAAATAGCCGTGCGGCAGCGCCTTGCCGAGCTTGTAGTCCACAGGCACCCCGGCCGCGATCATACGGTCCCGGTAGGCCCGTCCCTCATCCATCAGCGGATCGAGCTCGGCCGCTGCGATATAGGCCGGCGGCAGACCGGCCAGATCATCCTCGAGCAGGGGCGATGCGCGCTTGTCGCTGGCGTCTTTTTCATCGGCGAAATAATAGCGCGCGATCTGATCCAGGGTGATCGCGGAGAAGATATGGCCTTCCAGCGCCTTGAGTTTGGACTTTCGGCGCTCGACCATTTGCAGCAGCGGATAGATCAGAAGCTGGAAGCGCAATTGCCTGCGCCGCGCCTGGGCCAGCATGGCTGCGAGCCCACCGCCGGCAGAATCGCCCGCCACCGCCAGCCGCGCCGGATCGGCACCGACAGCGGCCGCGCCCTCACCGGCCAGCCAGTCGAAGGCCGCGAGCACATCCTCAACGGCGGCCGGGAAAACATGTTCGGGCGAGAGCCGGTAATCAATGGCCAGCACGCGCACGCCGCCAATCGCGGCGAGGCGCCGGCACAGCGCGTCATGACTATCGAGATCGCCGATGACATAGCCGCCGCCATGGCAAAACAGCAGGCAGGGCGCCGGTGCCGTCGAGCCATTGGGGATATAGAGCCGGGCCGGGATCTCGCCGGCCGGCCCCGGAATTACCAGATCGCGCACCGCCTCGACCGGCGGCGGCGTGACATCGATATGCGGCGCGGCGTCGTGCAGGGCCTTGCGCATATGCGCCGCGGTACGGCCGGGCTCGAACGGGTCTTCGAGGCCGAATTTGTTCAGGGCGCGGGTCCAGGGAGAAGTGTCCATGGCGCTGGATTAGCATAGGCGGAAGCGGTCGCCTATCGCGCCATTTTGCCTCGGCAGGGGCTGGATTTGTTCGGCAATAGCGGAATGCCCGCCGCCCTCCGGCAGGCGATGCGGCCCGGCACATTCAACCGGCGATCGAGTGATCCGTGGCGGAAAGTCCTGCACAGGTCGAATTGAGCACTTTCTCGCCGGAGCGCTCCACAGCATATTGCTTGTGAATGCCCCGCAATCATCAAGGAGACCACATGTTCAAGGTCGCAAAAACTCAGCACGTTCTGGCCGTCAACAATTTCGCTGCGGCCGTGAAGTATTTTACGGAGAAGCTGGGCTTCACGTTGAATGACACGATTGGCGGCTGGTGTTTCCTGCAGCTGGATGATTTCCATCTGATGGTGGGAGATTGTCAGGGGGAAGTCCCCGCCAGAGAGACGAATAATCACGCCCTGTTCGCTTATGTGAATTGCGAGGGCATAGATGAACTCTACGACCAATACAGGAAAAATGGCGTCCGCTTTAATCAAACCATCTCTGACAAACCCTGGGGCTTGAGAGAATTCGGCGTTGAAACCCCCGAGGGACACCGGATCATGTTCGGGCAGACAATCCCGGCCTAGCGAGCCCGCGCGGGTCACATGATCGCATTGGCATGACGCAAGCCGCTAGTGGATCGAGAGCGAGCCCGTCCGGCCCAGGCGTCCGGCGAGCGCGTCTTCCATCACCGAGCGCAGGGCGCGCCAGGCATCAGCGCCCTCGACCTTGCCCTGGCCATCGAGATCGGTGACCGCCTCATCGGCATAACCGATCGCGTTCGGCCCGTGCAGATCGACCAGGGTCCAGGCAATCTGGCGGATGTCTTCGACGGTGATTTGGACGTGCGGGGGCATGATGGGGCTCTCCGGAGCATTGAGGTCTTGCCGGAATATCAGCAAGCCCGGGGCCACGCCGCGCCTGACACGCCTATAGCAATTTCAATGACTTGGAGAACGCAGCAAGAATCCCCCTGCGGTCAGGACTGCCCTCAGGTCTTTTTTGCCGAGTCGATCCGGCCCGGTGCATAGCCGCCCTGTTCGAGATAATCGATCTCTTCCGGCGTGCTGGTGCGCTGCAGGGCTTCATTGCGATACGGGAAACGGCCAAAGCGGCGAATGACGTCGCGATGTTTGACGGCGTGTTCGTGAGTGCCCTGACCGGCGAGCCGCTCGGCGGCCAGCGCGACACAATAATCCTGGTCGCCCAGGGCTTCCGAATGCATGAAAGGCATATAGACGAAGGCGCGATGCTCTTCGGCAATCGCCCAGTCGAAGCCACGCTCGATCATGGAGCGCGCGACCTGGCGGGCAAGCGCATCGAAGGCGAAGGCCTTGCCGGAACCGCGCCAGATATTGCGCGGGAATTGATCAAGCAGCAGGATCAGGGCCAGCGCGTCCTCTGCATCGCCCTGCCAGGGATGTTCGCCGGCGCGCAGCGCAGCCGCCTCGCGTTCGACGCAGGCAGCAAAACGCCGCCGCATCCGGGCATCGAAATCCGGCGAGACGCGATACCAGGCCGCCGGACCGGCCTCGTCAAACCAGAATGTGCGGATATCCGCTGCAGTGATCGCCGGGGCCGTCATACGCGCAACCGCCCGTCGACAATCTGCTCATAGAGCTCGCGCGTCAGCCGGACATATTTTCCAATCACCGGATGATCGACATAGAGCGGATCCTCGATCTGATCGGGATCGAAGCCCTCCTTGACGAGCTCGACCTTGCGCAGCTTGAACGTGCCTGTCGTGTCGGTCTGCTGTTGCAGGCGCAGAAAGAGCGGGCGCGCGAAGGCCGGCAGGGCATTGTGGATATGCTCGTGCAGGGCCTCAAGATCGACGACATGAGGCCCGGCGACCAATGCCGCCATCCCGGCCCGGCCCGCATGGCCCTGAACCTCGACGCCATAGACATTGGCCTGTTCGATACCGTCGAAATTGAGCGCCTCGGCCACCTCGCCGGTCGAGACATTCTCCGACTTCCAGCGATAGGTGTCGCCGACCCGGTCGACGAAATAATAATAGCCCAGCCGGTCGCGCGTCATCAGATCGCCGGTGCGGAACCAGGCATCGCCGGGTCTGAAGACATTGCGCAGGATCTTCTTCTCGGTGTCTTCCTCGCTGCCATAACCGTCAAAGCGGAAACGCGCATCTTCGGGATCAATACGTCCGATCGCCTCGCCCACCTCGTCGGGGGCACAGGGGACGCAATGGCCCTTGGCATCGCGCAGCGGCATTTCGGTCTCGAGGTCGAACTTGACCAGGTCGATATTGAAACGGCTGCGCAGATAGGCGGGCACGCGCCCAATGGCGCCGGGATGATTAGTGGCGTTGACCAGGCCGACATTGCCTTCAGTCGAGCCGTAGAATTCAACAATTTGCGGCAGTTTGAAACGCGCCTGGAATTGCTCCCAGACATCGCGGCGCATGCCATTGCCGATCGCACAGCGAAGCTGGTGGGCATGTTCCTCGGGCACTGCCGGTGAATTGACCAGGAAACGGCAAAGCTCGCCGACATACATGAAGAGAGTCGCGCCAAAGCGAACCGTATCGGGCCAGAAGGCGGAGGCAGAGAATTTCGGCCGGATTACCAGGGCACCGCCATAGGTGAGCGCGCAGCCGACGCCGCACAGTCCGCCGGTCGCGTGATAGAGCGGCAGGACCATCATCATGCGGTCCTGCTCGGTGCATTTCGCCGCGATGCCGAAAATATTGAGATAATACAGCGCCCGCACATGCGTCATCAGCGCTGCCTTGGGCAGGCCGGTCGTGCCGCTGGTGAACATTTTCAGCACCGGCTCTGAAGGCTTGACCGATGCCCGCACGGACGGATCAGGCCGCTGATCACTCTGGCGCTGCAGCGCCGCGTTGAAATCGCGCGAGCCGGCAAATTGGCCATCAACGCACCAGGCTTGTGCCTCGACACCGCCGCAGGCCTCGGCCGAGAGATAGGCTTCGGCCAGGGAGGCCTCGACGATGGAATGGCGGGTCTCGCCAATCGTCAGGCAATGGGCGAGCGACTTGCCCTGCAGCTGATTATTGATCAGCGAGGTCACCAGACCGACCTTGGACAGGCCAAACCAGACAGCGATATATTCCCAGCGATTGGACATGAAGAGGGCGACGGTCTCGCCGGGCTTCATGCCCTGTTCGAGGGCCCAGTGAGCGACCCGATTGGCATAGGCTTCGAACCGGGCATAGCTGACCTCACCCTCATCGGTGAGCGCCATCGGCCGGTCTGCGAAACGGTCGACGGTCTTTTCGATATGATCGGGCACGCGCAGGCCTGATGCCGGCCCGACCTTCTTGATCTGACCGAGGACGCGCAGCATCGCCGACATGAATTCGACTTCACGCGTTATCGCGGTGAATACTCCCATAGGCCAATTCTCCCGATTGGTTTTCGCCAGAGTATGTGCGTCCGGGTTACCGTCAAGCAAAGGGCGGCATCGCGCAGGTGTTGTGAACGAAGTTTCACAAGGTTACGGACAAAATCTGCGGCAAGCGGCGGCCTAGCGGTAGCGCCGCACCCGGGTCTCGGTGATGAAGGCGAAGCAGACCGCCAGCAGGGCCAGGTCCTTCAGCAGGAAATGGCCGCTGCGCGAGAGGGCTGGAAAACCACCGAGATCCGCGTCCCAGGCGCCGGGATAGGTGACCAGGAATGACAGCGTCAGCGCGAAGGTGATGACCGACATCACCAGCCCGATCCGGAACAGGCGCGGATTGAACCAATAGCCCAGCAAAGCCAGCGCAGTGAAGAGTTCGATCACCCCGATCAGGCCCGAGATCACCCGCTCGGGGATGAAGGCCTGCATCCAGGAAAACAGCGGACTGCTGGCAATCAGCGGCGCGATCCCGGCCGCTTCGGCGGCGGTGAATTTCATCAGGCCGATCCAGGCCAGCACGATGAAGAGTCCGCCCCACATCACCGGCAGGCTGAGCGCGCGGGTCTTGCTGGTCCGGTTGGAGAAGATGCGCGAATTGTCGAAACTGCCGGCCCACAGGGCCAGGCCGAGAATGGCGATATATTTCAGAATGCCCTGCCCCGACCCGATCGCCGGAAACCCGCCCTCGGCCTCGAGCCAGACGGGGTTGGTCAGCAGTGCTGTCGCCGCCAGGGCAGCGAATATCCCGAGGAGGACGAAGCCGATACGGCGGAAACTGCCGAGCGGCAGGGGTGCGCCGATCAGCACGGCCATCACGATCTGGTAAATCCCCAGCGCCCGGGCGGCCGAGGCGGCCTGGTCTTCGAGGCCGGACAGGAAGGCATGACCGGTGATCCACGTCCCGACAATGGTTTCGCCGACCGGGGTGAAGCCCATCGCACCGAACCAGAAAAAGATGACGGCAAGGCTCGCGCGGGCGAACAGCAAGGCATTGGTTGTGGATGGCACGAACCGGTCTCCTGATGGGCGCCCGGAAACGCTAGCACCGGTCCGCGCCGGTGGCGAGGGTGACGGCAGATTCGGGACGGAACCGGTCTGTCGAAAAATGGTGCCCCTGGCCAGACTCGAACTGGCACTCCGTGAGGAAACGGATTTTGAATCCGTCGCGTCTACCAGTTCCGCCACAGGGGCTAACCGTGGGAAATGCAGGAGGCGCAAGCTGACGATCCGCGCGCCCGCTGTCAACGGCCCAATGCGCTCGACCGGCAGCCCTCGTACAGCTAGGCTTGCGCGCGATTTTCGATCCAGGATGTCCGATGACCGAAACGACTGCCCCGCGCGGGCTGATTGGCGCCCTCGAACAGATTGCCGACGGCGCTGGCGAGGAGGGGATGAGCCTCGGTGAATTCGTTGATGCGCTGGGCGAACGCGCCTTCGGCATCATCCTGTTCGCGATGGCGCTGCCCGTCTCCATCCCATTCCTCTATGGCGTGCCGCAAGTGATGGCGCTGCCGATGATGGCATTGTCGGTGCAGATGGTGATGGGCCGGGGCGAACCCTGGCTGCCGGCGCGCTTCAAGGCCAGCCGGCTGGAAAAGCGCGGCCTGACGCGGATGGCACAGGGCGGACGCAAATGGTTTGGCTGGCTGGAAGCGCTGGCGCGGCCGCGGCTGACGGCATTGTCGGGCCCGACGGCGGAACGCCTTGTCGGCGGTATATTCGTGATTTTCTGCACCAGTATCCTGATCCCGCTGCCGGCGACCAATACCACGCCGGGGATTGCGCTGGCGATTGCGGCGCTTGGCCTGCTGACGCGCGATGGCCTGCTGGTGCTTGCCGGCCTGGTACTCGGCTTGGTCTGGATCGCGCTGCTGCTGGTTTTCGGACATGCGGTGATTGATGTCATCAAGACTTACCTGCAATCTGTCTTCTAGAATTCGTTTTCCTGTGTGCGCATTCGTCACGGTGCGAGCCCAATCAAGGTCGGTAATCATGCCCGAGATGAACCCTGTCCTGTCCCGTTTTCCCTTGACCCGATGGCCGCTCCTGCTCGCGGGCGGCTCGCTGTTGATGATGTTCGGCGCCTGGGGATTTCAATATATCGGCCATTACGACCCGTGCGCGCTGTGCTATGACCAGCGCCATATCCACATGGCCGTGATCGCGTTTGGCTTTGCCGTCGGTTTCGCGCTGATGATCAAGCCCGAACTCGCCCGCTTCGCGCCCTGGGCGCTGTTCGCGATGGCGGCCCTGCTGCTGTATTCGGCCGGTTTCGCCGGCTGGCATGCCGGGATCGAGAATGGCTGGTGGGACGGCCCGGCCAGCTGCACGGCCTCCGGCGGCGGCAGTATCAGTGCCGCCGATATCATGGCCGCGCTCAATGGCGAGCGCCCGGTCGTGCTGTGCGACGAGGCCGCCTGGCGCATGCTGGGCATTTCCATGGCCGGCTATAATGCGCTGATCTCTGCAGGGATGGCGGCGGTCGCAGCCTGGATTGGCTATCGCGGGCTGAAGGCATCATGACCGCCCGCCCCGCCAACAGCGCCGGCACGCCCGGCGAGATCATCCCCCAACCCGGCATCCCCCTGCCCGGCAAGCGCCGCGACCCCAAGCGGATCGAGCAAATGCTGCGCGTCGACCATGCCGGCGAATACGGAGCGGTGGCGATTTATGGTGGTCAGCGCGCGATCTACGGCAAGCTGCCGCACAAGGCCCGCATTGCCCGCCAGCTTGAGGAGATGGAAGCCGACGAACAGGCCCATCTCGACGCTTTCGACGCCCTGCTGGTCGAACACCGGGCCCGCCCGACCGCCCTGGGCCCGATCTGGAACATGGCCGGCCACGCGCTCGGCGCGGTGACAGCCCTGATGGGCGACAAGGCGGCGCATGCCTGCACCGAGGCGGTCGAGACCGTGATTGAACAGCATTATGCCGGCCAGATCACCGAGCTGCGCGCCATGGGCGAAGACGCACTCGCCGACCGGTTCGACCAGTTCCGCCTGGAAGAACTGGCCCATCGTGACCTCGCCGTCGAGGAAGGGGCCAAACAGGCCCCGGGCTATCCGCTCTTGTCCGGACTGATCCAGGCCGGTTGCCGGCTGGCGATCAAGGTGACCGAAAAAGTCTAGACCGGCAGCCGCACCGCAAACACCGTGCCCTCAGGGCCGGTCGCGACCAGTTCGATATCCCCGCCATGCGCCCGCGCCAGCTCGCGGGCAATCGACAGGCCGAGCCCGGTACCGCCGCGCTTGGTCGAGCCGGCGAAGGGACGGAACAGCTTGTCCTGCGCACGCGGCGGCAGGCCCGGCCCGGTATCGCGCACCTCAATGCGAAGGAGACCGGCCTCGCCGCTGGCGCTCACTTCGAGCACAGCCGGTGCATCACGGCCGGCCATCGCCTGGATCGCATTGCGGAACAAGTTGAGAAAAATGCGGTGCCCATGGTCGGGATCGGCCTGGATGACCTGGTCAGGTCCGGCAAGATTGCGCCAGTCAATCCCGGTCCCGCCCTCGATCAGCAGCGCATCATCGGCGGCCTCTTCGAGCAGATCGGCGAGGATCACACTCTGTCTCACGGGCGGGCTTTCCTCGGCGCGGCCGAATTCCAGCGTCGCCTCACACAGGCGCACGCCGCGATCAACCGCGCGAACCAGACGCTGGCCCATGCCGCGGACGCGTTCATCATTGTCGGTGGCCAGCCGGTCGGAGACGAGCTGGGCGCTGGCGAGCACATTGCGCAGATCATGATTGATGGTGGCGACCGCTTCGCCGAGCGCCGCGAGCCGCTCGCGCTGGTGCAGCGCCTGACGGATTTCCGTCTGCATCCGCGCCAGTTCTGTCTCGGCCTGGCCGATCTCATTGCGCGCGCCGCCGGGACGGATGGTGCGGGACGGATCATTGGGCCCGTCACGAAAGCGAATCATCGCCGTCGCCAGCCGCCGCATCGGGCGCACGAAGAGATAGAAGAGCGACAGATAGATGATCACCCCCACGCCCAGCGCGATCAGGACGGAATAAGCCAGATAGCGGCGCGAGAAATCAGCCAGCGCGGCCTTAAGCGGCGCTTCCGGGACGATGACATCGATCAATTCGTCCGGGCGTCCCATCGGCGTGGCGCGAATCCGCACGAAACGGCCGGGCCCGGCCGTCAGCGTCCCGACCGTGTCCCGCACATGCCCGACCCAGCCCGTAATGCGCACATCGCTTTCGACCAGCGGCCCGTCCATCGGGCCGGCATAGAGGACCAGCTCATTCATGCCATTGCGCACGCGCGACACCGCGACCGCGTCAGCGCCCGCCAGCAGCGCCCAGACCTCATCCTCTCCCAGCGCCCCGCCCGGGGCGACATCGGCGGCCAGCGCCGCGAGGTGAGCCGCCTCGGCCCGCCCCATCATCCATTGCAGGCGGTAAGCGGCCGAAGCGGGGAAATAGACCAGCACGACGCCGATCGCGATCAAACCGACAGTGAGCATCAGCAATTGCCCCGGCAGGCTCTCGATCAGCCCGCGGCAGAGCACGGCGACCGCTCCGCCCAGCCGGTTCAGGGGACTGCGGCGTGCGTCCGGAAGTGTGGGTGTCTCATCCATGGGTGGTTTGCCGCATATCCTAGCGCCCGTGCCGCGACAAGGTTTCGCGGCGCTGGCGGTGGACCCAGAGCCGGTGCCCGATCGCCACTGCGCTCATCAAGACCACCATCGCGACCGCGACCAGAAAGGAGGGACGTGTCAGGTCGGACAGGCCCGGCCGCACCCCGGCCTCGACCAATTCGCCCAGTCCGGCACCGAGATTGGCGTAAAGGATGATGGAGGGCAGCGATCCCAGCAGCGTGCCGGCGAAATAGGGCATGAATCGATGTCCGAGCAGGGCCGCAGCGAGATTGACCAGAAAGAAGGGCAGGGGCAGCACACGCAGCAGCATGACATAGGCAAATTCATTGCGCCG
>NZ_CAXBKN010000084.1:0-13416 GCF_963976135.1 uncultured Maricaulis sp.
TTGAACATCACGCGGGCATAACGCTCGACATACCAGTTGACGCCCAGGGTGAGGGTTTCGATCGTGCCCAGCCCGGCATCGCCCATATCGGCATAATCGGCCCTTGCCGCGATTTCCCAGGCGCCCAGGCCGCCGGCGGACAGGGCTGCGGTCGGCGAGATTCCGCCAAACACGCCGGATGAGCCGCGATAGCCGCGCGTTTCGCCGGTCAGAATATAACCCAGCGACGCGAAGCCGCTCTCGAAGGCTGGATCGCCGGCCGGACCGTCCAGCGTCATGCGGGCAAATTCGCCATGGGCCCAGAACGGGCCGCGGATGATGGCGGCTTCCAGGGCCATCAGGCCGGAGCTGTCGGCTTCGCCCAGCAAGCTGGCCGTGCGGTAGTCAGCTGTGGCAAAATTATTCGCCAGATGCGCTTGTGGCCGGTCGCGCAGGCGTGTTCCGCCATCATAGTCGAGATTTCGGAAGGAGGCGCCCAGGTGGATCGTGCTGCCGTCCTCAGTTTCGGTATGCCAGGTGAGACGGCCCGCGAAGGCGCTGGAATCATCGGCTTCGGCGAGCTGGAAATTATCTTCCATCTTGCCGCCATAAATGCCGGCGGAGGCCGTGAAATTGTCATTGGACCAGAAATAGGCGGCGCCAAGACGGCGGTCGATGCCGAAAATATCGGTCAGCAGGCCGCGTTCCATGAAGCTGATATTGAGCGAGGAGGTCTGCTCGTCCATCGAATTCATGGTCTTGAAATTACCGACCCGGACACTGCCCTCGGGCAGGCGGTAGGTCAGGTGGACATCGGACGGCGCCGGATCATCGGGCAGCCAGTCATATTCAGCCACAAGCTTGAGATTGCCGATCTGGCCTTCAATGCCAAACCAGAGTGTGCGCCATTCTTCACCATCGGCCGGTGCCGCGCTTAGCGGGCTCGACCAGTCGACATCGGCGATGTCGAAATAGGCGCGGCCGCGGAATTTGAAGTAATTGCCCGTCGTCGGACTGTCCCAGCGCGGGCCGGGAGCCATCGAAAACTCCCAGGATTGTGACAGGGCGGCTGGCGCCGTCGTCGCAAACAGGCCGAGAATCGCGGCTGCAAACTTCAAGGATTTCATGTCTCTCGTCTTCCCCGTTTCGCCCCTGTCAGGCGTTGACCGATCCGGGAAAGCCGGGCGGGGCTGCCACAATTGCGGCGGGCCCGATGCCCAAGTGTATGTCCCGATACTTCAGCAGCGGTTCTGGCCGGAAGAATCCGAGTTGGACAGTATTATGAAATCTGGACACCCTTAGTTGTCCATTAACCTTGTTTGACGTCAGGCTTTCCAGCGGCCGACATGGGCGCGCGGCCGCGGCCGCTCCATGACCTCGCCGGCGGATGTGCCGATATAGATATAGCCGGCAATGCGCTCGCCGGACCGTAGGCCGAGCGCATCCTTGACGTCGCAGTCATAGGCATACCATTCGGTCAGCCATTGCGCCCCGAAGCCCATTGCCGAAGCGGCAATCAACAGGTTCTGGCACGCGGCGCCGGCCGATAATTCCTGCTCCCAGAGCGGGATCTTGTGGTGTTCGGTCACGGTCGAGATCACGGCAATCACCAGCGGCGCACGTTCGAAGCGTTGCTGCTCGCAGCGGGTCTGGTCCGGGGTCGCGTCCGGATTCTTCACCGCCCAGACCTTGCCGAGAATCATGCCGAAACTGGTGCGGGCCTCGCCCTCGAACAGGATGAAGCGCCAGGGGGCGAGCTTGCCATGGTCCGGAACGCGCGAGGCTATCCCCAGCAAATGCTCGACCTGGCTCGCATCCGGTCCCGGTTCGGTCAGGCCGATGGCCGGGGTTGAGCGCCGCCGGGTCAGCAGGGCCAGCGTTTCGGTATTGGCGTGTGATGGGGCGAGTGGCTCGCCGGGCGCCGGAAAATCGTGAGAAATCTTGTTGGTCATCGGGCGCCTCAATGGGGGGAGAGAGATTGTCGCTTTGACGTTTGGGCTCGGGGATCGTTATATCTACCGGATAACAGTGGAATGACACCCCGTCGCTGCGGGAGGGAAATGTACCAATGACTGTGGAAATCGCTATCGATGATGACACGCCCGCCGATCGCCGCCGCCGCAAGGTGCGCGATGCGATCATCGACGCGGCCGAAGTCATTTTTACCGCCGAGGGCGAAGAAGGCATTTCCATGCGCCGTCTGGCGGATTCGATCGATTACAGCCCGGCGGCGATCTACAAGTATTTCGCTTCCAAGGATGATTTGTTCGAAGCCATTCGCGATACATTCTTCGAGCGGCTGATGGAGCGTATTCGCGGTGCGCAGGAAGAGGGCGGTGAAACGCCCAGTCTTTGTGCCCGTTGCATGCGCGCCTATATCGAGACCGGTATTGAAGAGCCCAATCATTATATGATGGCCTTCTCGACCGGCAAGAAGATCGCCGCCCATGTCCATGACGAGCAGGATGTCGCCTTCCAGGCCGAGCATGCCCTGGTCGGCATGATCGAGGCCGGCATGGCCGAGGGGATATTCCGCACGGTTGACCCCAAGCTGGCCTCCAAGAGTGTCTGGGCCAGCCTGCACGGGTTGACCATGCTGATGGTCTCGATGGAAGGCTTCCCGGCCGGCATGCCCGGCTCGGAGCATGTCACCGCCGACGCGGTGATCGATTTCCATACCGACATGATGCTGCGCGGGCTTCGCGCCTAGCGCATACCAGCCATGCAAAAATTAGTGAACACTGTTTACTTTTCAAACGCGATTTGACGCCCTATATGAAGCTGTAACTTTGCAGCAAGGGTGGACACATGTCCGGAACAGGTCGGCGACTGGGTGCGAGAACGAGCGTGGCTCTGGCAGCGATTGGCGTTGCCATACTGGTATTCGGGGTCTCGGCACTGCGGGCTGAAGCGACGCTGCAGGTCAGTGCCCCGCCGCCCCTGCCGGTGGCGGTGATCGAAGCTGAATATGCCAGCAATGCCAGTATCGAGGAATTCTTCCCCGGTCTGGTCGCCGCCCGGCGTCAGAGTTCGCTGGGCTTTGAACGCGGCGGTCGTATCGATGCGATCCGGGTTGATGTCGGTGACCAGGTGCGCGCCGGTGATGTTCTGGCGGTGCTCGACACCCGTGCGGTGACCGCCCAGATCGCGGCCGCCGATGCCCAGACGGCCGAGGCCGTGGCGCAGACAGCGCTGGCCGCCGAGACCGAGGCCCGCCAGGCGCAATTGCTCGAACGCGGCCATGTCTCGCAACAGCGCCTCGACGAGGTTCGGACATCCACCCGCGCCGCCCGGGCGCGCCAGAATGCCGCCGCCGCCGCCGCCGACGCGATCCGTGTCCAGCTCGACCTGGCCCAGATGACAGCCCCCTTCGACGGGGTGGTCACAGCCCGCCTCGCCGACGAAGGCACGATTGCCGCGCCGGGCCAGCCCTTGCTCGAACTGATCGAGAGCGGTTCGCTGGAAATCCGGGTCGGCCTGCCGCCTGTGCTTGCCGCCAGTTTGAGTGCCGACCGTCATTATCGCTTCCTGGCCGATAGCGGCCCGATCAATGCCCGTTTCCGCGCCTCGACCGGTGTGGTCGACCAGCATAGCCGCACCGTCACCGTCCTGTTCGATATTGATCCCGGCGCTGTCGCTGTCGGCCAGGTCGTCCGCCTCGCCATGGCAACCCCGATTGCCGCCGATGGGTTCTGGGTGCCGACATCGGCGCTCGCCGAGGGCCGGCGCGGCCTGTGGACCGTCTATGTCCTCAACCCCGATGAGAGCGATTACCGGCTCGAAGCGCGCGTCGTCGAGACCGTGCGGATCGAGGCCGACCGCGTCTTCGTGCGCGGCGCCGTGACCGATGGCGAGCTGGTTCTTGCCTCCGGCATCCAGCGCATCACGCCCGGCCTGCGCGTGACACCGGCCGTGCTCGAGGCGCGCGCGCAATGAGCACGATCTTCTTCCGTTATTCCCGCCTGACCATTCTGGCCGTCATCCTGCTGGTCGCCGCGGGCATGGGCGCCTTCATGTCGCTCGGACGCCAGGAAGACCCCTCGCTCATCGAGCGTTATGGCCTGGTGGTCACCGCCGCGCCGGGCGCTTCAGCCGAACGTGTCGAAGCCCTGATCACCACACCGCTCGAGGACGCGATTCACGAACTGGCCGAGGTCGACTCGACCTCCTCCTCCTCGCGGTCCGGGATCTCGATCATCCATTTGCAGATCCGCGAGGATCTCACCGCCACCCAGGTTGACCAGGCCTGGACCCAGATCCGCGAACAGGTCGAGAGTGTGCGCCCGACGCTGCCGGCCGGTTCCGGGGCGCCCGATGTGCGGCGGCAATATCTCGGCGCGGCGACCATGATTGTGGCGCTGTCCTGGGGCGATCAGGGCGAGGAAAACCTCCCCATTCTCTCCCGCCTGGCGACCGATCTGGAAAGCCGGTTGCGCAATCTTTCGGGCACGGAAGAGACCGCGATCTTCGGCGAGGTCGAGGAAGAATTCCGCATCATCGCCGATCCCGACACCCTGGCAGCGCTGGGCCTGACGGTCGCCGATGTCGCCCGGCTGACGGCCAGCGCCGATGCGCGTGCCCCGGCCGGCGAGCTGCGCTCGGGCACGGTTGATCTCAATATCGAGATCGATGGCGAGTTCGACAGTATCGACCGGATCCGCGCTATCGCGCTGGGGCAGGGACCGAATGGCGAATTCATTCGCGTTGGCGATGTCGCCGACGTCGAAAAAGGGTCTCGCACACCGGCTTCGGCCATGGCGATGATGGACGGTCAACGAACGGTGCTCGTTGCGGCCTATCTCCAGCCTGAATTGCGCGCCGACCTCTGGTCGCGGGATGCCGACGCGGTGGTCGCCGACTTTGCCGGTTCTGTGCCGGGTGTCGAGGTCGAGACGATTTTCCGCCAGGGCGATTATGTCGAGACCCGTCTCAACGGGCTGGCCCAGAATCTGGGCTATTCCGGCCTGATCGTGTTCGCGGTCCTGTTCGTGATGATGGGCTGGCGCTCGGCGCTGATTGTCGGCACCGCCCTGCCGCTGACCGTCCTCGCCGTGCTGCTGCTGACCCGGATTTATGACGAACCCCTGCATCAGATGTCGGTGACAGGTCTGGTCGTGGCATTGGGCCTGCTGATCGATAACGCGATCGTTGTGGTCGATGAATACCGCCTGTTCCGGGCGCGTGGCCGTTCGCCGATCGATGCGCTTGATGCCTCGCTGAAACATCTCTTCGCGCCGCTGCTGGCCTCGACCATGACGACGGTCTTCGCCTTTGCGCCCATCGCGCTGATGCCGGGCGCGGCCGGGGAATTCATTTCGATGATCGGGATTTCGGTGATTTTCGCCGTGGGCTCCTCCTTCATCCTGGCGATGACGGTGGTGGGCGCCTTCGCGGCCTGGTTTGACGATGCCGGGGCGGGCGAAGAACCCAGGCGTTTCTGGCGTCATGGCCTCGGTGCCGGACCCTTCGCGCCCCTCTATCGCCGTCTGCTCGACACCGTCACGGCGCGGCCCTGGATCGGGATTTTCGGCAGTATCCTTCTGCCCATTGCCGGCTTTGCCGCCGCCTCGACCCTGCCGGTGCAATTTTTCCCGCAGACCGATCGCGACATGTTCCAGATCGAGCTGGAACTGCCGTCCTCGGCCTCGATCGAGGAGACCCGGCGCCAGACCGAAAGGGCGCGCGAGATCATCGAGCGCCATGATGGCGTCGAGCGCGTGACCTGGGTGTTGGGGCAAAGCGCACCGCGCACCTATTACAATGCGATCAGCAACAAGTCCGGCGTGTCCAATTACGCCTCCGGCTTTGTGCACACCCGGTCGAATGCGGCGACGCGGCGCATCTTGCCCGCCCTGCAGCTGGACATGCTCAATGCCTTCCCGCAGGCGCGTTTTCTCAGCCTGCCGTTTGAACAGGGCCCGCCGATTCCGGCTCCGATCGAACTGGTCCTGGTCGGGCCGGAACTGACCGAGCTCAACCGGCTCGGCAATGAAATCCGCAGCGTTCTGGCCAGAACGCCGACCATTACCCATACCCTGGCCTTGCTTGAAATGGGCGAACCCGTCGCCCGCATCATGGCCGATGAAGCCTCGGCCGAACTCTCCGGCATGCGCCTTTCCGAACTCGCCGACCGCTTGCGCGGCGATCTGGATGGTGTCGTCGGCGGCAGCGTCCTGGAAGGTGTCGAGGAACTCCCCGTTCGCGTCATCACACGGGATAATCGGCGATCCAACCTCGCCTCTGTCGCCGGCGCGCCACTTCGCTCGAGCGGGGGCAATGTCTTTGCCGCGCCGCTCGCATCACTGGGCGAGGTCACCCTGGCACCGCAAGTGTCCGTCATCCCGCATGAGGATGGCCGCCGGGTCAATTCGATCTATGGCTATCTGGAGCCCTATACCCTGCCGGCACCGGCGCTGGAGCATTTCTTCACGGCGCTGGACGCGGCCGATATCGCACTGCCGCCGGGCTATGAATTGCAGATTGCCGGCGAAGCCGCCGAGCGCGGCGATGCGATGGCGGGCCTGTTCTCCACCGCGATCCCGCTGATGGTGCTGATGATCGGCTCGGTCGTGCTCGCCTTCAACAGCTTCCGCTATGCCGGGATCATCCTGGTCGTCGCCATGCTGTCGGTCGGGCTGGCCATGTTTGGCGTCTGGCTGTTCGGCACGCCGCTGGGTTTCAACGCGATTGTCGGCTCGATGGGGCTGATGGGCCTGTCGATCAATGGCGCGATTGTCGTGCTTTCGGCGCTGCGCACCAATCCGGCCGCGGTCGCGATGCAGCCCGGCGCCGTGCAGGCGACCGTGATGGATGCGACGCGGCATATCCTGTCGACGACCCTGACGACGATTGGCGGTTTTGTGCCGCTGCTTGTGTCGGGCGATGCCTTCTGGCTGCCCTTCGCGGCGGCGATGGTCGGCGGAGTCGCCGGTTCGGCCATTCTGGCGCTGGTCTTTGCCCCCTCCGCCTTCGCGCTTCTGGCGCGGCTGGAGGATCGCAAGCGGCGCATTGCCGAGAAGGTCCGCCAATACAAACAGCGGCGCGGTGACTTGATGGCGCGTGCAAAACAGGCTTAGAGCGCTCCAGACACGGGAGCAGGACATGTCTCAAACACGCGGTCCCTGGACCATTCACGGCGAGCGCATCGCCTTTGAAAGCCCCTGGATGCGGGTGCATGAATTCGACATCACCCAGCCCGATGGCAAGCCGGGCGTCTATGCGGTGATGTCGCCGCGCAATCTGGCGCTGGTGGTCCTGCCCATTCATGCCGACGGCTCGGTCACGCTGGTCGGCCAGCATCGCTTCGCGCTGGATCGCTATAGCTGGGAGATTCCCGCAGGCGGCGGCCAGCTCGACGGCGATCCGCTCGCCGATGCCCGGCGTGAGCTGAAGGAAGAGACCGGACTGACAGCCGACCATTGGAGCGAGATCCTGCAGCTGGACCTGTCCAATTCGATCACCGATGAGCGCGCCATCGGATTTCTCGCCACCGGTCTGCATGACGGCGAGCCGGAACCGGAGGGGACCGAAGTGCTGCAAACCCGCCGCGTGCATTTCCTCGACGCCCTCGAAGAGGCGATGTCGGGGCAGATTCGCGATGCCCTGACGGTGGCGATGCTGATGCGCGCGCACTATATGGCGCAACAGGGCCTGTTGGCGTCAGAGCTTTCCGGTGTCATGCTGAATCGTTGAAGGCAGGAGAATGTGATGTCACAGAGCCAGGCCAAAGCGCCGATCGCCGCGCGCACCGGAACCCAGGCCGTCTGGGCGCGTCTGCGCGTCGAAGCCGCCGCAGCGGCGGCCGAAGAGCCGATCCTCGCCAGTTTTCTCAATGCCGCCGTGCTGCGCCACGATGAATTTTCCCACGCGCTGGCCTATTGCCTGGCGAGCAAGCTGGCCGATGCCCAGCTCGATGCCATGCTGGCGCGCGATGTCGCCGAGGCCGCGCTGACGGGGGATCCGGGCATTGTCACCCAGGCGATCGCCGACATGGTCGCGGTCGAGGAGCGTGACCCGGCCTGCAAGAGCGTGCTGCAGCCCTTCCTCTATTATAAGGGCTATCAGGCCCTGCAATTGCACCGCGTCGCGCACTGGCTGTGGCGCGAGGGGCGGCAAAACCTCGCCTTCCATCTGCAAAGCCGGGTGTCGGAACGCTTCGGCGTCGATATCCATCCGGCGGCCCGGATCGGTCAGGGCGTGATGATCGACCATGCGACCGCGGTCGTGATCGGCGAGACGGCCGTGGTCGGTGATGATTGCTCCCTGCTGCATGAGGTGACGCTGGGCGGCACCGGCGCGGCCCATGAAGACCGTCACCCCAAGATCGGACGCGGCGTGATGATCGGAGCCGGCGCCAAGGTGCTGGGCAATATCGAAGTCGGCGACCAGGCCCGCATCGCGGCCGGCTCGGTGGTGCTCAAATCGGTTCCGGCCGGCTGCACGGTGGCCGGCGTGCCGGCCAAGGTGGTGGGCGATTGCTGTCCACAGCCGGCGCGCAGCATGGACCAGACCTTCCCCGACGGGAAATAGGGCGCCGGGTCTGCGCCGCATTCGCCATCAGCGCGGATGATCGCAGGCCCTGCACTGGACGCACCCCCCTCGCATGGGCTTATTTGTCGCCAATTCGAATCCCCCGACCGGAGAGACATCGTGAACAAGAATATGACCGCCGGCGAAGCCGCGAAACTGCAACGCTTCCTGCGCAATAAACTCAATCCGGAAATGGCGGTTCAATGCCGCAATCGCCCGGATGAATGCGCTGAAATCCATATCGGCGATGAATGTCTCGGTGTCGTCGCCAAGATCATCGATGAGGGTGAAACCTCCTATTCCTTCGAGATCACCATTCTGGACATCGACCTGGAAGAGCTTTGATCGAGCCGTCGTCGACCGTGCTTGAAGCCCGGGCGGTCACCAAGACCTATCCCGGCGGTGTTCAGGCGGTTGCCGGCGTCGATCTCAGCCTGCAGCGCGGCCAATTGCTGGCCCTGGCCGGTACATCGGGCTGCGGCAAGACCACAATGCTCAAATTGATCAACCGCCTGGAGGAGACTTCGGGCGGTTCGATTTTGTATGAGGGCGCCGATATCACCACGCTCGATGCGGTCGAGTTGCGCCGCTCGATCGGCTGGGTGATGCAGGGCGATGGCCTGTTTCCCCATTATAGCGTCGCCGCCAATATCGCCATCGTTCCGCGCCTGCTGGGCTGGGAGCCGGCCGCGATCGATGCGCGGGTGCGCGACATGCTCGAACTGGTGCGCCTTGATCCGCACGAATTTTCCGATCGCTATCCCGATGCCCTGTCGGGTGGTCAGCGCCAGCGTGTCGGCTTCGCCCGCGCCCTGGCCGGCAAGCCGGACCTTCTCCTGATGGACGAGCCCTTCGGCGCCCTCGACCCGGTCACCCGTGACGGGCTGCAACAGGATTTCATGGCGCTGCAGGCCCGGCTTGGTTTTTCCGCCCTGATGGTCACGCATGACATGGCCGAGGCGCTGATCATGGCGGATCAGGTTGCGGTGATGCGTGACGGGCTGATCGTGCAGTGCGGCAGCCCGGCACAGCTGCTCAAATCACCGGCCGATGATTATGTCGCTGCCCTGCTGGATACGCCGCGCCGCCAGATGCGCCGGATCGCGGAGCTGGAGGCATGAGCGAGAATTTCGCCGAGCGCTGGGCCGAACTGCCGCATCTTCTCTCCGGCCATGTCCTGCTGTCGCTGGCGGCGATTTTCGTCGGCATGGCGATCAGCGTGCCGCTCGGGATATACGCCGCGCCGCGGCCGCGCCTGGCCGGCGGTGTGCTCAATATCGCCGGCGTGATCCAGACGATACCCGGCCTCGCCCTGCTGGCGCTGATGGTGCCGCTGCTGGGCGGGATGATCGGCTATTGGCCGGCTTTCCTGGCGCTGATGCTGTATTCAATCCTGCCGATTCTGCGCAATACGATTGTCGGCCTGCAAGGCGTCGAGCCGGGTGTGCGCGAAGCGGCGCGCGGGCTGGGCATGACCGAAGGTCAGCGCCTGTGGCGTGTCGAGCTGCCGCTCTCCCTGCCGGTGATTGTCGCCGGATTGCGCACCTCGGTCGTCTGGGTCGTCGGCGCGGCGACTCTGGCGACCCCGGTCGGGGCATCCAGCCTGGGCAATTATATTTTCGCCGGCCTGCAGACGCGCAACTGGCTCTCCGTCCTGTTCGGCTGCGTCTTCGCCGCCGGCCTCGCCATCCTGTTCGACCAGATGATCCGCCTGCTCGAGATCGCGGCGCGCACACGCCGGCGCGGCCTGGCGGGCGGTGTCGCAATTGCGCTGGCGCTGGTGGTTGGACTCTCGCTCCTGCCGGTCCTGGTCCCGGCCTCGGCGCCGGCGGCCACCCATTCAAGCGCGAGCAATGCGCCGGCCGGCCTGGCGGGCCAGACGATCGGTATCGGCGCCAAGGCTTTCACCGAACAATATATTCTCGCAGCCCTGATGCAGGACAGGCTCGAAGAGGCCGGCGCTGTCGTTGAGCGGCGCGACAATCTCGGCTCAACCATCGCCTATGATGCCCTGCGCTCGGGCGAGATCGATGTCTATATCGATTATACCGGCACGATCTGGGCGACCCTGATGGAGCGGCCGCAGGCGGCGCAGCGCCATGTCATGCTCGCCGAAATGACGGCCTGGCTGCACGCGCGCGACGGTATTCTCACCCTGGGACGCCTCGGCTTTGAAAATGCCTATGGTTTTGCCATGACGCGCGAGCGTGCGGCCGGGCTGGGGGTTGTCAGCCTGGCGGATCTGGCCGCTCATGCCGGTGATTTATCGGTCGGCGGGGATCCGGAAGTCTTTGTCCGTTCCGAATGGATCGGCACGCGCGACGCCTACGGCCTCGGCGCCATGCGCACACGGGCGATGGATTCGACCTTCATGTATGGCGCGGTGCGCGATGGCCAGGTCGATCTGATCAGCGCCTACACCACTGATGGCCGCATTGCGGCCTATGATCTGGTGGTGCTGGAGGATCCGGCCCATATCCTGCCGCCCTATGATGCGGTGATCCTGCTATCGCCGCGCGCCGCTGCCATGCCGGGCCTTGCTGCAGCGCTGGCACCACTGGTCGGGGCGATTGACGGCGATGCCATGCGCGGTGCCAATCGCCTGGTCGATCTGGAACACCAGACGCCGGCCCAGGCGGCAGCCTGGCTCGCGACACGGCTCGGGGACGAATAATGGCAGGATATGTCGGCCATGGCCGCTTGCAGGACGATGAATGGCTGATGCGCGCCTGCGCCGTGATGAATCGCGACCTGCCGCCGCACGCCCCGGAATACACACCGGAGACCGAGCTCAATCGCAGCTATACGACCCAGTCGGCCGAATTCGAGACCCTGCTGGCGAAAATCGATCCGGAGGGCGATATTGATCGCTCCATCTTCCCGATGCTGGCCTTCTTCACCGCCTCGGAGGGCTGGCCGGTCGACATCATCTTCGCTGCACTTGCCGCCCTGCTGGTCTGGGTCTTCATGCCCAACTGGTATGGCATCATGGAATACGCCGCCTATACGGTGATCATCGGCTTCATTGCGGTGCAATATCTGCGCGCCCGGCGGGTTCGCGAGCGCGCGGAGCGGGAGATGCTGCGTCTGGGCCTGCAGCCGGGCGAGGAGAACGCGCTCACCTTGCGTATGCTGGTGAGATACCGCGTGATGCCGGTGACCATTCACTAGGCCCTGAATCGGCAATGCCGGGAATCAGGACGGCGCGGTCCCTTTGAGCCGCGCCGCCTCCACTTTCAGTCCATTTTTGCCCTCAGAGCACCGTCAGCATCGTCGCCACCAGTGGATGGCGCACGATATCCTCCGCGGCCAGGCGGCAGACGGCGATATCCTCGAGCGGTTCCAGCTTGTCGGCGATGATGCCCAGTCCGGACATGCCGGGCAGGAGATCGGACTGCGCCGGGTCGCCGGTGACGACCATGGTTGCGTTCCAGCCGAGCCGCGTGAGCAGCATTTTGAGCTGCACATAGGTGCAGTTCTGGGCCTCGTCGACGACGACAAAGGCATTATTGAGCGTGCGGCCGCGCATATAGCCGATCGGGGCGATCTCGATCAGGCCCTCGGCCATCATCGCTTGCAGGCGTTTCGGCGACAGCCGGTCGGCGAGGGCGTCATAGAGCGGGCGCAGATAGGGGGCGAGCTTCTCCTCCATCGCGCCGGGCAGGAAACCGATCGATTCGCCGGCCTCGACGGCGGGGCGCGACAGCACGATGCGGCTGACCGACCCGGCTTCGAGCGCCTCGACCGCCTTGGCGACGGCGAGATAGGTCTTGCCGGTGCCGGCCGGCCCGAGCGCCAGCACCAGATTGTGCTCGTCGACCGCCTTCATCAGGACGGCCTGGCCCTCCGAGCGGGGTTTGACATTCTTGACGTATCTCTGGTCGCGCATGGGATCGCGTGTCTCCGGGCTCCAATTGGTGCCGGGGAAGAGGGCGCGAACCTTGGTCTCCTCTGTCTGATAGTGAGCGGCGTTGAATTCACCGGTACGCGTGCGACGTTTGACGATGCGCTTGGTCATGGCTCGAGGCTCCACACATGAAAAACCCCTCGGCCAAGGGCAGAGGGGCGACAGGATTGTTGCGATGGGGTCGATTCGGACGAATCCGGCAGAGGGCGCCCGCAGGCGCCAATTTCGGGTGGGCTTGGGTGCAGACTGTCCATGACGTCTGATCGGGCCTTCCGTCCGGAGTTGCCGAAACGATACGGGGCAGCACCCCGAATCGCCGCTACAGTGTGAGTGTAGCGCGGTGAACAGACTCTCAACGCCCGCGTCGCTAAAAATTCATGGAATTCTACACGGAGACAGAGATGGCCATTTATGCGTTGGGTGATTCCCGGCCGGAGCTGCCGGCCGAAGGCCAGTATTGGGTGGCGCCGGATGCGAGTGTGATCGGCCGCGTGATTCTGCGCAGGAATGCCAGTGTCTGGTATGGTGCGGTGGTGCGCGGTGATAATGATCCGATTGAAATCGGCGAAGATTCCAATGTCCAGGATCTCTCCGTCCTGCACACCGATATCGGTGCACCGCTGAAGATCGGCAAGGGCGTGACGATCGGCCATCGCGCCATGCTGCATGGCTGCACGATTGGTGATTATTCCCTGATCGGGATTGGCTCGACGATTCTCAACGGGGCGGTGATCGGGAAAAATTGTATCATCGGTGCCCACGCGCTGATTACCGAAGGCAAGGTGATTCCCGATAATTCACTGGTGGTTGGCTCGCCGGGCCGGGTCATGAAGACGCTGGGCGCGGATATGGCGGAGATCCTGAAAGCCTCCGCCGATCATTATGTCGAGAACTGGCAGCGCCACAGCCGGGAGCTGCGGCGAATCGACTAGCCGGGCCGTATTGGCTGCCGGAGGCCGTGCCTAATTGGCGCGGCCCCACAGATTGCGGATGTTTTCATC
>NZ_CAXBKN010000085.1:0-13095 GCF_963976135.1 uncultured Maricaulis sp.
CTAGATGATCTCGTCTTCGTCGAAGATCGGATCGGCCTCGAATTCGAGCGCCATGTTGTCGAGCGTCGATTCCGCGTCGGCGGCCTTGCTGAGCTTGGCGATGTGGAACAGGCCGTCACCCTCATTGACGACCGGCAGATTGGTGCGGCCAACGATCAGGCCCGGCTCCTGGACCACCAGTTCGATCTCGACTTCGCCGAAAGGATCGGAGATCACGCCGAGCACGTCATTGGCCATCACCTGGTCACCAATCGTTTTATAGCTGCGCATCAGACCGCCGGCCGGGGCGCGGAACCAATAGCTCGAGCGTGATTTCATCGGCGCGGTGCGCGGACGCGCGGCGTCCTTGGCGGGCAGCATTTCCAGATGGCGCATGACGCGCATGATGCCGGTGACGCCGGCGCGGATGGCGAATTCGTCGAAGCGCAGCCCTTCGCCCGCCTCATAGAGCAGTACATCGACCCCGGCCTCCTGGGCCGTATAGCGCAGCGAGCCCTCGCGGGTCTTCGAGGTCAAAATCAGTGGCGCGCCAAAGGCTTCGGCCAGCTCCATCGTGCGCGGCATGGCGGGCGAGATCCGGATTTGCGGCAGATTGGTCCGGTTGATGGCGGCCGAATGCAGATCAATCCCGACATCGGACCGCTTGACGATTTCCGTCATGAAGATGTGCGCCAGCCGCGCCGCCAGCGATCCCTGGGTGCTGCCGGGGAAGCAGCGATTGAGATCGCGCCGGTCGGGCAGATAGCGCGAATGCGACATGAAGCCATAGGAATTGACGATCGGCACCGCCAGCAGCGTGCCGCGCAGCCGGTTCAGGGCCGGATTGCGCAGCAGGCGGCGCACGATCTCGACCCCGATAATCTCGTCGCCATGGACCGCAGCGCTGACGAAGAGTGTCGGCCCTGTTCGTTTGCCGTGGACGACATGCGCCGACATGGTGACAGGCGTGTGGTCCGACAGCACGCTGACCGGCAGATCGACCGTGGCGCGGCTGCCGGCGGCAATTTCATGCAGGCCGATTTCGAAAGCGGGACGGGCCGGCATCAGCCAGCGCCCTTGGTCTTGGTCTTGCCGGGCATGCTGGTCTTCTCCAGCGTCTCGATAATCTTGCCGGCGACATCAATGCCGGTCGCTTTCTCGACGCCTTCCAGGCCGGGCGAGGAATTGACTTCCATCACCACCGGGCCGTGATTGGAGCGCAGCATGTCGACGCCGCAGACATTCAGCCCCATGCTCTTCGCGGCGCGCACCGCGGTCGAGCGCTCTTCCGGGGAGATCTTCACGGCCTGGGCAGTGCCGCCCTGGTGGAGATTGGAGCGGAAATCGCCCTTGGCACCGGTGCGCTGCATTGCGGCGACGACCTTGCCGCCGACCACGAGGGCGCGGATGTCGGAGCCGCCGGCTTCCTTGATGAATTCCTGCACCAGGATATTCACCCCGGCGCCGCGGAAGGCCTCGATCACCGATTTCGCCGAGCGGTCGGAATCGACCAGCACGACGCCGATGCCCTGCGTGCCCTCGAGCAGTTTGATGACCAGGGGCGAGCCGCCGGTGACGGCCAGCACTTCGGTGGTCTGTTTGGGGTCATGGGCGAAGGTTGTCACCGGCAGGCCAATCCCGTCGCGTGCCAGCAGCTGCAGCGAGCGCAGCTTGTCGCGCGAACGGCCAATGGCGACGGATTCATTGAGCGGATAGACGCCCATCATCTCGAACTGGCGCAGGACGGCGAGGCCATAAAACGTCACCGAGGCACCGATGCGCGGGATGACGGCATCGTATTTCGGCAGTTTCTCGCCATTGTAATAGATCGCCGGATTGCGCGAGGCGATATTCATGTAGCAGCGCAGCGTATCGATGATGTCGAGCTCGTGGCCGCGCGCTTCTGCCGCCTCTTTCAGGCGTTTGTGCGAGTAGAGATTGGCGTTGCGGGCAAGCATGGCGATTTTCATGGCGGTCGTCCTTTCAGAGGTGGTCGGACAGCGGCCGGGTGGTTCGCCGTCAGCGGGTGTCAGGCCGGTTGGCCTGTGGCCGGCAAGGGATGGGAAGGCGGTCCGCTGAGGAATGAGCGGCCCGGATTGACGCAGATCCGGCGGTTTCGCAGTGCCGTTCGCCCCAGTATCAGGTCGAATTTCATCGGTTCGCGATCGGCGAGCGAGAGTTCGATCTGCCATTGGCGCGCACCCAGGGTCAGCCGGGTTTCGATGACATGGCGCAGTTCGGGAATGCCGCTGGTATTCCTGATTTCACGCCGGTCCGCAATCGGGGCGAGGCAGCGTTGGACATGGCGGTCCTCGGTGAAGGTGACATCGAATTCCACCCAGGTTTCGCCATCGCGCTCAAACTCGCGGATGACGGCCGCATTGAGCGCCGAGGTGCGCGCACCGGTATCGATCTTGGCGTGCAAGGCCGGGATGTCGAGACCCGGCAGCCCGACGATTTCGCGCCAGCCGATTTCTGTCTTGGGGGAGGCGTGGTGAGGTTTTGTCACCGCAGGCTTTCCTCATTGGCGCGCCGGTAGTTGACGAAGGAGTTCGCACTCAGAACCACGAAAAAACTGTCCATATCAACAAGGACATAGCCGCGCTCAAGCAGGCTTCGGGTCAATGGGCGGATATCGTCATCATAGAGGCGGCGGCGCTGCAATATCTGGCGCAGGAGCTTGTTCGATATCCGGAACCGGCCCTTCGGCTTGCCGCCGAACGGTGTGTCGAACAGGGCTGCGAGCTTGTCGGCAGCCGTCTCGAAGCAAGGTGAGGTCAAATTCATGCTTTACGATAGAAAGGCATAAAATAATTGTCCAGAGAAAGTTTTTTATGTCATGAGACAATAATTCCATAATTGATACGCATTGATCCGGAGGGCGTCCCGTGTCGCAGACCCAACAAGAGCCTGAATTCGACGAACCCGGTGATATCCATGACCGGATCCGCGATGCGATCGAGGCCGATGATGTTGACGGGCTGGAAGCCTTGCTGGCGACGCTAACGCTCAGCGATGCCCTGCGTGAAATCCTGCAATTCGCCCCGAAGGAACGCGACCGCGTCTTCGGCATGCTGCACGCCGACCGCGCCGCCGAGCTGATCAATGAGGCACCGAACGAGATCGCCGTCGAACTGGTCGAGCGGCTCTCGGTCGGCACGGCCGTCGATATTATCGATGAGCTGGATTCCGATGTTCAGGCTGATGTCATCGGCGAGCTGAGCGATGAGGATGCCGAGGCGATCCTGGCGGAGATGGATGAGCAGGATGCGGCCGATGTCCGGCGCCTGGCCGCCTATGATGACGGCACGGCCGGCGGCCTGATGATCGCCGAGGCCTTCACTTTTCATGAAGGCGATACGGTCGGCCAGGTTTTGCGACGGCTCGCCTCCGATGAGGAAGATTTCGAGCCCTATCGTGGTCAGCACCCCTATATTCTCGACGCGGAGGAGCGGCCGGTCGGGGTCGTCTCGCTGCGCGCGCTGCTGACCTCCAGGCGCAGCGCCGCGCTCTCCGGCATTATGAGCCCGCCGGTCACGGTTGGCGCGCAGACCCCGCTCGATGAGCTGCGGGACCTGTTCGACAAGTACAGCTATCTCGGCATTCCGGTGGTTGAGGCCGATGGCCGTCTGGTCGGCGTCGTCTCGCGCTCGGCGATGGACGAGGCGGTTCTGGAGCGATCCGAGTCCGATGGACTGAAACGTCAGGGTCTGGTCGGCGATGAGTTGCGTTCGCAGCCGACCGTCCTGCGTGCGCGGCGCCGGCTCGCCTGGCTCTCGACCAATATTGTCCTCAACATCATCGCGGCCTGTGTGATCTCGGCCTATGAGGAAACCCTGACCGCCATCATCGCGATCGCCATCTTCCTGCCGATGGTGTCAGACATGAGCGGTTGTTCCGGCAATCAGGCGGTGGCGGTCACCATGCGTGAATTATCGCTCGGCCTGGTCAAGCCCATCGATGCCTTCCGGGTCTGGGCCAAGGAGGCCTCGGTCGGGGTGATCAACGGGATCGTGCTGGGCATTCTGATCGGGCTGGTGGCCTGGATCTGGAAGGGCAATGCCGTGCTGGGCGGCGTCATTGGCGTCGCGCTGGCGCTCAACACCGTGCTGGCCGTCTCTATCGGCGGCGTGGTGCCGCTGCTGCTCAAGCGCTTCGGCCAGGATCCCGCCGCGGCGAGTGGACCGCTATTGACGACGATTACCGACATGGCCGGCTTTTTCCTGGTGCTCAGCCTGGCGTCCGCCTTCCTGCCCTGGATCGTGTAATCCACCCGCTGAGGGCCTCAGAATTCCTGGATGCTGAGGCGAACGAGATCCTCGATCCGTTGCTGGAAGGCGTCGTGTCCAGGTGCCTCGATATCCCAGGAGCCGCGGATGATCTTGCTGACGATCAGGCCGATAATCACGCTGCCCATCATACGCGCACGCAATTGCGGGCTTTCACCTTCCAGCAATTGCGCAATCGGCTCATCAAAGCGTTCGACCATGGCGTCGCGCACCAGGGACGCGGCCGTCTTTGAAGAGGCCGAGCGCAGCATGATCAGCAGGTCCTCAACCGCCTCCTGATCGCCATCCTTGCTGACAACCATCTCCGCAACCCGGACGCTGAGCCCGTCACGCCCGGCCTTGATCACGTCGAGCGGTTTGTCCGGGCGCCGCAGGAGCTGGGCGAACAAATCCTCCTTGGAACCGAAATAGCGGCAGACGAGGGCGGCATCGACGCCGGCCTTGACGGCGATATCGCGAATGCCGACCTGATCATAGCTCTCGCGCGAGAGACAATGGCGCGCAGCGGCCAGAATGGCGGCGCGTGTGGCCTCGGCATTACGGGGGCGGGCGGGCTTGGTCATCAAACAATCCTGGTTCACAGCATGAATTTGTCATCAGCTGTTGACATAGTATAGCCATCGGGCGCATTTGTGTCATCGACCGATGACTTGTCGCTGCAGCTGCGCCCGTATCGGCCCATTTTCCAAGGACTCGACATGGCACGCCTCGCTCCCCGCATCATTCTTTTTTGCTTTGCTTTCGCCCTGGCTGGCTGTGGCGGTGGCGGTGGCTCGCAACAGGCGCCGGGCGCGCCGGGCGTTGATGTCGCCTTGCCCCTGGTCGAGCGGGTTGCCGACTGGGACGCCTTCACCGGTCGCTTCGACTCGCCGGAACATGTCGATGTCCGCAGCCGGGTCAGCGGCTATCTCGAGGCCGTCCATTTCGAGGATGGTGCCATTGTCGAGGCGGGTGATCTCTTGTTCACGATCGACCCGCGCCCGTTCGAAGCTGTGCTGGCTGCGGCCAATGGCCAATTGGGTCAGGCTCGTGCGCAATTGGCGCAGGCCCGCGCCGATCTTGATCGCGCCGAACGGCTTCTGCCCTCGCGCGCAATCTCCGAGGAAGCGGTCGGACAGCGCCGTACCGCCGTGCGGACGGCCGAGGCCGGTGTCGCTTCGGCCAGCGCCAATGTCGATGCGGCCGCGCTTAATCTGGAATTCACCCAGGTGACGGCCCCGGCGGCCGGGCGGACCTCTTCGCGCATGGTCGATCCGGGCAATCTGGTGTCGGGCGGCAATTCCTCAGGCGATGTGCTCACCACCATCGTCGGCGCCGATCCGCTCTATTTCGAATTTGATGCCTCGGAAGCGGTCTATCTGCGCTATCAGCGCCGCGAGCGCACCGATGATGTCTCCCGCGTGGAGATCCGGCTGCAGGATGAAACCGAATACCTGCATGTTGGCGAAATCGTCTTTGCCGACAACCGCATCAACCCGACCTCGGGCACGATCCGCGTGCGGGCGCGGGTCGCCAATCCGGATGGCCTGATCCGCCCGGGCATGCTCGGTGCGGCGCGCGTCGGCGGCAGCGCCTTCTATGAGGCGATCCTGGTCCCCGAAACCGCCATTCTTTCCGATGGGCCGCGGCGTCTGGTCTATGTCATCAATGAGGAGAATGTCGTCGAGCCGCGCCTTGTCACGCCTGGCCCGCCGAGCGGCAATCTTCAGGTAATCTCCGAAGGTCTGGAGCCCACGGATCGGGTGGTGGTCAACGGCATCATGCGCGCCCGTCCCGGCGTGACCGTGACGCCGCAGCTGGTCGAGCTTGTCCGGCAGGACCTCGACGAACCGACCGCCCTGACCCAGGCGCAGCCGGCGTCCGCCGCCTATCCCGTCGAGCAGTAGTCACCGCTCCCGCGTTTTCGCATCCGTTCAGGACCCCCGCCCATGCGCCTGTCACACTTCTTCATCGACCGTCCGATATTTGCACTGGTCCTCGCGGTCTTCACGACATTGATGGGCGTATTCGCCTATCCGCAATTGCCGCTGGCGCAATATCCCGAAATCGCACCGCCGACCATTGCCGTCACCGCGAGTTATCCGGGCGCAACCGCCGAAGCGGTCGCGGCGCAGGTCGCGGCACCGCTCGAGCAGGAGATCAATGGTGTCGAGGGCATGTTGTACATGGCCTCTTCCTCGACAGCGGACGGGCTGGCCTCGGTTACGGTGACCTTTGAGCCCGGCACGGATATCGATACCGCCCAGGTCCTGGTCCAGAACCGGGTCAATCGCGCCCAGACCCGCCTGCCGGAAACGGTGCGCCAGACCGGTGTGACCGTTCAGGCGCAAGCGAGCGGCTTTCTCATGCTGTTCGCCCTGCGCTCGCTCGACGGTTCGCTCGATGCCGATTATCTGGGCAATTATGCCAGCTCTGAATTGCGCGACCGCATGTTGCGGCTGGACGGGGTCGGCGATGTGCGCATTTTCGGTGCCGGCAGCTATTCGATGCGCGTCTGGATCGATCCAGACCGGGCCGCCGCGCGTGGCCTGACCGCCATCGATGTCGTCAATGCCCTGCGGGCCCAGAATATCCAGGCCGCCGGTGGCAATCTCGGCCAGCCGCCCTTTGCCGATGGCCAGCCCGCCGCCTTCCAGCTGCCCGTCCAGGTGCGCGGCCGCCTGATCGAGCCGGCGGAGTTTGCCGATGTCGTCGTCCATCGTGATGCCGATGGCGCCGTGACCCGGCTCAATGATATCGCCCGCGTTGAACTTGGCTCGGAATCCTATCTGGTGCGCGGCTATTTCGGCGGCATTTCCGGCGTCGGCATGGCCATTATCCAGCAGCCGGGCGCCAATGCCCTGGCCACGGCCGACCTCGTCCTCGAGGCGATCGAGGATGCATCGGCGAGTTTCCCCGAGGGCATGGACTATATCATTCCCTACAATCCGACCGAATTCGTCGAGGCCTCGGTGCATGCCGTGCAGAGCACGCTGCTTGAAGCGGTCTTCCTCGTCGTGCTGGTGGTGATCATTTTCCTGCAAAGCTGGCGCGCGGCGCTGATCCCGATCGTCGCAATTCCGATCTCCATCATCGGTATTTTCGCGATCCAGCTCGCCCTGGGCTATTCGATCAATTCACTCTCCCTGTTTGCGATGGTGCTTGCGGTCGGGATTGTGGTCGATGACGCCATCGTGGTGGTCGAGAATGTCGAACGCCTGATGCGCAACGGAATGTCGGCGCGCGATGCCTCGCGCAAATCCATGGACGAGGTCAGCGGCGCGCTGATCGCCATGACGCTGGTGCTGGTCTCGGTCTTTGTACCGACCGCTTTCCTCAGCGGTATTCCGGGCATTTTCTATCGCCAGTTCGCTGTCGCGATTGCCTCGGCGGCCGTGATTTCCCTCTTCGTTTCGCTGACGCTGACCCCGGCCATGTGTGCGCTCCTGCTCAAGCCGCATGCCAGCGACGGCTCGCCTGACCGGCTCCCCTTCATGGCGCCGCTGCGCTTTGCCGGCCGCAAGTTCAATGAGGCCTTCGACCGGCTCGCCGCCTTTTACGGCCGCTCGGTGGCACGCCTCGTGCGCACCGTTGCGCTGGTCCTGATCGTCTATGGCGGTTTGCTCGGCCTGACCGCCTGGCAGCTCACGGACACGCCAACCGGCTTCATTCCCGAGCAGGACCAGGGTTCGCTGATCGGTGTCATCCAGCTTCCACCCGGCGCATCGCTGGCGCGGACCGATGAGGTCGTGCGGCGGGCCCAGGACGTCTTGCTCGCGACCGAGGGCGTGGACACGCTGGCCGCCCTGGTCGGCCTGGACGGGTCGAGCTTCACCATGGGCTCGAATGCGGCGACCATGTTCATCAAGCTCGCCCCCTATGAGGAGCGGGAAGGCCGCCCCGGCATGTCCGCAGTCGAGATGTCACAGCGCCTCACCGGCATTCTGGGGCAGGCGATTCCGGAAGGCTTCGCCTTCATCATCGCGCCACCGGCCGTGCGCGGCCTGGGCAATGGTGGCGGTTTCAAACTCATGGTCCAGGACCGGTCCGGTCAGGGGATGGAAGCCCTGCAGCAGGCGGCCAATGCGGTTATCGCGGCGGCAAACCAGGATCCACGCGTCTCGCGGGTCTATACGAGTTTCAATACCGGTTCGCCGCGCATCCGCGTCGATGTCGATCGCGACCGGGCACAACGTATCGGGGTTGATCCGCAAGCCGTCTATCAGACGCTGGGGATTTATCTTGGCGGAAGTTACGTCAATGATTTCAACTTCCTTGGCCGCACCTTCCGGGTCATGGCCCAGGCCGATGCGCCCTTCCGCGATGATGTTGCCGATATCGGCCGCCTGCAGGTGCGTTCGCTGAGCGGGGAGATGGTGCCGATTTCGGCGGTCGCGACCGTCAGCCCGGATTCCGGTCCGGTGCGGGTTGTCCGCCACAATATCTTCTCGGCCGTCGAAGTGCAGGGCAGTACCCCGCCGGGCCTGTCGACCAGCGATTCCCTGACGGCGATGGAAGAGATCGCCGACGCCGTTCTGCCGCCGGGCTTCGGCTATGAATGGACCGAGCTGGCCTATCAGGAAAAGGCCGCCGGCAATTCCGGGCTGATCGTCTTTGCGCTGGCCGTTGTCTTCGTCTTCCTGGTGCTGGCCGCGCAATACGAGGCCTTCACCCTGCCCTGGGCGGTGATCTTCATCGTGCCCATGTGTATCCTGGCGGCGATGATCGGCATTAATCTGGCGGGGATGGACAATAATATCCTGACCCAGGTCGGGTTGATCGTCCTGATCGCCCTGGCCGCCAAGAATGCCATCCTGCTGGTGGAATTCGCAAAGCAATCCGAGGAGGGCGAAGGCGTTCTGCCCGGCGAGGCAGCGGTCATGTCGGCGCGGCTGCGTCTGCGTCCGATCCTGATGACGGCCCTGGCCTTCATCCTCGGCGTGACGCCGCTGGCCTTCGCCCATGGTGCCGGCGCTGAAATGCGCCAGGCGCTCGGTGTCGCTGTCTTTTCGGGCATGATCGGTGTGACGATTTTCGGCCTGATCTTTACCCCGGTCTTCTATGTGGTCGGGCGCTGGGTTTCGGCGCGTCTGCCCAAGCCGGACATTGGCCAGGGTGAGGAAAACCATCCTGCGTCCTGACCGGATCGCCATACCGGAAAAGAGAAATTCTCGACTTCCCGCTTTTGCGGCTTGGCGCTGAGGCATACTTGGGCAAGTATTCGCGCGACCCATCCGGATCGCGACGGGCCCAGCACCAGCCCCAGGAGTGCCCATGCCTGCCCAGTTCGACTTCGCTGACCGCACCGCAGTGATCACGGGAGCGGCCAGCGGTATCGGTGCCGCCCTGGCCCACGGCCTGGCCGCGCGCGGCTGCCGTCTGGCGCTCGCGGATATCGACCGCGAGGGCCTCGACCGCATCGCAGCCTCCACCGGCATCGCGGCCGACCGCGTCAGCCTGCATCATCTCGACGTGTCCGACGCCCGGGCGATTGCCGAATTCCCCGATGCCGTCCGGCTTGCCCATGGCGGTGCGGCGCTCCTGTTCAATAATGCCGGCGTTGCTGTAGGCGGCCGGTTCGAAGACGTGTCGGAGGCCGATTTCGACTGGCTGATGTCGATCAATTTCTGGGGCGTGGTCCGGATGACGCGCGCTTTCCTGCCCATGCTGCGCGAGCCTGATCAGGCCCAGATCACCAATATTTCCAGCCTGTTCGGCCTGGTCGCCCCGGCCGGCCAGACTGCCTATAGCGCCAGCAAGTTTGCCGTACGCGGTTTCTCGGACTCGCTGCGCCACGAGCTGGCCGGCACATCCGTTGGCGTCACCACCGTGCATCCGGGCGGTATCCGGACCTCGATCGCGAAAAATGCCCGCCACGCCGCCAATGCGGACCCGGCAGAGCTGGCCCGGGGCCAGGAAGCGTTCGAGAAATTTCTCGTCATGCCGCCGGAACAGGCGGCCGAAATCATATTGCGCGGCGTCACGCGGCGCCGCCCGCGCGTCCTGGTCGGCCGTGATGCCCATTTCATGGCCCTGATCGAGCGCATCCTGCCCGCCCATTACTGGAGCCTGATCGGCCGCAATGCGAGCCCCGAAGCCGCTGCCCCGGAACAAGGAATAAACTCATGACTCCAATTCTCGTGACGGTTCTGGGCGGGCTGGTTCTGATCAGTCTTGCCGTTCTGGCCGGGCTCAGCATCTGGTCGCGCATGATTGCGCGCCGGGTCGAGGCCGCGATCCCGCCTGCGGGCGAGATTGCGACGGTGACGGGCGGCAAGATCCATTTCCTCGATCAGGGCGAGGGTCGTCCGATCGTGATGATTCACGGGCTTGCCGGGCATTTGCAGAATTTCACCCATTCGACCACGGATGCGCTGAAGGATGATTTCCGCGTCATCGCGCTGGACCGTCCCGGCAGCGGCTATTCGGCCCGCGACAGTGATGAGCAGGCGCGCATTCCGGAACAGGCGCGGATGATCGCCGAATTCCTGGCGGCGAAGGGGATCGAAAAACCCCTGATCGTCGGTCACTCGCTGGGCGGCGCCGTGGCCTTGACCCTGGCGCTGAACCATCCGGACTCGATCTCGGGCATCGCCCTGATCGCGCCGCTGGCGAAACTTCCCGAAGAGGGTGCCAAGGCCTTCGATGCGCTCAAAATCGCCAGTCCGTTCATGCGGCGTCTGATCGGCGAAACCCTGGCCGTGCCGATGTCGATCCGCACCGGCGATGCGACGCTGCGTCTGGTTTTCGGCCCCAATGAGGCGCCCGCCGATTTCCGCCTTCGCGGCGGCGGCCTGCTGGGACTGCGTCCGCGCGCCTTCGTCACCGCCTCGACCGATTATGCCGCGGTCGGGCTCGACATGCCGGCGCTGACAGCGCGCTTTTCCGAGATCAAGCTGCCCGTCGGCGTCATCTATGGCGATAGCGACCGCATCCTCGACGCGCAGGCCAATCTCGACGCCCTGCGGACAAGCATCCCGCAGCTTGATGAGGAAGTCCTGCCGGGCATTGGCCACATGGTGCAGATCAACAGGCCCGACGAGACCGAGGCCTTTATCCGGCGGATGGCCACCAAGAGTTTCAGCTAGCCCCTAGCGGCCCCACTGCACATTCCAGCCGCGCTCATCGACATGTACGAAGGGGCCGTGCCAGGCATTGGGCGCGTATTCGCCCAGACCGCCAGCCAGTCCGGCGAAGAGCGGATTGTCGGCCAGGGATTCGACCAGGTCGAACAGGGCGGCGGCGTCGCGCCGGTCCAGTTCGCCATCGCCATTGAGATCGTCCATCACCTCATCGCCATCGACATCGATATAGATGTCGGCCGCGCCGCCATAGATGTGGCGTGAATTCTCGCCATTGCCGAGACCGGCATTATAGACCGGCGTGCGATAGCCGCTCATGACGGTGAAACCGTCTGTGCGCCAGCCGCGCTCATTGGCCGCTTCCAGTATGCGTTCCAGCTTGACCAGAAGCCGCTCGCTCAGGACGAGATATTGCGGGCCATCGGCCTCCTGTTTGCACAGGAATTGACCGAGTGTGAAATGCGGCGAGACGGCAATATCGCCGAGCTCGCTATCGACCTCGAGGAAAAATTCCGGTGCGCGATAATTCTCGTGGCCCAGATAGGGCTCGGCTGGATATCTGCCGAGTTGATAGCCATTGATGCTCTCGCCATCGGCTGATCGCATCACGATCAGGTTGAGGGTCATGACATGGCCCTCGACGTCCTCGAGGCTGACTTGCGACAGGCCGGGCTGCATTGGTGCCGTCCAGTCGAGTTCGGGTGAGGCGGTGCGCATCACCATCTCATCGGTCCAGCTCAAAGGTCGGTCGGCGCGTATGCGGACTTGCTCGCCAGGGCGGGCGAAGATCGCAAAAGTCTCGTAATCAATGCGCAGCTCATCGCGTATGGTCAGCGAGAAGGGCAGGTGGCCTGGCGCGAAATCGGCGGCCAGTGTAGCGGCGGGCGGTGGCGTCTGGTCCATCGGAGCCGGCGCGGCGAGCTCGACCGCATTGGCATTGCTGCTCATCAATAGCGCGGCAATCAGCGCATTCCCGAAAATGGCGTTCAAGGACGCTACTCCAAAGGCGGCGGTGGTGAATCCAGCGCGGCGATTAACACGGCATCCCTGTCATATACGTCGTCCACGAAACGCACGCCAGTGTCTGAATCGAGCACGACGGTCCAATATAATATGTGGACCGGAATCGCGCGGGGCAGTGAAATGCGGGTCTCGTCATTGCCGGCGGCAATTGCCTGCAGTCGCGCCGGCGTCATGTTCGGGTTGTCCGAAGCGACCCATTCGGCCAGCAAGAGCGGGTCACGCACCCGCACGCAGCCCGAGGAGAAGTCGCGCCGCGTCTGGGCGAACAGACCGCGCGTCGGCGTGTCATGGAGATAGACATTATGCGGGTTGGGGAACATGAATTTCACTTCACCAAGCGCATTGAGCGGCCCGGGAGATTGACGTAGCCGATAGGGAAAGTTGGTGGCCGGTACCGTGGCCCAGTCGATCGTTGCGGGGTCGACCAGTGAGCCGGAACGGTCGATCACCTGGAAGCCCAAACGTGTCACAGCGCCGGGGTCGGCACGGAAGGCTGGCAGCTTGTCGCGCGCGGCCAGGCTCGGCGGGGTTTCCCACCAGGGATTGATCACGAAATAAGTCATGCTGGCCGAGAAAACGGGAGTGCGCCGGTAGAGGCGGCCCACGATCACGTCATGCGTCTGTTCGACCACGCCCTCATTGCGCGCTTCCAGCGAAAAATCGGCGATATTGACGCGGATATGCCGCCGGCCGAGATCTTCCGGCAGCCAGCGCCAACGCTCCAGATTGGCCCGGATCTGGGC